>JAJECE010000002.1 GCA_022822185.1 Rhodothermales bacterium | reverse complement strand
GCATCTAACGTGGAAACACCCGGGGATTCAACTTCAAAATCTCCTGCTGTACCGGTGCTCCAATAGCCGAAACTGCGTTCCATTGTCACTTCCTGACCACGAAAATGTAGCCCTGCATCAATTATTTTTTGAAATTTGAGGAAATCGGTGATTTTCTCCCGTTTTTGCTTGCATAAATGGTAGAGAGTCCCCCCCCATTTTTGTAATGTATTTCATATGTTTTGGGCCTCGCCCGGTTGATTGATGTCCAAATATACAAAAAAGGATGCAATTATAACTGCATCACAATTCTATACGTCTGTATAAACACAAGGAAGGAGCCGGAGACACTCCAATGAATCGTGCAAGGGGTGAAATCATCTCATTTTGAAGAGACTCAATGACTCCCCCATTTCAGTGCTCCGTGCACAAAGATGATTTTCAGAGTGGGGATAAAGCCATTCTATCAGGTAGTTTCTAAATTTTTCTGAGTAGACCGGCATCCTGATTTGGACAGGGATAACATAGAGAGTGCCTCATGAGGGGACTGGATTGAAAGCCAGCGTTCTATCCGAAGCTGTGTGGTCGGTTCAGCCGGGCCATAACTTGGTGGTGAGGCGGTCGCATACATGCAGGCCTTTTTTGGTAAGTCGTATCAATGCTCCCTCTTGGATAAGCAGGCCCTGGAGTCGCATCGCTTTCAGTTCCTTCTGTTTGTGTTTGAGTAGGTCGAAGCCGTAGTTTTTCCAGAGATGTTCCAGATCAAGCCCCTCAGATGTGCGGAGTGCCAACATGATTTTCTCTCTGACCAGTGTATCATCGGAAAGAGTTTCTCTGCTGTTTGCAGGGGACTCTCCCTTGATCACGGTCTCGTTATAGGAACGTAGACTTCGGATATTTTCCCACCTCACAGCACGGCCATCCTGCCACCAGAATGAATGCGCACTAGGGCCGACTCCAAGGTAATTCGTGTGATTCCAGTAGCGCATGTTGTGCCTTGAACGATGATTTGGATGGGCAAAACTTGACACTTCATAGTGCTCAAATCCAATCGATTCGAGGAATTCTATGGCGATTTGAAACTGCTCGGCGGTTTGGTTACCAGAGGCAGGTTTGATCATTCCCCGCGTTACCTGCTTATGCAGGGGAGTATGCGGCTCAACGGTTAAGCTGTAAGTGGAAATATGCGTTGCACCTGTTTCTACTGCACGGTGTAAATTCTCCTGCCACTCCTGTGTGGATGCCCCGGGAACTCCAAAGATTAAATCAAGGGACCAGCGATCAAATTCAGCCTCATTGATCAACTTGCAGGCCTGAGCGGCCTGCTCCGAATTGTGACACCGATTCATAAAATGTAACTCTTCGTCCCTGAAAGATTGAACACCAAGACTGATTCGGGTAATCCCGGCATGTTTAAGTTTTTCAAGTCCTGCAGCAGTGACATCTTCCGGGTTTGCCTCCAGTGTGATCTCACATGTTAATTTGGCATCAAAGCAGGCATGAATGTGAGACAGGATCCGGGTGATTGCACAGGGAGATAAGCGTGAAGGTGTACCTCCCCCGAAATACACGGTAGATAGGCTTATATCAGGGAACTTCCGGGAAACCTGAGTGATTTCCAGGCAAAGTGCGTCAACGAATTCGTCATGACCGTGCTTTGTGGTCACGAAGTAAAAGTCACAATATGAGCACCTCTGTATGCAAAAAGGAATATGCACATACAGGGATACATCCTGATAGATCAGATCCATTACAACAGCGATTCAAGGATGAGACCAGAGGATAGGACCAATCCAATTCTTCAGCCACATACATCCAGTACTGCTCTGTACAATCTTGGTCGCCGAGGCATTTTCGAATACTGTTGTGAATAGATGGTACAAAGTCAGAATACTATCTTGCAACCCCTGATCTCTAATTTTTGAGTTCTTGCTTCATTTCGTCCGATGCGTTTTCCATGGATTTTGTGTTCATTGCTACTGAAACACTTGAGAATCAATGGGTCCCAATTGGCTTTGACGATCCATGATGATACAATCACATCCCCATGCGATCATCGTTCCGGCCGACATCGCATAGGCTGGAATCGCTACATTGATCTCCGCAAACTTTTCACGTAGATATTCAACAATCGTTTGGGCAGTTCCCGCCACGCCACCGGGTGGTGTTGCAGGACAAGCAGGAGATTTTTTTCTGTCACATCCTTTGACCCTAGTCATAAATCCGTTTATATCTTCAGGTGTAATTGCCGTTAATAGTGCGGGGGCAGTGGGTTTCTGGAGGAAGGCGGACGCATAATACAAGACATTACGATTGGTTAAGTCCGCAATCTTTTCGTATTGTTTGATCGGATTCTTGGGAGACAAATGCAATTTTGCTCTTCCCAGTGTACCGCTGTAATGCAGTTGTCAGTTCCGGCCAACTAGACATGGAAACCCGCGGATGTAGTTGTATTGGAACTCCTACTCTTTAGACCAATCGGATTATCCCACGAATATCTTAGAGGAGGGGGATCGTCTGAATCATCGAGGAGTTCAGAAAACTCCAATAATTTGACGTATTCGTCATACTGAGCATTTGCATTTTTTAGGTGTTGAAAGACTTCAGCATCGCTGGGCCTAAGTTTGTGGTCATCCATGTGACTCGTATTTTGGTTTATGGCAATGTTATCGGCTTGCATGAGTAGTAACTCAATGCCGAGATAGTAAAATACTGTGGGAAATGGAAAATTTGCAAGATATGATCTCTCGCAGACAGTACTGATTTTGCCAGATAAATCTACTCCCCAGTCCGCCTAATGAAAATTGGGCCTGGGATACAGGAGCATGATACGACAATAGTGAGTAAGAGTTCAAGGGGGCGTTGCATACCGAGGGATATTCGGTGTATGTTGGGTTTGGCCGCACCGAGATATTAGATATTATACAGCACGGCTGCTGGACCCATGTTCGGCGCTACTTCCATAATGCAAAAACCCGATATCCAGTCTGCTGTGACGTTGCCCTTCGTCTGATCGGATCTGTACGAGATTGAGCGGAAACTTCGTGACCAGGATGTATCCGATGCAGAGCGTTTGCGGCAGCGTCAAAGCAAGTCGGTCCCGATTTTGAATCAGTTGAAGACGTTTCTTGAAACGCGCATCGGACGGCGGAGGGAACGCTCTGGTATACCGCTGCGTGCTATACGCTGAGTCGGTGGAGAAGTTGATGCAATTCACCAAGAACGGAACCATTGAAATTGAGAACAATCTCATGGAGAACCGAATTCGAACGATTACATTGGGACGCAAGAACGATCTGGTTGCTGGATCGCACGCGGCGGCCTGATCTGTTCCCTGTTCAGTATCTGCATCTTACACTAGGTGAATCCCGCCTGTGTGCAGGCACCGTCAGTGTCCCCAATTTTCGTCAAAAAATAGACGGAACACGCCAACTCCTAAATCATTGTTGAATCGGCAGAAAACAGGATTTTCGTATGGATATCGGGTATCCGATCCACGAAGCCGTGCCACAGAGGCTTACCGGTGGGCATGTCACAGAATAACCCCGAAGCGGACAGGAAGCTGCATTTCAACTGCGGAACGAACGACAATCAGCGAGGGGATCAATTCAACATACAGAGAGGTTGCCTGAAGTGAGAATACCCATCCCATGCCGGCATTGATAGAAGGGCCGGATTCTGCAGCGTTCGCATCTCCACCCAGAACCAGATTCGCACCAAGCCCAAAAATCAGATAAGGTGAGCGTACGTTTGCCGCATTCAACGTGACAATCGCCGTGACCGTCGGATGGAAAAAATAGGCCGCATCATCCCGCCCCTTCAAGATGTAATTGATGAAGTTGGCACTAGTGCCAATGGAGAGGTCCGGGTTTACCACCCAGGCGAGACGCGCGTCAATTCCAATGCCGACGGCCTGTTCCCCAGTCCCCATCACCAGACTCATCCCGGCTCCCAGTTTAGGACGTTGGAAGATTTGGGCGTGCAGATCAGGCACCGTTGAAAAGGAGATGATCAAAAAGAACAAAATCCGACTAAAACCTAATCGCATAGCAGTAGTGTAAATTTAAGAATGGCTTTTCCAACCACAAGATACTGCATATGTTGCGGATGAACCGTATTCTTGCTTTGAGGTACGAACAGTTTTTACAGATTCACTCCCCCTGCCGGGGAGATGATAGTCAAGATCCTGACATCACATGCCTCGTTCATGATGGCAACTGAAGAATAGCGGCAACGAACGGTGCAAAAAATCAGGCGGCTATGATGAATCGGCCCAATAAAACCCGAAGATACTCAGAAACAGAAATATGTCATTGAATATTGACGACGTACTCCATCTGGAGAGTACATTGAGTGAAGAGGAAGATCTGATCCGGAAATCGGCCCAAAGGTATGCACAGGATAAGCTTGAGCCCCGTGCACTAGCGGGCAATCAGGATGAGGTTTTTCATCCGGAAATCGCCAGAGAAATGGGAGAGATCGGACTCCTGGGGGCGTTCATTCCTGAAAAGTACGGCGGCGCAGAAGTCAGTTATACGGCCTATGGACTAGTGGCGCGTGAACTGGAGCGCATTGACTCTGGATACCGTTCATTTATGTCGGTGCAATCCTCTCTGGTGATGCTGCCCATCTGGAAGTTTGGCACCGAGGAGCAGCGGGCAACCTTTCTTCCCCGCCTGGCCACAGGAGAACTCATTGGATGTTTTGGGTTGACCGAGCCGAACCATGGATCAGATCCAGGTTCAATGGAGACGACGGCCGTACGTGTAGAGGGAGGATGGATGTTGAATGGGGCGAAAATGTGGATTACTAATTCCCCGATTGCAGATCTTGCGGTTGTATGGGCGAAGGCAAAAGAGTCCAGTGGAGGTTCCGGTGTCATTCGGGGATTTCTTGTAGAGCGGGGAAGTGAAGGGTTCACAACCCCGAAGACCGGAAACAAGATGAGTCTCCGGGCCTCCATTACCGGGGAGATTGTTCTTCACGATGTATTCGTTCCAGATACCAGAGTCTTTCCCGAGGTTCAGGGACTCCGGGGGCCGTTCACATGCCTCAATAGTGCCCGCTACGGCATTATCTGGGGGGCTTGCGGGGCGGCAGAGAACTGCTTTCAACGGGCACGTCAGTATGTGATGGAACGGAGCCAGTTTGGGCATGTGCTTGGTTCCATGCAGCTCGTACAGACCAAGTTGGCCAATATGCTTACAAGCATCACGCAAATGCAACTGCTGGCGTGGAGGATCGGCAGCCTTATGGATGCAGGACAGGCCGTCCCTGAGATGATTTCCATGGCCAAACGTAATAACTGCAATACCGCGTTAGAGATTGCCAGAACCGCACGTGATATGTTAGGGGGCAACGGAATCAGCGGAGAGTTTCGTGTGATCCACCATATGGTCAATCTGGAGAGTGTGAACACCTACGAAGGTACGTATGATATTCACGGCCTGATTCTTGGGCGTGCAATCACTGGAATTCAGGCATTTGTTCCGCGCGGGAATCCATCCGAATAGATTTATGTGCGGTGGTGAGCCAGTGTCCCTGCACTAGATGCCGGGACACTGGCCATGTCTCCGTCTATTGCTCTGCCAGATGGGCCTGTGCAGCCGAAAGCCGTGCAATCGGAACCCGGAACGGGGAACAGGACACGTAATTCAGTCCTAGGCGGTAGCAGAATGCCACGGATTGCGGTTCGCCGCCATGCTCGCCGCAAATGCCAACCTTTAAACTGGCATTTGCATGTCTGCCATCTTCGGTAGCGATTTGAACCAGTTGGCCGACCCCTTCCTGATCCAGGACCTGGAAGGGGTCCTCGGGTAGAATCTTATGCTCTACATAGCCGGGCAGGAATTTTCCCGCATCATCCCGGCTGTACCCGAAGCACATCTGCGTCAGATCATTGGTGCCAAAGGAGAAAAAGTCTGCTTCCTTTGCAATTGCTTTTGCCGTCAAGGCGGCCCGCGGAACCTCAATCATCGTCCCAATCAGGTAGTCGATACGGGTTCCCGTTTCGCTGAATACGGTTTCCGCGGTCTCCTGAATCAGGGCTTTCTGATTCCGAAATTCTTCAACGGTTCCAATCAGGGGCACCATGATTTCCGGGTGCGGATCAACGCCCGACTTCCTGGCTTCGACGGCGGCCTCAAGGATGGCCCGTGTCTGCATGATCGTAATTTCGGGGAAAGTGATTCCGAGCCGGCATCCGCGATGTCCCAGCATGGGGTTGAATTCGTGCAGTTCTGCAATTTTTGCTTCCACCACATCAATGGAAACGTCCATGAGCTTCGCCATTTCTTCTTTACCGGCATGATCATGTGGAAGGAACTCATGGAGCGGGGGATCCAGCAGGCGAACGGTAACCGGCATACCGGACATGGCCTGAAAGATCCCCAGGAAGTCTTCCTTCTGGAAGGGAAGCAGTTTGTCGAGCGCTGCCTTGCGTGCGTCTTCGGATTCCGCCAGAATCATCTCCCGAACATTCTGGATCCGGTGCCCTTCAAAGAACATGTGCTCTGTCCGGCAGAGGCCAATCCCTTCGGCACCGAAGGAAATAGCCTTTTCTGCATCCTCCGGTGTATCGGCATTGGTTCGGACTCCCATGGGGCGAACCTCGTCCGTCCATTCCATAAAGGTTGCAAAATCATCGCTCATTTGGGCACCGACGAGCTCCTGTGCTCCGTGAATAACCTCTCCAGATGAACCGTTAATACTGATCCAGTCACCTTCAGAGATGGTCATGTCTCCAACCTTGAAGGATTTGGCCGCATAACTGATCACAATATCTCCGCAGCCTGCCACACAGGGTTTGCCCCAGCCTCGTGCCACAACGGCCGCATGACTGGTCATTCCACCTCTGGAGGTCAAAATACCCTGGGCTGCATCCATTCCGCCAACATCCTCCGGACTTGTCTCAATACGGACCAGAATCACGTTTTCGCCATTTTGCGCCCATAATTCTGCTTCGTCCGCGGTAAAGACAACCCGCCCGACTGCAGCGCCCGGGGAAGCGGGCAGTCCAGTGGCCAGAACGTCGTTTTGATAGGCGGCCTCATCTTTGAACCCTGGATGGAGCAGTTGATCAAGATGGCCGGGTTCAACGAGATCCCGAACGGCGGTGACTTTGTCCGTGATTCCCTCACGTACCAGATCCACGGCCGTGCGAAGTGCAGCACGTCCGGTCCGCTTTCCGTTCCGGGTCTGCAGGATATAGAGGGATCCATCCTGGATCGTAAATTCTATGTCCTGCATGTTCTGGTAATGTTTTTCGAGTGCAGTCGTCATTTCCACGAGCTCCTCATAGGGGCCGGGGAATTCTCTGGTCATTTCTGAGATCGGTTTGGGTGTACGAATGCCTGCAACCACATCCTCTCCCTGCGCATTGACCAGATACTCGCCATAAAGCTCAGGTTCGCCGTTTGATGGATTCCGGGTAAAGCAGACTCCGGTTCCACTGCTTTCGCCCATATTCCCGTAAACCATGGCCTGCACATTGACCGCAGTGCCTAACAGTCCCGTGATCTTGTTGATGCGGCGGTATTTGATCGCACGCATGCTGTCCCAGGAATTGAATACGGCATTAATGGCATGCTTCAACTGGATTTGCGGATCCGCAGGGAAGGAATGGCCGGTATGCTTTTCGTAGATTGATTTGAATTCCAGTACCAGAAGTTTCAGATCTTCTGCATCTAGGTCCAGATCATCGGTGACTTGTTTGGCTTCTTTCATGGAAGCAATTGCTTCCTCGAAGTAGTGGTGGTGGACCCCCATCACCACATCGCCAAACATGTCAATAAAGCGGCGGTATGCATCGTAAGCAAAGCGCTCATTCCCGCTTTCTTTGGCAAGTCCCGCCACGACCTCGTCGTTGAGCCCCAGGTTGAGTACGGTATCCATCATGCCGGGCATGGATTGTGCGGCACCGCTTCGGACGGAGACCAGTAGCGGTTTATAGGGATCGCCTAATTTGCGCCCCAGTGCTTTTTCAAGGTGGTGCACGCCATCTTGGATTTGATCATGGAGCCCTTCGGGCCATGTATGGTTATTGCTGCTGTAGTAGTGACAGGTTTCGGTGGTTACGGTGAAGCCAGGGGGGACGGGCAAGCCAATGGCACTCATCTCGGCCAGATTGGCCCCCTTGCCGCCAAGCAGGGCTTTCATTTCTTTCGAACCTTCCGTTGCTCCGTTGCCGAAGCGATAGACATATTGGGTGGACATAAGTAATGTATCAGGTGATAGTTAATCTGGTGAAGGCGATTCGCATCACACAGAACAGACAAATTTACTCCAAAATTCGTTATCGGCACCAATGAGATGCCTTATATTTTGGAACGTTGTACCCGGTTGTGCGTGTGAACGCCGCCAGAATCCATTTATCTCATGTTAAGTCTGGTAATTGTTGAGTCTCCGACCAAGGCCAAAACGATCAGTCGGTTCCTGCCCTCGTCCCAATATCGGATCTTGGCCAGTTGGGGACATATCCGTGATTTGCCCCGCAATGCCAGGGAGATTCCGGCCAAATATAAAAAGGAACCCTGGGCAACCCTTGCGGTGCAAATTGAAAATGGCGAGTTCAAGCCCCTCTACATCATTCCTTCCGACAAGCGCAAGGTGGTCAAAGAACTCAGGGATGCACTCGCCCAGGCGGATGAACTGTTGATTGCAACGGACGAGGACCGTGAAGGCGAAGCCATCGGCTGGCATCTGGTTCAGGTGCTGAAACCAAAAGTGCCGGTGCGCCGGATGGTCTTTCACGAAATCACAAAAAGCGCCATTGGAAAGGCGCTGGATAATACGCGGGATATAAATCAGAATCTGGTTGAAGCCCAGGAATCCCGACGAGTCCTGGATCGTCTGGTCGGGTACAAGATTTCGCCGGTACTGTGGAGAAAGATCGGCAAAGGCACCAGTGCGGGACGTGTCCAGAGCGTTGCGGTCCGGCTTCTGGTTGAGCGCGAAAAGAAGCGGATGGAGTTTCTGCCTGCGCAGTACTGGGATCTGGAAGCAACCCTGCAGGCCAACACGGCGCAGTTTAAGGCGACGATGACACATCTAGGGGAGCGCAGGCTGGCAACGGGGCGTGATTTTGATGACCATACCGGAGAACTCAAAAAATCTCTGGAAAATTCCGGAATCCTGCTCCTGGGAAAACGGGAAGCCGATCAGCTGGTTGCCCGGCTGCCCTCGGCAGACTGGCAGGTTACAAGTGTGACCTCCAAAGAAAGGAAGCGGAGTCCGGCGGCCCCGTTTATCACCTCTTCACTGCAGCAGGAAGGGAGTCGCAAGTTCGGGTGGGGGGCAAAAAAAACCATGACCGTTGCCCAGAAACTTTACGAGCGCGGGTTTATCACGTATATGCGTACGGATTCCATTACACTCTCTCAGGAGGCCCTCACGGCCGCGCGTGACACCATCACGAACACGTATGGAGAGGAGTATTTAAGCAGGCAGGTTCGCCGGTACAAGAGTAAGGTCGCAAATGCGCAGGAAGCCCACGAAGCCATTCGTCCCGCCGGCGGGCAGATGAAGACGGCAACTCAACTGGGGCTGCAGGGCGATGAGAAAAAATTGTATGATCTGATCTGGAAGCGCACCGTTGCGAGTCAGATGACCGATGCCAGAATGCGGGATGTTCGGGTGATTTCCACGGCAACCCTTCCGGACCTTCCGCCTGCACAGTTTCGTTCCACCGGGCGGCAGGTGTTATTTCCTGGATTTTTACTGGTGTATGTCGAGGGGAGCGATAATCCTGAAAAAGTAAAGGAGAATGCAGAGAAGCATCTGCCGGCTCTTGAAGCCAGGCAGCAACTGCAGTGTCGGGGGCTGGAGTCAAAGGGTCACGAAACCAAGCCGCCTGCCCGCTATACCGAAGCCTCTCTGATCCGCAAACTGGAAGAGGAGGGGATCGGCCGCCCTAGTACGTACGCAACCATCGTCAGCACGATTCAGGACCGGGGCAGTGCCGTCAAGTCCGGCTCAGCACTTGCCCCAACGCTCCGCGCATTTGCAACGAATGCGTTCATGGAGGAACGCTTTGAGTCGTTGGTGGATACGGGCTTTACTGCACAGATGGAGAAGCATCTGGACGAAATTGCACAGGGCAAAGCAAAGGGACAGGCATTTCTCTATTCCATTGATCAGGGGGAGAAGGGGATTCAGAGTCGCGTTGAACAGGCGATTGATCAGGTGGATTCTCGGGCGATCTCCACCATTCATTCTCCCAAACTCAAGCAGTGTACCGTTCGGATTGGGCGGTATGGCCCGTATGTGCAGGCGGTCATTGACGGGAAGGAACTGCGCGGTACGGTGCCGGACCATTTTTTACCTGCAGATCTGGATGATGAGACATTGCTTGCACTCCTCAAAGCATCTAAATCACCCTCTCAGGAATTAGGGATTCACCCCGAAAGTGGGCAGCCCATCTTGCTTAAAAATGGCACCTATGGTCCGTATATTGAACTTGTTGAACCGGAAGGGTCAAAAGAAAAACCCCGCAGAAAATCAATTCCCAAGGGGGTTGAACCGCAGGAGATCACGCTGGAACAGGCCGTGGAACTGCTGAGATTTCCCGTTGAATTAGGCATTGATCCCAAGACAGGAGAGCGGGTACTGTTCGATAAGGGGCAGTATGGGCCTTATGTAAAGCGGGGGAAAATCAATGCATCCATCCGGAAAAATCAAGGCTTAGGTGAGATCACGCTGGACGAGGCGATTGAACTGTTAAACAAGAAAGCTGCCAGTCCCCGCAGGCGCGGGCGAAGGCGTACAAAGAAGAAATAGCAAAATTCCTTCATTCAAGTCAGCCATATTGCGGGAATTGTTACAATGGAGAGAATAGAGGCGAAGTTCTTATGCGGATATCGCAGCACAGGGCTTTTCCTATCCCGAGGCACCATGCCAGTGGAAATTGAGGATGCAATGGAAGGTTTGGCTATTTTGGAATCAGGATTCGCTCGTTTGATCATTTTGAAAACGAGCGAATTTAGGCCCGGCCCGTAGAAGTTTCCGGATGGTTTAGTTTATTCAGGGTAACCGACTTTTTGACATGTATACAGCACACATCACCGTTACACTTCGCCCGGCTATATTGGACCCACAGGGTAAAGCCACGCATCATGCATTGCAGAACCTGGGCTTTGACCGGATAAATTCCGTTCGGATCGGAAAGTACATGGAACTTCAGATTTCCGCAGATACAGAGGAAGATGCAGAGTCTGCAGCGCGTGCGGCATGTAAAAAATTGCTTGCCAATCCGATTATGGAGGATTATACGGTGCAAATTGAACCCGCAAGATAGGGATCATTCCGTCCATTCTTCGACCTGTATCTCCCATGATTCACACCGTAAAACAGGTAAGGGGACATTCGACCGCATATCGTGACAGGCGGAAAGAACATGATCCAGTTTACTTTGGAGAGATTTTACTGGTGCATAATTGCAAGGCGATCACGCGTTCAAGGATGAAGCGGATGCCTGCTCAGTCGCCTGCGAAAGGTATGGAATTGGAGGATTTCGGGAGTAACATCGAAGGCATGGAAGAGGGGGGAGTCAAGGGGACGGTCGCGAATCTAAAGCAAAGAGAAAAGAGTTATGAGCACATTTTTTGAGATGTACAGAGGTGTTAATCCTTCCCGGGTGCAAAAGGAGTATGCGCATGCTCTTGCGCCGAATGAGACGGTTGAGTACGCCTGTAAAACGGTGCGGGACATGTTCATCGTCACGGATCGGCGCATCCTCAATGTTGATAAGCAGGGAATGACGGGGAACAAGAAGAATTACGACAGCATCCCCTTCAATAAGGTGTCGCGGTTTCAGGTTGAATACGGTGGGAAACTGGCGGGACTGGTGACCATTCGGCTATGGTCCAGTGGTAACGAAGCTGTGGAGGTCGTTTTCCACAGGAGTGTAAACGGGGAAGGAATCCAGAAGACGCTCGCCTCAAAGATATGCTGAATCATCTCCCCGGCGGCGGTGTCTGAAGGCGTTGTAAAGAATTGACGGGGATGATATGGAGGCGGTACAAGTCTTTACCCCACCATTCGATAGTGGAATTGATGCAATAACCGGGCATTCCGTGGTTCGAAACTTTCAGGAAACATGGTGATAGAGCGGAGATACAGGACGACTTGATCTATGAACAATTCCTGGAATTACTAAATAATGAGTCCAAAAGAATCGATATCTACTCCCCATAAGAAACTATCTGAAAGCAAAAATTTCCGTCATGGTGGACGAGGATTCGGGCGGCCTGACCGGATTTCAAGCAGTCAAGTCAAGGAGGAAATTCAATACACACACCGCACGGGGATTGATCCGGGGCGGGTACACTGAATGGAACTTTTTGACCGGTAGTTCGTATATTGCGGTTCCATCTGATACAATGGGTGGGCTTTATGCCTTAGCACGGGGAGCCCTGCCGGTTATATTGCCGGGGGCGGTGAACCGTGAAGATCTCAGGAATTAAGTTCCTGGATTGAGTATTACTGAAAGCATTAAGCATCGATTTCGCGAAAACCAAGCGGAGTCGGTGCTTTTTTTTGAGGTGATTTCAATTCTGACAACCGGCGGAGTTTCGTTGACAACTTGTGCAAAACTGACATTTTTCCGGCGATCCTGAAGGCAGCCCCGCATAGACGAACTGCATCTAAGATTCTTTGCCAATGTAAAAATGGGGGAATCACAAGGGAATCTTGATCGGCTCCAAAGGCAGGCACGGAGGGTTTAATGAGAAATTGCTTACCCCACCAGCGAAGCAAACCTGGGCCAATCGTGACGGGATTCATTCTAGCCACACATAGCAGGCTCCGTAAAGCGTAAAGTCGCGGGGTTTATCCAGAACCCGACAGAAGGGAGGGTAAGAGAAACATCCCCTTCTTATGCTTACCGGTACAGATTCTACAGATTCCTGAATAAGTCCAAACGGTTCATATTAGCGGGCTGGTGAAAATCTGTTGAACCGGGAACAGTCTCATTTGGCTTGAACACAAAATCTCCTCAAAATTCAAGCCTCCACCGGTTCGCCAGATGAGGAATAAGTGAGCATCCTTTGTCCGAAATCCCCGGATCAAAATGCGGATAACAGTCCACTGCCAGCTACGTTCCGGAAGGGGAGTAAAAATCTTCGCAAGGATCCCCACCGCATTCGTTTAACAATGTTCGGCCGTCCGATATGCGGCATAAGCTTTGTATTGCCGATAGAGTGCATATGCACCTGCACCCGCCATCAGGATTGCTGTCCAGTGATAGACACCATTTCCTATGAGAAGGCCGAGAAGCAGGACCCCGGAAATAATCGTAATCTGGAACTGTTGTTTGGGATTAAGCGACTGCTTCCATCTCAGCCCCAGAATTCCCAAAATAAGAGCACCAAAAAGGAGTAGAACAGACGAGAATTCCATAGTTCTATCTATGACGGTTACTACGAATATATCCCGTGGTACGGTGCAATCCCGCAAGTGGTTCCAAAATCAGAAAATCAGAACCGGCTAGTTCAGAAACTTGTAACTGAACTTGAGCAGCAGTACATTCACCGGGGGGAGATCAAAGGTGTCGGCAAACTGATTGGAAGTGGATTGATCAAACGGAGACATACCGCCTACATCAAACAGATTTGAATCGTCACTCGTGGAGCGGGCCTGCGACCATACCAGATACAGCACGGATCCTGGACGATACTCCCAGCGAACGACGGTGTTGGTCTGCAATCGGCTGAATGCAAAATCATACTGCTTCGGGAATGCCGAAACAGGAACGAGCGTGTCCCGGTCCTGAAGCAGTTCAAAACTCGTGTACTGCCCTCTGGCGGCAAAAAGCTGCCCGTAGAACTGAATGGCCAAGTTGGGAGACAGCGTGATGCCCGTACGCAGCGTGATGTCGGCGGAACGTGTATTGCGGTGGCCGTACACCGGTATGTAATGATTGCCGCTTTGATCCCAGGACTCCCTTGCGGCGAGTACACGGCTGAGTGCAGGGTTGTCGGGAACCGGGTGCCAGACCTGCGTCTCAGATGGATCTTCGTCACTCTCCTCGGCAATCAGGATCGTATCCCCGATAAAAGAAAACGACTCATTGGCCGCCCATTCGGTTGTGTTCATTTCGCGGCCGAGTGCAGCTTCCAGAGACAGGTTGAGTTTTGGAGTTGCGGTCCATTCCAGTTCCAGACCGGGTTCTATGATCCGCCCGCCATCTGCATAAATAATTCCCTCAATCGCCGGTTCCAGACTCCATCTCCGGCGGGAATCGGTTCGGTAGCCCACCTCAAATTCAAACTCAAACGGGCGGGCCCGTTCATCCAGTCCGCGGGTTTCATACGCGTTGTATCCGCCAAAGAGATAGTCGGTCTGCGCGTTCAGTTCCAGTTCACTGTAATCATGAAAGGTCCAGTCTGACCGGAAGAAGGTGCCGGTGCCGTTGTGTGATTTCTCATCGTAGGAAAACCCGCCTCCAATGAATAACAGGGCCGATGCGCGCCGGAACGGTCCAAATGGATTTCCGCGGTTGATCTGATGGTTGACCCCGCTCACGAAGTTTACATAGTTGTTCTGCCGGAGGCGGCCGATATCGTTCGGGTTATAGCCATTGGAGATCACCGATGCATTCACGGAATAATTCCATATACTGCGCTGACGGTCCGCCCGGACATAGACAGAAAATCCCTGTTCGGATTCGCCATCGTCGGTGTGATGGGTGGCACTGGTCTGGCCTGAAATCTTGAACCGGTTATCGAAAAAGCGAAAATCCCAGTCCGTTCCGCCGGTATAACTTCGTCCGCCATGGATATCATCATAGAGGGTTGCAATGCCGCCAATACTTGAAAGACTGCCAATCCGCTGCCGTACCCGTCCCACACCGTAGTGATTCTCGGGATCATAGTCTTCACCGGTTGAGGCCCCGAAAAACCCGAAATCCAATCCTTTTTCGGTTCGTCCAGAGAGTTTGGCGGCCCCTAATACCGGTGCCTGGGATCCGATCCGCCGTGTGTACAGGAGGGCCCCGCCTCGCACGACATCAAAATTAAAGATGGACACCCCCTCTGTGAAGAATGGCCGCTTTTCGGGAAAAAAGGTCTCAAACGCCGTCAGGTTGAGTTCCGCAGGATCTGCCTCTACCTGTCCAAAATCCGGGTTGATGGTTGCGTCAAGCGTGATATTGGACGAGAGTCCAACCTTCAGATCCGCTCCAATATCTCCGGTATAGGATGATGTGGATTCTTCTGAATCGAGGGTGGCATTGCCGACCGTATAGGGTGTCACCTGAACATTGCGCCGGGGGCGGATCTCAATGATGCCTTCCAGTGTGCCGTATTGGGCAACCGTTCCGCTCCTGCGTTCCGCACGTGGAATGAGAACCCAGTCACTGATCTCCCCCAGTCGTGGAATCACACGCCGAAAATTAATTCCCCAGCGCTGGTTCGGCGTGTCCGAGAAGCGAAGCATGGTGAAGGGGATCCGCATTTCGACCACCCAGCCCTCATTGGTACTGCGCACGGCACTTCGCCAGACCGCATTCCAGGAAGTATCAAAGTCAAAGCCTCCGCCTCCGCCACCAAACTGGTTGTTTCCAGTGTAGATCCCATCCGCCTGTACTCCTGCGGCATTCACCGCAAAATTATAGGCAGTCTTACGGTCCAGATAGGAATCAATGGAGGCGATAAACCAGTCTGCCTGATTAAATTCATCCCGGCGGCCCAGTGTGCGCAGGACCTGTTCCGGTTCGGTATCTCTCAGAACGGCACTGATAAAAATTTCACTTTTTCCATAAAGGACGCGAACTTCCGTTTTCTGTGTGGCTGGATCCCCCTCATTGGGAGAGTACTGTGTAAAGTCCGTGGCAATGGCCGCCTCAATCCATGCCTCTTCACTGAGCACACCGTCAATCTGGATGTCCTGTGAGACATAGGACGCAGAGAGCCTGCAGTCATCTGGACAGCCGGGTACAGGGGACGCGGAGGGCAGCGTTCCCAGAAACAAAGCCGACAGTACAAAAAACATAAAAAAGAGAATCAGGTTAAAATTCGGTCACGTACCTGATCCGCGCAAGGCACGCTTCCCCGCTTTTACGGCTAATTGATCTACCCGGTTATTGAGTTTATTGTTGGCGTGGGCTTTAACTTTGATCCATTGGACGTGATGTTTTTGGGTTTCATTCCACAAGGATTGCCAGAGGTCTTGATTTTTGACCGGCTGACGCGTTGCGGTCATCCAACCGTTTGAACGCCATCTTTTTACCCATCCATCAGTAAACGCCCTCTTAAGATACTGACTATCTGTATGAAGTTTTACATCACAAGGCTCTTTCAGTGCCTGCAGCGCCTGCAGGGCTGCATTGAGCTCCATGCGATTGTTCGTTGTATCCGGTGATCCCCCTGAAAGCACACGTTCCTCCTTTTTGTATCGTAGGATGGCAGCCCAGCCGCCTGGTCCGGGGTTGCCCTGACAGCTCCCATCCGTATAGATTACTACTTTTTTCATCAATTGTGTCTCAATGCGATTTATAGATCAAGTTACGATTTATGTGCGGAGCGGTCATGGAGGTGCTGGAAGCGTCGCATTCCGGCGCGAAAAATATGTTCCCAAAGGAGGCCCGGCGGGCGGGAACGGCGGACAGGGCGGTTCCGTGATTCTTCAGGCAGATCAACATCTTTACACACTTCTGGATCTGCGATATAATCCGCATCAGCGCGCCCCCCGGGGTGAAGGGGGGCAGGGGAATAATCGTGCGGGGAAAGATGGCCGTGACCTGGTATTGCGCGTCCCATGCGGCACAATTGCCCGGATATCGGACAGCGGGGATCTCCTGGGGGAAGTAATACAGCATGACGATCAACTTATACTTGCGAGAGGCGGTCGGGGTGGCAAGGGGAATACATTTTTCAAATCGGCAACACGACAGGTTCCCCGTTATGCACAGCCGGGAGAGCCGGGAGAGGAAAAAACGATCCTGCTGGAGTTGAAGATGCTGGCGGATGTCGGTCTGGTTGGATTCCCGAACGCAGGTAAAAGCACCCTGGTCGCCTCCGTCTCTGCAGCACGCCCCAAGATTGCTGATTATCCGTTTACTACTCTGACTCCAAGCCCCGGCGTAGTCCGCGTAGATGAGTATGAGTCGTTTGTGATTGCAGATATTCCCGGTATTATTGAGGGGGCAAGTGAAGGGAAGGGATTAGGGCTGCGTTTCCTGAAGCATATTGAGCGCAATGCAGTCCTGTTATTCCTGATCCCGGTGATCTCCGACGATATGGTTGCGGAATTTGAGCGACTCCTGAAAGAATTACACAACTATGACCCGAAGCTCTCAAAGAAGCGCCGGTTGATTGCATTATCAAAGGCAGATTTGCTCCCCAGGGACAGGCACAAAGATTATCTTGATCAGGTTCGCCGCCAGTTTGGTTCAAAAGAAGATGTGTTTTTGATTAGTGCGGCGGCCAATTTTGGATTGGATACGCTGAAGCGAGAGTTATGGGAATGTGTTCAGCAGGAGCAGGTTTGAGGTGAAGGATGAAGAAATCAAATGTTTTGATTGCCGAGACTGAGCAGCGTCTGGATGTGACGCTGGCGCACATGCCCGATGTCGGCTCTCGGAATCAGGCACAGAAACTCATTCGTGCAGGTCAGGTGACTGTAGACAAAAAAACGGTGTTGCGCCCGTCCTATCCCATCCTGCCCGGCCGCACCATTCAATGGATATCGCCTGCTGCGGAGCCGTTAACCCTCCTTCCCCAGGCATTACCGCTGGAGATTGTCTATGAAGATGAGAGTCTTGTGGTGATCAATAAGCCTGCGCGAATGCCGGTTCATCCTGGAGCGGGGAGGCCGACAGGAACTCTGGTAAATGCGTTACTGCATCATGTGGGCGGGAATCTGCCACATGCGCCGGAAGAGCCCTTTCGGCCGGGAATTGTACATCGGCTGGATATGGATACGACAGGGCTTCTGGTCGTTGCTAAAAACGATGCTGCGCACCGTGCGTTACAGTCTCAATTTGAAATACGGTCTGTGGACAGATATTATATTGGAGTTGTCTGGGGGGTGCCGGATCCCCGGTCCGGCATCATTGATGCTCCCATTGGCAGGTCGGCTCGTAACCGGACTTCGATGGCGGTACGCCCGGATGGACGCGCTGCAATCACACATTATGAAACGCATGAGATTCTGGGGCCGGCAACTCTGCTGCAATTCAAGCTGGAGACGGGCCGAACTCACCAAATCAGAGTGCATTTGAGTCATATGGGGCATCCACTGATCGGAGATGCAGTGTATGGGGGGGCAACCGTTAAGTATGGCCCGGCTACAAGAAACCGCAGGGCGTTTTATGCAAATATCTTTGAAGTACTCGGCCGTCAGGCCCTGCATGCCCGTTCCCTGGGGTTTGTACATCCTGATTCCGGTGTCAGGATGGAATTTATGGCGGATCTGCCAGAGGATATGATCTGGGCAATAGAGCAGCTGCGGAAGGATTCGTCCTATTTTGAACGTAGATAACCCATGATCCTGTGAAAAGCACGTTTCAGACGATAGAGGGAACCAGTGACCTGTTGCCTGGTGCTCCGAAGGCATTGGTTCGCACAGAGGTATGGCACCACATCGAGCGTGGGATTCACGAGATCATGCGCCGGCATGGATTTTCAGAAATCCGAACGCCCATTCTGGAGCATACCGGCCTTATTGCACGAGGGATCGGCCAGCTCACCGATATCGTCTCCAAGGAGATGTATACGTTTGAGCGGGGGAATACGAATTATGTGCTGCGTCCAGAGTTGACCGCGCCGATCATGCGGTCCTATTTGCAGCATCATCTGGAGCAGCAGCCAGGGGTGCAGCGATTGTACTATCTCGGTGCATGTTTTCGCGCCGAGCGCCCCCAGAAGGGGCGCTACCGACAGTTCCACCAATTCGGAGCGGAAATCATCGGGACGGAAGATCCAAGGGCGGATGCAGAGATTATTGCCGTGATGATGGAGGTTTATCGGGCACTCGGACTTTTAGAGACCAGACTTCGAATCAACACACTTGGAAGTGCAGAGACGCGGCCTAAATATCGGGAGGCATTAGTCAGATACCTTGAGCCGCATCGGGAGACGCTGACCGGGGTCAGTCAAGACCGTCTGTCTCGGAACCCGCTTCGGATTCTGGACACAAAAGTGGAGGCTGAGCGCAAAATTCTTAAAGAAGCTCCCCGCCTGTATGACTATCTTGATGAGGAGAGCCGGCTGAACTATGAGGCTTTGAAACGATTCCTTGCATCGGTATCAATCCCGTACGTAGAGGATCCGATGCTCGTTCGAGGGCTGGACTACTATACCCGGACCGCCTTTGAACTTGAGCACGGCGGGATTGGAGCACAGAGTGCACTTGCGGGTGGAGGGCGCTATGACCTCCTAGCTCCCGCCATCGGGGCAAAAAAACCGGTTCCCGCAGTCGGCTTTGCCGCGGGGATGGAGCGCCTCATTCTTGCAATGGAAGGATCCGGGTTGCCCCTGCCGGGGTCATATCCATTTGATGTATGGATGATTGCACTGGGCGATGCGGCGGGGGAAAAAGCATTTATATTCGTACAATCTCTTCGGAGGGCAGGCCTTCGGGCGGGACTGGAGTTGACAGGCCGTTCCATGAAGGCGCAAATGCGCCTTGCAAATCGTGCCGGTTCACGTTGGGTCGTCATTCTGGGGGAGAAGGAACTGGAAATGGAACAAGCAATCGTAAAAGACATGGTTACCGGCGAACAGATTGCTGTTCCCTTTATCGGGCTAACGCAAAACCTTACCGAAAAACTCAAATAATTATGTATCCACGTCTGCTTGAAATCCCGCTCCCTGTTGAATTTTTAGGCACGGATTCCATTACCATCTATTCATTCGGTGCAATGATGGCCATCGGGTTTCTGACGGCTGCCTGGCTGGTGCGGCGTGAATTAGATCGGTTATATCAGAAGGGAGAGTTGGAAGCCGTCCAGATTCCCGCAAAGAAGGGGCAACGAAAGAAGAAAATGGTCCGCACAAGCCCGGCAGCTCTGGTGGGATCCATCACTGTGATTGCAGTCATCGGAGGGATCATCGGGGCAAAGATCTTTCATATTCTGGAAAACTGGGGCGACTTTGTGACGGATCCACAGGGAATGATTTTTTCGCAGGGCGGACTCACCTTTTATGGTGGACTGATCTTTGCCGCAGTCGGAATCGTCTGGTATATCCGTAAGCACGGTGTTCGCTTACCTCTCTTTGTTGATGCCATATTGCCGACCGTTATGCTGGCCTATGGGATTGGACGGATGGGATGCCATCTTGCGGGGGATGGGGACTGGGGGATCCCTGCAAACCCGGACTTGCAGCCCGGCTTTGTACCTGACTGGCTCTGGGGGGAGACCTATCCAAATAATATTCTTGGAGAAACCCTGCCCGAATCGGGGGTTTATCCTACATCCATCTATGAATTTGTGATGGCAGCGATATTGTTTGGGGTGCTGTGGAGTCTGCGCAATCATCCATTCAAGGCGGGTTGGCTGGCATCGCTGAGTATACTCTTTTTCGGGGTTGAACGCCTTCTGATTGAGCAGATTCGAGTGAACAATGTATTTGATGTTCTTGGGATGGAGGTCACACAGGCGGAAGTGATTTCGGTGATCATGATTCTTGTGGGGATCGCCGGCTTGGCGTTTACCACCCGGAAGAAATAGCATGGCCCGGACCGTTGCAGCGCAGTCGCTTGGGGGCTGGCTCAAAGAAGCAGATCGCTGCGTGAGTATATGGGAGTCCCGCTGGGGTCCCTATGAGCTGCATCCTTCGCTCCGTGTAGATCATGAGGCGCTGAGCGCCTCGTATGAAGCCTACGTAAACCGGCTTGCGGGGAATTATCCGTTCTTTCATCCCCGCTATGCAGGACAGATGCTCAAGCCGCCGCATCCGGTCGCAATTCTGGGGTATCTGACGGCGATGCGTATCAATCCGAACAACCATGCACTGGATGGGGGGCCGCCAACGGCGGCAATGGAGAAAGAGGTTGTGACTGAATTGGCCCGTATGTTTGAGTTCCCGGAACCTGCGCTGGGGCATCTGACCAGCAGTGGAACGATTGCTAATCTGGAAGGGCTCTTTGTAAGTCGGGAGCAGCATCCGGACAAGAGCATTGCGGTTGGCCGGGAAGCGCATTATACGCATGCCCGGATGGGGTATGTGCTGGGCGTGTCTGTAGAGACGATTCCTGCTGATCCACACGGCCGGATGGATTTGAATGCACTTGAAGATGTACTGCGATCCAAGGAGATTGGAACGGTCATCCTGACGGCGGGAACCACCGGCCTGGGAATGGTAGATCCGATTGCGGATGCGATCCCCTTGTGCAGGCAATACGGAGTTCGTGTGCATGTGGATGCGGCCTATGGCGGGTTCTTCAGGCTGCTGAGCGGCAGTGAGATCCTGGATCCCGTGGTCGCCGGACATCTGGATGCCATTAAAGATGCGGACTCGGTGGTTCTGGATCCCCACAAACACGGACTTCAACCGTACGGCTGCGGCTGTATTTTGTATCGTGACCCGGAAATGGCCAGGCATTACCTGCATGATTCCCCGTACACATATTTCACGAGTGAGGATCTGCATCTTGGCGAGATCAGTCTGGAGTGTTCACGTGCCGGTGCCGCTGCAGGTGCCCTGTGGCTCACCCTGCAACTATTGCCGCTGGCAGCGGATGAGGGTCTGGGGCCTGTACTTTATGCATGTCTGGAGGCGGCTCATCGATGGGATGCTGCATTAGAGGATACTCCACTTCAAAGCTGGGGAAAGCCGGATCTGGATATCGTGTGTTACTATCCCGATGCAAAATCAAATTCCGCCAGTGAGATTGACCGGGCTTCGCAGGCACTATTCGAACGTTCAATGGCTTCTTCGACAAATCCGATTTTTCTGAGTATCCTTCGGGTATGCTCAACAGACTTACGGATCCGTATTCCTGAGGTGGATGTGGATCAGGAGCATGTTCGGATTCTGAGAAGTGTTCTGATGCGTCCTGAGCAGGCAGGTTTTGCGGAATCGCTGGTGGATTGTCTGGTGGGTTTTGTGCAGTCTCATGTCCACTGATTCTCCACTGATCATTGCCGGGCGCAATGCGGTTCGGGAAGCATTGGAGCGTAGTCCCGAATCGCTGGAGAAGGTATGTCTTCAGCAGGATGCCCGCGGATTGGGGCAGATTCGCCGGCTTGCATCCAGAGCAGGAATTCCGGTTCAAGTTTTACCCGGGGGCGGATTCCGGCGTTTGGCGGGTGGAATGACGCATCAGGGCGTGGTCGCACTGCAGTCCGCATTTGCGTACGCCGATTACTCGGTCATGTTAAAGGCGGTTGCCGTGGATCTTGATACTGTGCGGGCGCAATGTCCACGGCTATTGTTATTGGACGGGATTCAGGATCCTCGGAATTTTGGAGCCATTGTCCGCTCCGCTGCTGCCTTTGGGATTCGGGGAATCATTGTATGCGCTCATCACATGGCTCCTGTCAATGCGGCGATGGTGAAGGCTAGCAGCGGAACTGCGGTGCGGATGCCGATTGCTCGCGTTGGCCGGCTTGCAGATGTCATTCCCGAACTCAAGGAGCGGGGCTATTTTGTGTACGGCACAGCGGCGCATGGTGCAGACTCTATCTGGGAGACGAACTGGAACTGCCCGGTTGCGCTGGTGATTGGCAGTGAGGGGCGGGGGTTATTCCCCGATACGGAACGTATTTGTGACCGTCTGGTCTCCATTCCAATGTGCGGGGAGGTTGAATCGCTGAATGCATCGGTTGCAACCGGCATCCTTCTGGCGATGGCGTTTCAGCCTGGCTATCGGTGAAGTTGGGCGAACTCAGTTAATCTTGGATCTTGAATCAGGGACTCTCTCGTTTCAGGAATGTGCGATGAATTTCAATGCGATTTTTATAGAATTCAAGGTATCTTCTCTTCGACAAAATCTCGTTTCCGGAATGTGCGATGAATTTCAATGCGATTCCCCTTCCGATCATTGGATACTTGCTTCATCGTTAATTCGATACGTGGATTGCTGACTTCAGATAGTAGGGATATCCTCAGTTTTGCATTTCTGAAGAAGGTGTTTGTGTCATGGTGAAGATGAACCAGATATTCAGCGGATCCATGATCGGTTACGGTATACCCTCCTTCCAGAGAGGTTACCATTGAACCACCTTCTGAATCATACTTTATAAATCCTGTCACGGACTGATCTGAATGAAGTGTAAAGTTGATTTCATCCGAAACAAGAGTGGAATCGTAGGGAATCGTCTGAGTGCCACTTAGGTCATACGTGCCGATGATCTGATTTTTAATGTTTTCGGGAGTGAGTCGCCCATCAACATAGAGACTGTATCCGGCAAATACTCCCCGGCCCCCACGAATATTTGACTTCAGCGGTGCCGGTTCGACAAGAGATAAATGCTCGGCATTTTTCTGGACAATCTTGGAAAGATAGTAGTCATAGTATGCTTTGCTGATTGAATTGATATAGGTGCTCAGATCGTCCTGATCAAATGCATTATTTAAGAGCGAAAGGTCAAATTGTTTTCCATCAAAAGGGCGATCATGTATCAGAGCCACCTCAACGCGTGGACGATTCACGTAGGGTGAAAAAGGATCTTCAACGGAAAATCGCTTCATCTGATCTTCGAGTTCCGGGTTGAGCACGTTAAATGTTTGCCAGTAGATGTTGGGGGAGAGTACAGAGATGGCATAGTAGTTTTCGACTCCAGACACATCATATAGCGTAACTGTGGAGCGTTCATTGGATTGAAGATACCGCACATCCGGTGGCTTCAGGCGGCTGGGAATCTGATCCATCGCTTCCACACTCCTGTATCCCTCAGCTTCCACCCTGATTGTATACATGATCCCTGATTGGGGCAGGGAGGCATCCCCGTAATAGAAGCCACCTCCTCTATGAACCAGTTCTATAAGGGATCCATTGCTCCCCTCAATGGACACGGTGGCATGATCAATGATTGAGGGGTGGGTTAAATCTTCTTGTACACCAACTGTATGCTGAACCATTACTTGCCATGGGGCATGTTCAGTAAATAAACTGGTCACGACAAGCTCTGGGGCTACGCGTTCCAGTTCAATCTCCAGAATGGATTCGCAGCCTAGCAGAGCAAGTGGGCAGATTAAAGCAAACAGGCGATGCATCAATTAGAAAAAGAAGCGGTAGCTGACCGAGGGAATGATGGGCAAAAGTGTGAACCCTTTGATTGCCCGCCCCTCTTTGTAGTAACCGATGTGTGGGTCAAGGGAACTATAGTCATCTACTCCCACATAAAAAACATTCCGATGACTGTAAGCATTGTATAGGCTAATGATCACCTGTGATCGTTTGCCAGAGGGATTCAGGCGGCGCATTGAGAGATCTAATCTATGATAGGAGGGGGTTCTGTAGCTGTTCCACGCACCGTATACATCGACTAGATCCCCATCTAGTCTATACCTTGAGTGCGCAAGTGTCAGGGCATGGCCTGTACTGTACACCCAGGTCATGGCGATTTCATTGCTTCGCCAATCACGAACTAACGCAATGGAGATATCATGTCTGCGGTCATAACGATGCGGGAAAACCTCTCCTGCATTCAACTCAGCAAAGCGTCGTTTTGACCATGACAGGGTGTAGCTGATCCACCCTGTTGTTTTGCCCTGGGTTCTGCGCAGGTATAGTTCTGTCCCGTAAGCCCAGCCGCGCCCAGTGGTCACCGCATCCTCCCACTCTTGGTTTGAGCCTACAAAGTTGCTGCCTTCCCTGTAAGCAATGACATCACTGACGTTTTTATAGTAGGCTTCCAGGCTGATATCCAGTGCCCGTGCGTCAATAGTTCGTGCAAATCCAGCGGCAACCTGCCAGGCATTCTGGGGAGGAATCCGGGAGGTACTGGGAAGCCACAGGTCGGTCGGGAGTGCGTCTGTACCACTATTGGACAGTTGCTGAATGTACTGCTTCATCTGTGCATACGAAAACTTAAACGCCCATTCCCGAGGCAGCAATAAAGAGGCGGACAGGCGGGGTTGCACCGAAGTATAGACACTGCCGTCTACATGATAGCCGGATAGATGTATGCCTAGGTTGCTCTTGAGTTGTTGGGTCAGGGTAATTTCGTCTTCCGCATATGCAGACCATTCGGAGGTTCCAAGCTCAAGAGGGATCACGGTTGTGGTATCAATTCCAAATTCGGTATCCAACTCCCGCCGCCGCTGTACACTTGGCAAAAATAGATGACGAGTCCCCATCGCGCCGAAACGCAGGTGATGATCCTGATGTGGAAAGTATTCCAGATCTGTCTTGATGCTGAAGTCGGTCAGGCCGTTTTTATAGCCATCTTCTATTTCTGTAATGAAGGTGCCCTCTGAGCCATATTGATCCAGGATGCTGGAACGAAATCGGCTGAATAGAACCATTGTATTGGCAAACATGCGGGCGTTGATGACGCGATTCCATCGAAACGTTAACGTTGCATTACTCCAGCCGATTGCAAATTTTGATCTATTTATTGAGTCATACCCCAAGTCCGCATTATCAATCTGGTATCCTTTGTCCCGGCCGGCATAGAAACTCATGTAAATTCGGTCCCGCCTTGAGATATCCAGATTCCACTTCGCATTCACATCGTAGAAATGATACCCCAGCAGTTGATCTGCCCCCCGGAGTTTCTGGATCGTCCAGTTGATCGCATCCAGATAGGTCCTGCGGGCGGAAACAATAAACGAACTTTTATCCCGTATAAGCGGCCCTTCTACGGTAATCCTTGATGCCAGCAGTCCCACTGCACCCCGCCCTTCAAACTCCTTCCGGTTCCCTTCCCGCATGGTGATATCCAGTACCCCTGCCAGACGCCCTCCATAGCGGGCAGGGAACCCCCCTTTGAGTAACTCTGCGCTGTTGATTGCATCGGTGTTGAAGGTGGACATAAACCCAAACAGGTGCCCTGCATTGTATACCGTGGCTCCATCAAGTAAGATGAGGGTCTGCCCCGGGGTTCCACCACGCACATACAGTCCGGTGGACCCTTCCACTCCAGATTGAATGCCCGGCATCAACTGGAAGACTTTCAATAGATCGGTCTCTCCGAGCAGTGCTGGCAGTGCTTCGACCTCTGCCATAGACACTTTGACCCCGCTCATTTGTACTTGCTGATGAAGGCCTTCGTAGCTCTCTGCCTCAATGACAAGGAGGGAATCGTACTCCACAATTGTTGGCCGCATTTCGATTCGCTGGAGTTCTTCCAGCGGGGCATAAAAGACGAGTGTCAGGGGCTCATATCCCTGATAACTGAAGCGGACCACCGCGGAGTCACCGGGGACCGAAAGGCTGAAAAATCCGTATTGATTTGTGGTCGTGCCTTTCTGGAGATAGATCTCGTAAAGGCTGGTTCCGAGCAGTGCTTCCCCATTCTCGGCATCGGTGACATAGCCACTGACCACAATTGTCTGTGCGAAAGAACGGTGGAGTATGATGTATTGGCTGAAGAAGATCAGCAGGACTGCCAGACACATTGATCCTTTCCACTGGAAGGGATGAGATTTGAGTATGCGTCTAAACGGGTTGATCAAGCGATCCGTCAAGTGATGAATGGAGAAAAGCGTCAACAATCTCAGCGTTGATGATTGGATTGGCAACTTTAGGCAGTCCGATACGTCATGTTTAGCAACAAACCACTCTCCGCTACGAATGATATCTTTTCAGTTTAGGTTGAGAAACTGACATCAGGTCATTTGAGAAGTAAACAGCAAACGAAAACTGTTCGAAAGCCCGCCCACCCTAATTAACCATTTGGCGCTTCATGTCATACACTGTAAGGACGAATGAATTGGGCAATTCTTCTCTATAATATGGTGGGTCATCAGTATATGGGGCTTTATACCCTGCAGAATGCCAACTTACTGAACCTTTCCTGCTTTTTCTTTTAGCACGAGCTCTGCATTCATAAGTTCCGTTACATGTTACCTGTCCCTTGCCCCCATCTGCAATTGCAACCACGAAATTGGTTGTTGTATAATCAGCAAGACACTTACCATAGGATCCATAATTATACGGGTACCATCTTTCGGTGTTAGTCGGCCTAAATGACAACGCCGTATAGGCCAAAGCTCTGCGTGAGAATCTGCCGATTGACTGATTCCACAAATGATATCCCCGATCGTGAATACCTGAGGGAGAAGAGTAATAATACTGACCAGTTGTAGGATTGTCAAACGGAAATTGATTCTCTTTCCCGGTATCGTAATACATTCTATCAGGGTTTGCAATCTTATTTGTGGACATTGTGTTCTTTATATCGGCATATAAAGACTTTATATCCGGGTCATGAAATGTGAGATCTTTAAGTGCATCAATGTCGTTTATGTTTCGGGCCAATGTTACAAATTCGTCAAGGTATGCCTCTCCACTTTTACCATGGTAAGTTTCGATCTCTAACGTTGCGTCAGACTGCGTAGTGTCTATTCGACTAATTGTCTCTTCAGAGATCACGTACTTATATTCGCCTACAATCGCGATACCTTCCATATCAAGGGCCGCAATTTCACTTGGAAATAGGGCATGTTTGAGTTGGAGATAGAGATTCTTGTTCAGGGATACTTGTCCACTTGCATCAATGCTATCGACAAAATGATAGAGATGATCAATGTCATCAAAAAAACGTCTTGCTGGTGCGATCTTAGGGTCTAAGTGCACGATAAAACTGCTGCCATCCCCTTGATCAACATTGACTGTTTCTATCTCGGAGATTACAGCATTATCCGAATCTACAACCATGTCGCATGCATTGAGCCATAGAAGAGAGGATAACGAAAAATGCCTGCTTAAACTTACCTACTGTCATTGTAATGATGTATTCTGGTGAAAAGAAAAAGAGACCTGCACTTAGTATACAGGGAATCAAAGAGAATGTTCCCAACATTCAATCAAGCCTCTTACAAAACCCTTAATCTTGAAGGTTTTTATTCACCTGAGGCACCCAGGAGCGCTTTTTGGTCTGAATTTTTAGTTTTGCAAGAACCTCAATCCACTGGGAATTATTCGGGTATTTCCCAGAAAGGCCTATTTCTAGTAAGGATGTAAGGTGAACTGCAGGACGCTACCAGAACTTCAAAGCATTATCCCCGAATATTGTTTAAGAAGGAGATGATCTTCTCTTGATCGGTCCACAATTTAGTGAAACGAGTCGGAAGGGCTTAGAACCCGGCGGCAATGATAACAGGCATCCAGGAGCCAGAGTTGTTTATCTGTTTTCGGACTTGATTTTCCCAGATGCCTCATTTTAGTTCAATTGAAGTACTGATGGTCCTGTGTCAAGCAGCGGCATGATTTCTGAACATCAGTTCCAATGTTCGCTTTTTTTCGAAATGTGGGGATTTGCTCTGCCGATCATTAGGTTCAGATAGTCCTGACTCCACGGTTTTCCAGGAGACATTTCCTCCGGCATTATCTGCCCAGTTCGGCCATCACTTGCAGAACCTGATCTCCGAATGTATGTGCTTGTTCGATGACTTCTGTTTCATTCACGGTGAGAATTTTACGGTCTCGAACCACCACGCGGCCATTCACGATGACCGTGGTCACATCGCTTCCGCTCACCGCGTATACCAAATGCGAATAGGCGCGGTAGTGGGGGGTCAGTCCTGCACGCTCCATGTTAATCAGTACGACATCTGCACGCTTTCCGGGTTCCAGAGACCCGATCTCGTCCTGCAGATTCAGCACCCTGGCACCGCCCATGGTTGCCATTCGGAAGACGGTTTCTGCGGGCAGGGCGGCGGGGTCGCCGAGCATTAATTTCTGTACTTTTGCCGCGGTATCCATCTCATGAAACAGATCAAGATCATTATTGGAGGCGGGGCCGTCCGTTCCGAGGCCTACTGGAATTCCGGCAGCGAGTGCCTTCGTAATTGGCGCCACGCTTGGGATGCCAAGTTTCATGTTGCTTTGGGGGTTGTGTGCGATCCCAGCGCCACTTGCGGCAATCTGCAAGATGTCCTCATCGGACAGATAGACAGAATGTGCAAGCACGGTTCCAGGTCGGAGTGCTCCAATGGAATTGAGCGCCTCAATGACCCCCATGCCGGTTAATTCATGCGAGGTCGTGTTCTCGGATGCGTCTTCAAGTGTATGTATTTGAAATGGAGCATTGTAATGCTCTGCAATCTGGAAAGCGGCTTCAATATCAGAAAGAGGTGTGGTGTAGAGTGCGTGGGCAGAGATGGACGGGATGACCAGAGGGTGATCCTGATACTGCTCCATGAATGCTGCAGCATTTTCCAGGGATGCTTCGGGGGAGGTATAATCGGGGGCGGGAAAGCCAATGATCGTCGGGCCGGCGACCGTGCGGATCCCGGCGCTGGTTGTGGCCCGTACCACATCCTCACGAAAGAAATACATGTCCGCGAAAGTGGTGGTGCCACTTTTCAGCATCTCAATGGATGAGAGCAGGGTGCCCCAGTAGACGAAGTCAGGGGCTACAAGCGCGGCTTCCGCTGGAAAGATATAGTCGTTAAGCCATGTGAGTAAGGGAAGATCATCGGCGAGTCCTCTCAGCAGTGACATTGCGGCATGTCCGTGGGTATTGATCAGCCCGGGGATCACGAGGTGTCCGGTTGCGTCAATCTGCTGTACATCTTCTGGCCGAGGTGCATCTGGTTCAAGTAATGCAGCAATTCGATCCCCCTCAATGAGGATTGCGCCATTTTCAAGGATCGTTCCTGCACTGTCCATCGCGACGACGGTGCCGCCGTCAATCAGAATGGGGCGGGTGTCTTGAGAGATACCTCCCCCGACATCAGGTCCGCGGTGATCTGTGCATCCCATTCCCATGACCAGCAGCAGTGCACTCAGCCATCTTAGTTGACTTAGATTGTCCATACGACAATGCATGTGTGTATTCAGAATGAAGTTGCTTGGGTAATCGGATTGATATTGCCTTTCTGGCATATTTCATTTTTAGAGTGATTTTTCGCGTTTGGCATGAAGTTAAAATGAGCATGTTTCGTGAATGTTTCATGGCTTGGATTCAGCGACCGATTTTCGTTGGAATTTCCGTTGAGTCCAATGCGATAGGCGTGCGGAATAAATTGGTTCAGGATGGCATCGGCAATCGTGAGGTTGGTCAAACACTGGTGCCAGTGTTCAACGGACCGTTGGCGGATCGCAAGTATCCTACACAGGTAGGTCTTCGTATACCTCGTCCCGGGATTGCTGATGGAAGACATCAACGAACGAAGCACTGTGTCCAGAGAGCGAGCCGCATGATCCACCCGGAGAGCCGGGTGCGGGAAAGCCGCACACCCGGTTCGGAGGCAGGGAGCGGAAGCGGATATACGGTGCAGTGAACGGGAAACAGAGGGAGGAAAACAATGAATACTCCCAATCCTTCCGATACCGCGCCACTCTCTACCCCTACATTTTACTGAATTCTACGGTTTGGCGATGTCAGGATTAATTTTGGATATAGTGTGCCACGAACAAAGTACATGGAGGTAAGGCAATGACTTAGCCACAATGTATGAAACTGTACAAGGGATGGAGGCAGGCCCTCCACAACCGCTGTGTAGGCGGAGGTTGTAAACCACCCACAGCTGCGGCATTTAAGAGGTGTCGTGGTGAGCGTGTCGGGAAAAGGCAGGTGTAGGAACCTGTCAGGTGTTCATCGTAGAGTCGAACGAAAGTGAATCATGGATGACGTGTCGAAAAGAGATAGATGACGGTCAAAACCGGGGTAGTATATCAATTCCGGGACGAGGTTGGCGGGTACCTGCTTACTGGCCAACTGGCCTCCGGCATATACATGACGAGACTACGATGTGGGCCCTTGTATGGAACGTGGGAACCTGTCGGGGTGATGTGAAGGGAGCGTGTCAAGCGGGCAGTCCCCGCAAGGCATTGAGTACCAAC
>JAJECE010000085.1 GCA_022822185.1 Rhodothermales bacterium | reverse complement strand
TCGTTCGCGGTACAGGTATCACCACCACTCACGGTGTCCACATAGTAGGTGTCCTGTGAAGATGCACTGCGGGGAAGGACCAGAACGGTCAGCAGTGCTAGAAGTGTCAGAAGGGAATTACCCCCCCCCATTTTGTAATGTATTTCATATGTTTTTTCTCAATTGTTTAACTGAAAGTACGATAAAGACCGCTAAGCAGCAGGTATGCATGAACGGAATTCGAAGGAATATACACATCCGGCAGCAAAGATACGCAATCTCCACACAGACAACAATTTTTACTGGATTCCAGATAAATGCAACAGAGACAATCTGCACTTATCGAAACTTCGGAGAACGGATATGCATAATCCATTTCTACGATTATCGATACCCTGAGAGAGTACATCTTTCCCAATCTCTCACTGAATGGGATGTCTCTCTGATTGTCGATCAGAATGTCAAGGGACGGACTGAGTTTTATGAGGCTCGTACCGATGGCATTCCTGCAGAGCATCTAGCATCTCTCGCCCAAGTAGTCACCGCGGCCACCCCCCCAGAGGGCAGGGATGCGATACACAGATATTATGGCCGTTCCGAGAAATGATTTCAAGGAGAATGCCGAGACGATCTTCACGAGAGCAGTGCAGCGAGGTGTGCTAGACATGCGCAAGGGGCGGTACATCATTCCCATCCCCTCAATGGAGTCATGGATCGTGGACACCTACGGACAGGGACGGCCACCCCGCCCCTGAATTCGCTGGGCCTGATCAGGGACTGAAGAATTAAGTCTGAATGGGAGGATTCTTGCGGCTACATACAGAATTTCAACCTTTGGCGCATCAAATCCAACCTGACTTCATGCTTTAGACACCCTGTGATGTCTTCCATTTCTTTGATTTCTGAAGCGTCCCGTAACATCTTCTTTCGAAGGGCATGTTCCAGAATATATTCCCGACCCGCATGCTCCGCTCAGAGTCAACTCTTTGGGATAGGTCACAATTGATCCACAAATATCTGCAGTACTTGAATAATTCTCGGATGAAATCCCTTCTTAGTTGTCATTATTGTCCGCCCTGATTGACGCTTAACAAAACCAATCCGCTTCCAACTCAACCCAAGAACATCTTCTATCAAATAAATCCGTATATTGTGGTGGGTTTTTACATGATCCAGCAGTTACCGTTTATATCCAGTTGTACACCATGATACCAATGAAACATCCATCGTTGATGTGTCGCGCTGCTAAACTAGCGTTGATTTTCTTGCCATTCTGCCTATCTCCCTTGGTTCTTTTCGCACAGGAAATTCCTCCCATTCCAACAGAATGGGATACGGAAGAGGATGGAGTACCGACAACCGATATAACATCCGGACAGACCTCTGCTGCCACAAACCAGGGCAGCCTGATTGCAGTCGTGAAGATCACCGTAAAAGACAAGGATGCGGTGGATACGATCACAGAAGAGCGCACAGAATTACCCGATGCACTATCCCTGTATAGTAACTATCCGAATCCATTTAACACCGCAACAAGTATTGTATTCGATCTACCGGAACCTGCACGGGTATACGCCGAGATATTTGACACACTCGGCCGTTTGGTTCACACTTCACAGACCACGCGGCTTGATGCCGGCTGGAATCACACACTGTCTCTGCATCTGCCCAGCACCAGTTCCGGTGTTTATATCTACCGCCTCGTGGCAGATACTGTATCAGATACGCTTGTACGAACCGGTCGGATACTCCAGGTTCGATAGCGTGCGCTTCCGTACCAGATCGTTCACGATTCTCACAAAAACTGATCAGATCGGGCAAGCCCGCAACCGAGACGATTATATTCCTGCGAGCGTGAGGCCTTTGGATTACATTTTACCGTCGATACAGAAGGTTCGCCATGGTAGACATCAGGGATGTCCCTGTTGCGGATTATTCCGGCCCCCGGGAATCAATGATCTTCGCTGCCGTTGGTGACTCAGAAAAGAGAGGGGGATTCCCGTTTTGATTACAGTCAAGGCATCTTCCGCTCTGGTGGGAATTAGCACCCGGTCGCTGAACATGATGCGCCCACAGGATCAGATGATCCGTTTTAACGAACCTTTTACCACCGTTACGCACTATATCACGTTTGATCCTTCGGGATCTGGACATGTACATCACGGAAGGTTCAGGATGGGCACATTTTCCACTGAACTCAGCGGCCATGCCCGTTTTTTTTTCTTGATGGCTCAAAAACAATCCATGCTGGTTTGACGAAAAAATCTTAGCACTCGAATGTCTAATTCATTTAACCCTCGTGTTGCATCTATGCAGCCCTCGGCGACGCTCGCCATGGCTGGACGTGCAAAAAAGCTCAAACGTACAGGGGCCGATGTGATTGCCCTGAGCGCTGGAGAACCCGACTTTAACACCCCGGATCCAGTTTCCGAAGCAGGAATCCAGGCCATTCGGGATGGCTTTACACGGTATACCCAAAATCCGGGAATGCCCGAACTCAGAGAAGCCATCTGTGCCAAGTTCAAACGGGAAAACAACCTGCACTACACCCCCGGCCAGATCCTCTGCTCCAATGGAGCAAAACAGTCCGTCGCTCTGGCCATCTCCGTACTTGCCGCCGAAACCGATGAGGTTCTGATTCCAGTCCCCTACTGGGTCAGTTACCCCGAAATGACCCGCTTTGCCGGTGCAGCCCCCGTCATTGCTCCTACGACCGCAGAAACACAGTACCGGCTGACTCCCCGGACTCTGGCAGATGCAATCACCGAGCGAACGCGGATATTGATCCTGTGCTCTCCCTCCAACCCGACAGGCTCAGTCTATACCCGGAGCGAGTTGCATGCCCTCGCAGAGGTACTGCACGAACATGAACGGATTGTGGTTGTCTCCGATGAAATCTATGAGCATGTGATTTATGACGCGGTTCATGTTCCGATTGCAACTCTCCCCGGAATGCAGGAACGCACCATCACCGTGAACGGATTTTCCAAGTGCTTTGCGATGACGGGCTGGCGGCTAGGCTATATGGCCGGTCCTCTGGAGATGGTGAAGCAGGCTGCGAAGCTGCAGGGGCAGCTTACTTCCGCGCCAAGCAGCATCTCTCAGCGGGCCGGGATTGCCGCTCTGAATATGAATCAGGCCCCCGTCAAAGCTATGGTACAGGCATTCCGTGAGCGCCGGGATTACCTGCTGGAACGCCTAGATGCACTGCCCGGCGTAAATACCCCCAAACCTGAAGGAGCCTTCTATCTGTTTCCACAGGTTAGCGATTACTATGGCACGGTGGCACCATCTGGTCGCACCATTAATTCCAGTGACGATCTCTGTTTTTATCTCCTTGAGGAGCACCTCGTAGCACTCGTTCCCGGTGCCGCATTCGGAGACCCCGATGGAGTTCGTATTTCCTATGCCTCCTCTATGGAAGATTTGCAGAAGGCCTTTGACCGGATCGAAACCGGCCTCGGTCAACTCAAAAGGCCATGAACCCTTTCTCGGTGCGCAGCATAGAACGCAGATCCTTTTCCCGTTCCCCTGACTGCCGAAGACCGAGTTCTTGACCCGTAACCGCTATTTGCTGCATGCCGGGCTATTTGTCGTAACGCTGCTCTCAACCGCGCTCACCGGTGCATTGATGTTCATCGGACGAAGTGTCGCCTGGGCAGCAGGAGATACCCTTCTCCAGATCGGCGGGATCCCATTTACTTCTGTATTTCTGGCCGATGCATTTACGTTTGGTGGAGCACTGATTGCATTTTTGACAGTCCATGAATTTGGCCACTATGTTGCGGGTCGGATTCACGATGTTAAGACTTCACTCCCGTATTTCATTCCGGCTCCCATGATCGGGATTGGCACGCTTGGAGCCGTCATCAGTATTCGCGAACCGATCCCAAACCTGACGAAACTCTTTGATATCGGCGCATCAGGCCCCATTGCGGGGTTTGCAATGGTCATGATCCTGTTGATCTGGGCAATGGCAACACTGCCCTCCCCTGATTATATGTTTGGCGTTGGCGGACATGAATCGCTGTTGAATTATATCCAGGTGACCGGAAGCTTTCCTGAAACTCCAATCTCGGACGCTCCTCCGGGAGGCCGGTTGGCGGTCGGATCAACTCCGCTGTACTGGGCGCTTTCACAGATATTCCCGAACGTGCCTCCGCTGTACGAAATGTATCACTACCCGCTTCTTTTCGCGGGTTGGCTTGGGCTCTTTTTTACCGCACTCAACCTGATGCCCGTTGGTCAGTTGGACGGGGGACATGTCGTCTATGCCCTCTTCGGACCAAAATGGCATGCCCGAATTTCCCGTGCATTCATCTTAATGATGCTCACATCCATGACGATAGGCGGGGCACTGACCCTCCGTGGATTATTCAATACCATCGCAGGTAATGAAGTGCTGGGGACATTCATGCTCTGGATGACGTTAGCCTCTATTCTCACGATTTGCACCATACGGATCATTCTGTCTCGGTGGTGGGAGGCAACCCTGGCAATCCTTGCCATCTCGTCTTTTGCTTCACTTTTCCCGGACACAGTCAACTGGTTCGGATATTTCGGCTGGCTACCCTGGTGCCTGCTGCTCATCTTTGTCGTTAAAGTTGATCACCCCGCGGTCCCGATGTTAAACCCGCTGACCAACCGGCGTCGGCTGATCGGCTACTTTACGCTGGCTATTTTTATCCTTTGTTTCAGTATAAAGCCGCTGTACAGTGTATAGCAATTACTTTGAAAAATTCTCGCCGACTTATTTTTCTTCTAGCCCTCGTCTACGGGGCATCCTGTGATTCTGTACCGGGCCCGTTACCCGGTGTCTCGGAGCAAACTCCAGTCATTGAAGCATTTTCAATCTCCCCCCAGCGTGTTGATTACTCGCTTTTGAATGAATCTGTGATTGATGGAGACAGTGTGCATCTCGTACTTGATTTTGAAGTCACCATTCAAACAAGAGGAACCACGATCTCGCAAGTTACCTATGCGGTACTTGACCCGGAGTTATTCGGGGACCCCATCAAAACCGGAACTCTCATCAGTACAGGCAATAATGTCTATGGGAGTCAAGTCAATCTTACCCTGAGTGCATTTGATGTGGATGACTATCCTGTCATCGTCTACATGATTGACTCCTACAATCGCCTGGGCGGCGAAGCCCGAACACAATTAGAGTACTTCCGCTCATTCCAGGCAAAATCTCCACCGGTTATTGAAAAGTTGACCGTCCCTTCCAGGATCCAGCGCCCCGGGCCCGGCGAACCCGACCGCGCTCTCGTCTTCATTGCAGAGGTCTCCGACCCGAACGGACTGACGGATGTAGAACTGGTGGAGTTCTGGAATGACAATGCCCCCGCGATCCGTATCCTGCTCTGCGACGACGGGAATGAGCGTCCGTGTGGAAACAGTACCGAAAGCGGAGATGAAGAGGCCGGAGATGGACGATTTACCCGCACTGTGTTTATTGAAAGTTCCAACAGCCTTGGCCCGAACACCTTTACGTTTGAAGCCGTTGACCGTGCAGGGCTTCGCAGTAAAGAGGTCAGCCATACCATTGAGGTCTACGAATGATGTCTCGCATCTACTTGGGAATTCTGGCTCTCTTCTCGCCTGCTTTGCAAGCGCAGGACCTCGTCTCTACCCCTGGAATTCTGTCTAACGTGATTACCAATCTGGAAACGGATGGCACCTCGATCTGGGTAGGGCCCTATCTGGATGTATCCCGTGACGGGGGCCTTACATGGCAGTCTGCCGATGTTGAACCGTTCCGTGATTTTGAAAATACCGCTTACTCGCTGACCATCCATGATCAGTTGATCTGGGCGGGAATTGGGAACCAGTATCAGCAACGAGACGATAACGGGCAATTGCGGGACATCAATGATGTTGTCGGGATCCTGTATTCTCCCAATGGCGGCAACACCTGGAATTTCTGGCCTGCAACACCACCCGCCGACAACGACCCCATATCGACCGGACTGATGGACAATCCGGAAGATACCCAGATCAACTATGGATCCGTTACGCTCACCACCCTGCCCATCACCGTCCCGGCGCAAGCGCCGCCATGGGATCTTGATTATGATGTAAACACTCAGACTCTCTGGGTTGCCGGGCAGCTTGCCGGACTTCGGCGCAGTGCCGATCTTGGGCAAACCTGGGAACGTGTCGTGCTCCCTCCAGATACGAGTTCGTACCTTGGACCGGAACTGGGATATGACTTCCCGTTCACGGTACAACCGGTGGGGATTCCTGAATCGCAATTCTTTGGCCTCAACTTTCAGCCGTTCTCCGTTCTGGTTGACAAGACTGCCTCCATCTGGGTAGGAACTGCCGGTGGACTCAACCGCTCAGACGACGGAGGTATAAGTTGGCATCACTATACGGCCGACGACGGGATGCTTGGGAACTGGATTATCTCCATTGAAGAACAGTCCAGAGAAGGCCGCCCCCCCGCAATCTGGACAACGAATTGGCCAGGGCGTGGAAGAGAGCAGGGATACGGAGTTGCGGTAACCCGTGATCAGGGAGCCACCTTCCAAACCGCACTGCATGGCGAACAGTGTTCTGACTTTGCTTTTGACGGCCCACGCATCTATGTAGCCTGCTATCGGGGATTATATCAGTCCAGAGATAATGGAATTACGTTTGTGTTTACGAATGAATTTATCGACCGTGACAACCCGGTGCGCAGCATGCGCCCCGGTGCACGGATCTATGCAGTGGAAGTCACCGAAAACGCTCTCTGGGTTTCGTCAAGGGACGGGTTGTTTAAGAGCGTGGACCAAGGGAATTCCTGGACCATCTTTCGTGCGGAAGTGCCCCTTGATCCATCCGGACTTCCCGGTATCATTCCTGCAGATCAAGTCCGGAACGTATCCACCTATGCCTATCCGAACCCATTCTCCCCCTCAACAGACCGTCTGATCCGTCTCCGCTATGATTTGGCGCAGGCGGGGGCAGTGACCGTAAAGATATTTGATTTCAGCATGACCCTTGTTGAGGAAATCTCTGCCCCGTCCAGTTCCGTTGGAACCAATGAAGTCTCCTGGGATGGCACAGATGAGCAAGGTCTGCGACTGGCAAACGGCCCCTACTTCTATGCCGTTCAGGCTCCAGGAGATACATTCTGGGGAAAAATTCTGATCATTGAGTAGCCATGAGACACTTCCTCTTCGTATGCTTATTCGGACTCATCCCCAGTCTAGCGACTGCACAGACTGCCGGACAGATCGTGCGCATGGGATTTGGGGGACGGGGGATTGCGGTAGGGAATGCACTGGCCGGCGATGCATCCGGGGGCGCTAGTCCCTTCTACAACCCTGCACTTGCTCCCTATATTAAAAATCAGAGCCTTGGCCTGAGTGCGGCACTGATGACCCAGGACCGCCAGTTGCAGTTTGTAGAACTGCGTACCCCGCTTAAACCACTTGCCGGGATTGCTGCCGGGCTCATTCACACGGGTGTTCAGGATATTGACCAACGTAACACCAGCGGCTATCACATCGGCATGGCTTCCACGAATGAGTTTGCTTTTTTTGCGGCTTTCGGCGTACGTCTCGGGCGCAGCGCCTCTCTGGGGATCGGCCTGCAATTATTCCGTAACGATTTACACACGGACCTTCCCGCGGTCCAGACCTTTGGCCTTGATATTGGCATCGGCCTTCATGTCCTCCCCTCTGTGCATGTCGGTCTGGTGGTGGACGACCTTCTTGCAAAATATAGCTGGGACGCGCTCAACCGAGAGGGAGTCGGCGTGACGGACAGATTTCCGACGCGTGTACGCGTCGGTGCCTCCTGGATGCTGCTGAACGAGCGTCTACAGCTGCTCACCGAGTACGAATCAAGTTTTTCTGTGCGGGAGATTCTGGAGCCTGGTGTGATTTTCTCCGGCAGTTCTCCCCGCCAGATCTATACAGCACGTGAACTTACCCGACATCATGGCCATTTTCGATTGGGTGCAGAATATACACTGATCCCCCAATTCATCCTTCGCGCAGGTCTAGGACGTCTGGAACAACTCTCCACCGGCGGCCCGCGCCCCAGTGCAGGATTTATGGTTGAGCAGCCCTTGGGACTCCTGATCACACAAGTTGCATATACATTTGTACTGGATTCCTATGCCATGGGAACCATGCATCTTGTTACTCTGCGACTTTTTCTGTAGGCATGCGTGTACTTTTAGTTCTCGGACTGACCTTACTGACCACTCCTGCTGCAGGGCAGGAGACCGGATTGAGTTTTTTACGGATTGGGGTCAATGCGAGGGCGGGTGCATTCGCGGATGCGCAGGCATCCAACGTTCAAAACGCTTTTGCCACCTATTGGAATCCAGCCGGATTAGTTGGGGGGCGCAACTCCGTAGCCGGGTCCCACCGCCTGTGGATCGGTGATGTCCGGGCATATGATGTTGCCGCTCAACTCCCCCTCGGCCCTAACAGCGCATGGGGATTGGCATTGACGGCAACGGATAATGGAGATCTGGAGGCACGTACCCAACCCGGCGAACCGGATGGCCTTTTCAGTGCACAGTTTATCAGCGCCGGTGTGAGTTATGCGCGTGCATTCAGAGGTCTCCGCATAGGAATGACGGCCAAGTATCTCCGTGAGCGGATATTTGACACCCATGCATCCGGGTATGCGGTAGACTTTGGGAGCCAGACCGATATCCTTGATGGGCGGCTGCATCTAGGAGCAGCAATCCGAAACCTCGGCCGCATGAGTACACTGGAAACCGAGCGGACCCCCCTGCCACGCCTCATGCAGGGAGGAATTGCATTATCTCCTCTGCAGATCATTGCAGCCTTTGACGAGGCACATCTTCTTGACCTGATGATTAGCGCGGAAGTTTCTCACCTGTTTGATGATCAACTCACACGATTACACCTCGGATGCGGGGTCACGATCATGGAACTGGTTGACCTGCGTGGCGGCTACATCTCCAGGGATGAATTGCGAAGTTATACATTCGGGATCGGGTTGTTCTTTGACCGGATTGATGCAGATTATGCGTACATTCCCTTTGAGGACGGATTTGACGGCCCCGGACATATACTGAGTCTTCTATACTACTGGTAAGCAATGTTCCAACTGAATCCAGTTGCCCATAACTCTCGTATTACAAATTCCTTCATAAACATTTGAGATCTCATGGGAATTTTTAGCTGGGCACTTTTTGGACTTATTGCCGGAGCTCTGGCAAAATGGATTTACCCCGGCCGTCAGGGATACGGAATCTTCAAGACGATGATCATCGGGATTATCGGCGGCGTTCTTGGCGGCTGGGCGGGCAGTACATTTTTTGGTGTCGGCACGCTTGGCTTTGACTGGCGAAGTTTGCTCGTTGCCGTTCTTGGTGCAATGTTTGTCATCTGGATCTGGGAGCGAATTCGTAAATAGTCCGTTTAAGTGCAAAACCATACCGGAGTGTAAGTGGCAAGTTCAGGTGCAGAGTTTAGGAATTTCAAGCCCCAGGGAATTGTCTCGTTCCTGCTGGGATTGATTGCTGCTTTTGTGGTCGGGGTTACCCTGCTTGAACTCCGCACCGTGCTGGTGCCTTTTTCTGTGGCGCTTCTTTTGTCGTTTATATTCCAGCCCATTGTTCTCTACCTGAAGGCGCGCCGGATCCCGATGGTCATTGCTCTGGTGGTCGTCTTTGTGGCACTTGCGGCAGCGGCAACGATTGTCGGATATATTGTGTATTCAAGTGCACAGTCGCTGGCAACCGCCGCAGAGCGCTATCTTCCGCGTCTTCAGACGGTGGTGGTGGATATTGAAGTACTTCTTCAGAGCACTGCTGCTGCGATGGGGCTGGACGAAGGGCGACTGGACCTGAGTCAAACCATTGATCCATCTATCGTGGCGACACTGTTTCAGAGCGGCATCGGCGAGGCGCTCACGTTTGTATGGAATACCTTCCTGGTCCTCCTGTTCATGTTGTTTATTCTGGCAGGAAGTGGCGAACTGGTGGTAAAAGTCCGGCGTGCCTATCCCGAGAGCGTCGCGGCCCGGATTGCTTCGGTGACCGACAATATCAGTCAGCAGGTTCGCCAGTATCTGGTCGCAAAGACCTTAGTCAGCGTGGGGACGGGGCTGCTGGTCTTTCTGGTCCTCTGGATGCTAAGGGTTGATTATTCCGTCTTCTGGGGATTTCTGGCCTTTCTCTTGAACTATATCCCCAATATCGGCTCGTTCGTCGCTGTGGTTCTTCCGTTCGGGTTTGCACTGCTGCAGTTTGAAACCTTAACGATTCCGATCATTGCAGCCCTTTTGATGTGGCTCATTCAGATGGTGATGGGCAATGTGGTTGATCCGAGGCTAATGGCATTCAGTCTGAATCTCAGCCCCCTTCTGGTGATTGTATCGCTCATCTTCTGGGGGTGGCTCTGGGGCATAGCCGGTATGATTCTTGCCGTGCCCCTGACTGCGACCATCAAAATCTTCTTTGAAAATATTGACAGCCTGCGTCCAATTGCGGTGCTGATGGGATCCGTGAATGGCTCCGAAAGTGCCCCGAAAGATTGATTCATCGAACTAAGAAGGTTCTGTCTTCCTGTACTTCTGGTTCTGGCACCAGATACCTGTCTTTTCCGAACCCGTCCTGAATTCTTAGAATTAGAGAACCACTGTATCCCGTTGCGGGTTGCAAATGGTATCGGGATTCTATGATGTTGACATCCACTTCAGTCCGGTTTTTTCACAGCATAGTTCGGGCGGCGTTTGGCTGTGTCCGATTTCTGCGAAGTCCCTCTGTCCAACTCGCTATGTTCTGAAACAGAGCCAGGAATCAGAGTATTTTTACTTGCAGCATAACACCTAATGAGCGTCTCTCCTAAGACCCGGATTCGTTTGGCTCTGCTCAGCGGCAATTGATGCGCAATGCCATCTTGCCCCCAACTACTGGCGGAATATCGAAACGACATTCACGATGTTGTCCTGCTGGGCGAAGCCGCTCACATCGCTGGCGAACACGGGGGGAAGAACCGAGGCCGCCCATCGGCCCGGTTTGACGCGTCAATGACAACGGAGGAGCGGAATTCACTCTCCAATCTTATTTATGTTTGCCGCAACTGTCACGCAAAGATTGACGCGCATCCTCAAGGGGAAAAGGATTATCCTGTGGAGCGACTTCTTGCGATCAAGCATGCCCACGAAAACATGGTTGCTGTAGCCATGGAATATGCAATGGTCACCGTGAGTTTTAGCGAACTTGAAGAGGCCACACGGTGGATAAGCGAGATATCGCCTCCTCCACCGGATCAGGACTTCTCCAGAATATCTCTGAAGGACAAGATCCAGAAAAACGGCCTTTCGGTATCATCCCGGAATCTTATCAGAAGCCATCTTACAGCGACCCCCCAGGTACGCTCATTTATTCAGGCATTGAGCCAGGAAGATCCTAGGTTTCCGGATCGCCTGAAATCAGGTTTCCTGGAACACTACTACAAACTTCGCAAAGAAGGCATCTCTTCCGGTGAAGACCTCTTTGATGCAATGTGTATATTCGCTCGGCGCGGGTTCAAGGATTTCAAAATCCAGCACGCCGCCGAGACCGTACTAGTCTATTTGTTTGAGACCTGTGAGGTATTTGAACAATGATTCACCCAACCAAGCACATCCCTGCAGAACAGACCCTGCTTGGTGCCGGGGCGGTGATCTTCGCCAAGCTCCCACAGCCTCGCACCGTGACGAGCCTATGGGAGTCCGTTCGAAAGGAGAAAGCGATTGGTACATTTGAACGTTTCATCCTTGCACTCACGATGCTCTATTCACTTCAGGTCGTACGGTATGAAGGCGGGCTTATCACACGCCAGAAACCATGATTCACGAGATACGTGCCAACATGCCCTCATTCCGCCCAATCAGGTTCACATCGGGCCTGAATGTGGTACTGGCCGACCGCACCGAGGACTCATCCAGAAAGGACACGCGCAACGGACTTGGAAAGTCCACCCTGATAGAGATAATTCACTTCTGTCTCGGTGCCAACATGAATAAAGGCCGTGGGTTGGCGATTCCGGCTTTAAAAGAATGGATCTTCACGATGGAAATTTCTCTCGGCGACGAACGAATTACCGTCTCCCGGGCGGTTGCTAAACCAAAAACTGTGACGGTTAAAGATCTGGGGGACGACTGGCCTGACCTTCCAGACATCGAGTTCACGGGCGAGCGATCCTTCACGCAAGAACAATGGAAAGCGTTTCTGGGATACGCGTTGTTTTCGCTCACGCCGCCAGAGGCCCCAAAATACAATCCGTCGTTCCGCAGTCTTATTTCCTACTTCGTTCGAAGGGGACACCATGCATTTGGCGACCCCTTTTCCCATTTCCCTAATCAAAAACCATGGAATAAGCAGGTTCATATAGCACTGCTACTCGGAATGGACTGGCATCTTGCGGTGCAATGGCAACAGATAAAGGATCAGAATACAGAACTCAAGGATCTTCATAAACTTGTGAAGCGCGGAGCCGTGCCCTACATTCGGGGCAACATGGGAGAACTGGAAGCGGAGCGTGTCCTGCTGCTGCAGGAGATTGAGGAGAATTCTCGCACCCTCGCCAACTTCAAAGTTCATCCCCAATATGAATCCATCCAGCAAGAGGCCGATCAGCTTACCGAAAAACTTCATGCTGCCACAAACGAGAACATCCTCACCGCCCGTCGTCTGAAACTCTATCAGCAGGCCGTTGAATCCGAAGAAGCACCATCCACGGAGTCCATTGAACAGGTGTACAAGGAAATGGGGGTAGTATTTTCGGAGACAATACGAAAATCACTTGCGGAGGCGAAAGAATTCTACGCCCTAGTCATCAAGGATCGTAGACGATTCCTGAAAAGAGAGATCTCACGTCTTGAACATGACATGACGGAGGCAAACAATAAGATTCGAGAGTTGACAGAGACCCGGGGCAACCTCCTTCAGATACTCAGTGAACACGGAGCAATGGATGAAATGGAAAGGTTACGTGAGAGGCACGGTAGCAAGTGTGAAGAATTAGAGCATATTAAAAGACAGATTGAGCAACTGCGCCAAATAGAGTCCCGTGAGCGTCAAATCGCACGGGATAAGGCCGAACTTGCGGATCTAGCCACCTGTGACCATGAGGAGCGACGGGACACCTGGGAGATCCCTGTAGGATTCTTTAATCTTAATTCTCGCGCACTATATCGAGTGCCCGGACATCTAATCATTAATCTGTCCGATTCGGGATTTCGGTTCAACATTGAGATCAGAAAAAGTGGAAGCGACGGGATCGGTAAGATGAAAATCTTCTGCTTTGACCTTGCAATCCTAGAATTCTGTGCCAATCGTGACCTGTCTATTGATTTTCTGGTTCACGACAGCGAAATATTCGATGGCGTTGACGCACGACAACGGGCGGCCGCCCTTGAACGAGCACATGATGTTACCGAGCGCACCGGAACCCAGTATATCTGTGCACTGAACTCCGACATGGTCCCTCACGATGACTTCCACAAAGAATTTGATCTTGACCGATACGTTCGATGCAGACTAACCGATGGTGAGGAATCGGGAACGCTACTGGGGATTATATTTGACCCCCCTTCAAAGTCACGAAGGGAGAGGGATGAAACCACGGGGAATTAGACCCTTGGAACGGATTATGGCTAGCCGGTCATAGTTGGCTGACCGTACACGGCACATTGCGGATCTGTAAAAGCATCCTGACATGGATGCAGAACATGCCCGCCAGATGTGATGCCGGCCATTTGGCTGGCGGTGATTATTTTGAGGACATCCTAAAGGCAACCGAATCCAGGAATCTGCTATTCGGCAACTTCACGCTGGAGTTGCTCCCGTGCAAGCCGGATCTGCCGCTCCACCTCTGTGGCGGCCGTTCCACCAAGGCTGTTCCGGGCATTCACCACCGCGTCCAGTTTCAGGCATTCCAGCACATCCGCTTCAATCAAAGGACTCACCTGCTGCATCGTTTCAAGGGGCAGGGACTCCAGAGAAAACCCTTTCCTCAAACAGAGCGCAACCAGATGCCCCACCACTTCGTGCGCCTCCCGGAACGGCAGCCCCTTACGCGTCAGATAATCGGCCAGATCTGTAGCGTTGCTGAATCCGACCGCCGCCGCAGCCCGCATACACTCCGCATGCACCTGGATGCCGGAAAGCATCCCGGAATAAATCCTGAGGGACATGCGAAGAGTGTCCGCCGCATCAAAAACCCCCTCCTTGTCCTCCTGCATATCCTTATTGTACGTCAACGGCAAACCCTTCATCGTCATCAGCAGTGCCATGAGACTCCCGCATACCCTTCCCGTCTTTCCGCGAATGAGTTCGCACATGTCAGGGTTCTTTTTCTGAGGCATAATGCTGCTTCCCGTTGTATGACTGTCCGGCAGCGTGATAAAACCAAACTCCTGACTAGACCACAGAATGAGTTCCTCGCTCAGCCTTGACAGGTGTACCATCACAATACTGCTGAACGATAAAAAATCTAATACAAAATCCCGGTCACTGACGGCATCCATTGAATTCAACGCCACGCCCCGGAATCCCAGCTGATTCGCGGTTGCCACTCGATCAATATCAAAACCTGTCCCCGCCAATGCACATGCCCCAAGGGGCGAATCGTTCATGCGCTCCAGTGTCTGAGAAAGGCGCTCTGAATCCCGGCTGAACATGGCATAATAGGCCATCAGATGTTGCGAGAACCGCACCGGCTGCGCGACCTGCAGGTGCGTATAGCCCGGCATAATCACCTCCAGATGTGCTTCAGCAAGATCAATCAGCACAGCCCGAACGGTCTGCAGCTCTATCCCAATCTCATTCCCCGCTCTCCGAAGCCACAGACGCAGGTCCGTGGCGACCTGATCATTCCGGCTTCGTGCAGTATGCAATTTCCCGCCCACCGGACCAATCCGCCGGGTCAGTTCGTGCTCAATATTCATGTGCACATCCTCCAGCGCGGGATCCCAGTGAAACTCCCCTGCAAGGACAGCCTTTCGGATCTCTTCCAGACCTGCACAGATCGTCTTCCCCTCCTGTTCCGAAAGAATACCCTGTGCCGTCAGCATAGACGCATGCGCGACAGAGCCTTCTATATCCTCCAGGGCCATCCGCCTGTCTATGTCTGTGGATGCACCGAAAAGTTGCACCAGCCGATCTGTTTCTTCTGAAAAACGACCGCCCCACATACGCTTTGGATCACTGGTGCTGCGTTGTTTTTTCATTAGGGGAATGAATTTTCTGTTCTAAACAAATAAAATAGGTTCCCGAACCGTAAATTGTCTCATTCAACTGCCTGCATGACTGTGCGTCTTTTTTGTTTTTTACTCGGATCGCTCACTTCTTCTGCACTCGTGAGCGCACAATCCTCCATGCCCGTTTCCGGAGAGCAGGCCACGCCGGCAGCGGCAGCGGCCTATACAGAAACCTCTCCAATACTCGACGGCACCATCACGGATGACCCTGCATATGCGCAGGCAATCCCGATTACCGAATTCTGGCAAACCACACCTCAGGAAGGGCAGCCCTCAAGCGAACGTACCGAAGTGTATCTGGTCTACACAGATCACGCCTTGTACGTAGGTGTGATCTGTTATGATCGTGAACCGGAACAGATCATCGTGTCGGATACCCGCCGGGATGCTCCGCTGGATGAAACCGATAGCTTTCAGATGATTCTGGATACCTATCTGGATGGGCAGAGCGGGTTTGTCTTCGGTACGAATCCTGCAGGCATTGAGTACGACGCACAGGTAACCAACGAAGGGCAGGGAGCCTTCGGCGCACGTCAGCAGACGGGCAGCGGCGGAGGCTTCAATATTAACTGGGATGGGTCATGGGATGTGCAGACCCGTACAACTGAAGCGGGGTGGACGGCTGAATTTGAGATTCCGTTTCGGACCATTCGTTTTCCCTCCACGCGTGAACAGACATGGGGCATAAACTTCCAGCGGAATATCCGGCGCCATAATGAACGCTCTTTCTGGACCCGTATGCCCCGGCAATTCCAGCTCAGCAGAGTTTCCATGGCCGGCCATGTATCGGGACTGATCGTCCCGCAGCCCCGGAACCTCCAGATTGTCCCCTATACACTTGGAAATGTCACCCGAACGTTTGAACCTGCCGAGTCACAGGTTGAACCGGATGTCGATATCGGGGTGGATCTCAAGTACAGCCTCACACCAAGCCTTACACTTGATGCCAGCTACAATACAGATTTTGCACAGGTTGAAGTAGATGAACAGCAGGTCAATCTCGACCGGTTCAATCTCTTCTTCCCCGAAAAGCGCCCCTTCTTTCTGGAGAATGCCGGACTCTTCTCAGTGGGAGTATCTGAATTCAGTGGACAGGAAATGGAACTCTTCTTCAGTCGCCGGATCGGAATCGGACCGGACGGTGAACAGATTCCCATCCTCGGAGGGACCCGGCTGTCCGGACAGGCGGCGGGGGTCAATGTCGGACTGCTGACCATGCAGACACGAGAGGTGGAAGGAGCGGCGGCCGGGACAAATTTTTCGGTCGTACGGGTCCGCAAAGACTTGGCCAACCGTTCTGCTGTCGGAGTCATGGCAACCAGCCGGCTTCATCTTGATGCAGACGATTCCATACCTGTAGAAGAAGACAACCAGGCTCTGGCGATAGACGGGCGATGGGGAATCGGCCGGTATACCACCCTCTCCGGCTTCGCTGCCCGCACATTTTCGCCCCATCTAAGCGGCGCGGAGCATGCACTCAACCTGAATGCATCCTATCTCTCCAATGTGTGGAGAATCAATAGCACCTTCACCCAGGTAGCCGAGAATTTCAATCCGGCGATTGGGTTCCTGAGACGAAACAGTGAGTATCGCAAACTCACTGGCCTGATCCTGTATGCATGGCGGCCGGAAAATTTGTTTGGGCTCCTGGAACTGCGGCCTCATATCAGTTATCAGGGATACTGGGACTTTCGAGGATTCCAGGAAGGAGGCCGCTGGCATATTGATAATCACTTTGAATGGAAGAGCGGATTCGAAATTCATACCGGAATCAATCTGACCCGTGAAGGGGTTCAGGAAGAATTTAAGATTGCAAGCAATGTACGCGTCCCCGCAGGGACCTATGACCACAGAGAAGCGCAGCTCGTACTCATCACCAATCAGGGACGAAAGGTGAGTATCCGTACGCGTGCGTTTCTGGGTGGATTCTTTGGCGGTACACGCAGAAACATCTCCAATACCATCCGTATCCGGGCCAATGAGGCCCTGACCACAGAGGTGAATTGGTCGTACAACGATGTGCGCCTGCCGAATGGTGACTTTGTGATCAATCTGATTCAAACCCGACTTTCTTACTCATTTACCCCCCGACTCTATGTTCAGGGCCTGTTCCAGTACAGCGACAGCGCAGGAGATCTGTGGTCCGCCAACCTGAGACTGGGCTGGCTTCAGTCTGCGAATACAGGATTATTTATTGTCTTCAACGATGTAAGCGAATCCAGCCAACCCTTCCATAACAGCCTGGGGCGTACAATCACCATCAAATACAGCCGACTTTTTAATGTTCTCCGCTAAGATGCTACTCTTTTTCCTTTGCCTGATCCCCTTGCTGGGGGTGATGATGACGGTACAGGCACAAACCCCTTCACCGCTTCATAAGAAACTGGACCGTCACGCCATGTCGGTGGAGTCCGATGTGATTGACTGGCGCCGGGACATACATGCAAACCCCGAACTCAGTAACCGGGAGTTTCGAACTGCGGCACTGGTCGCCGACCACCTGCGTTCCCTCGGCATGGACGTTCAAACCGAGATCGCCCATACCGGAGTCACTGGATTCCTGAAGGGCGGAAAGCCCGGGCCGATTGTTGCCCTCCGTGCGGACATGGATGCATTGCCGGTGACCGAATTGACAGAGATCCCCTTTGCCTCCAAGGTGCGTACAACTTACAACGGCATGGAGGTCGGCGTGATGCATGCCTGCGGCCATGACACGCATACGGCCATCCTGATGGGGGTTGCCAGCGTCATGGCCGAGATGAAAGAGGATCTGCCGGGATCAATCAAATTCATTTTCCAACCTGCCGAGGAAGGGGCACCGGCAGGTGAGGAAGGAGGGGCAGAGCTCATGCTTCGTGAAGGGGTCTTTGACGATCCAGCCCCCGAGGTGATTTTTGGATTACATGTCTGGCCGGAACGGGTCGGGCATATCAGTTATCTGCCCGGCCCGTTTATGGCCAGCGCAGATGAGTTGTTTATTACCGTCAAAGGAAAACAGACGCATGGTGCCGTTCCGTGGGGAGGAGTAGATCCGATTGTCGTGGGCAGCCAGATTGTCCTGGGATTGCAAACCATTGCCAGCCGGCAACTGGATGTCACGGCCACCCCCTCTATTATCACTGTAGGCACCTTTCACGGCGGAGTGCGCAGTAATATCATCCCCGATGAAGTGAAACTGTCAGGAACCATCCGTACATTTCTGCCCGAGATTCAGGATGAAATTGAAGAAAATATCCACCGGACCGTCGAACACATTGCCGCCAGCGCCGGCGCGACCGCCGAAGTCCGGATTAACCGCGGATATCCGGTTACGGTCAATGATCCCGACCTGACGATGCGAATGATCCCCTCACTCAAGCGTGTATCCGATTCGGTCAGTCAGGCGGTGCAGATTACCGGAGCCGAAGATTTTTCCTATTTTGCAAACGAAGTGCCTGGACTGTTCATCTTTCTCGGGATTGCTCCTGCTGATGCAGACCTCGAAACCGTCCCAAGAAATCACTCCCCCTATTTTTTTGTGGATGAATCTGCACTCATCACCGGAGTACGGGCACTCGCCAGCCTGGCCGTTGACTATATGGTCCAACCGGGAAGCGGGGAGTAAAGAGCAGCAGAACAGAGAGGCGTTGTCCCTCCATCACCGTAAACCCCGTATCGCCAACCCGGTACTGGAACGGTGGGACCTCCCCTCCCGGTATTCAAACGGCTTCCACCGCATCTGCAATGCGACGCAGTAATTCCTGCCGCCCTCTTTGATCCACTGCAGAGGTGGCAATGATCGGAAGTTCGGCCCCCTGGGCCTGCAGTGCCTCCTGGGCCGTTCGGATACTCCGCTGCATGGTGTTGCCAGATAATTTATCTGTCTTGGTCAGCACCAGAAAACATTCTGCGCATGTCTGTCGCAAAAGCAGCATAACCTCCTTATCCAGAGCGGTGGGGGCATGGCGGCTGTCCACAAGATGAAGCACCGCACGTAAGGACACACGCTCTGTGAGGTAAGCCACGATATTTCTCCTCCACTGCGCCCTTGCTTTTTTACTTACCCTGGCATAGCCGTATCCCGGGATGTCTACGAAGTACATCCCATGGTTGACCTCATAAAAATTAAAGGTCTGCGTCTTTCCCGGGGTTGCACTGATCCGTGCCAGAGACCTTCTCCGGCATAACATATTCAAAAGAGCACTCTTGCCGACATTGGAACGTCCAATGAAGGCAACCTCAGGCAGGTCCTCCGCTGGCATCTGTGCCAGATTTTCTGCACTCTTGATAAACGTGATCTGCCGAACCTCCATGAATGATGCATCAAATCCCTGCACTTCGGAACGCTTCGCCGATATGCGCCGGGTTCCGGACGATATGCGCACCTGCGTCTGCAAGTGCCGCAAACTTATCCTCAGCCGTCCCTTTCCCCCCCGCAATGATGGCCCCTGCATGCCCCATGCGGCGCCCTGGAGGGGCGGTTGCGCCGGCAATGAATGCAACCACCGGCTTGCTCATATGCGCCTTGATATAGGCGGCGGCATCCTCTTCGTCCGTGCCTCCAATCTCGCCAATCAGAACAACGGCAGCCGTTTCGGAATCCTCCTCAAACAGTTTTAATGCATCAATAAACCGGGTTCCGATCACCGGATCCCCCCCAATTCCGATGGCCGTGCTCTGCCCGTATCCCTCACGGGTAAGCTGATCAACAGCTTCATAGGTCAAGGTTCCCGATCTGGAAATCACACCAACCGGCCCTTCCGCGAAGATCATCGCCGGCATAATCCCCACCTTGGCCTGTCCAGGCGTTAACAGCCCTGGACAATTCGGCCCAACTAAACGGGTGCCTTTGGATGTTGCATAATGGAATGCCTGAACCATGTCCTTCACCGGAATCCCTTCTGTAATGCACACGATTAATGTCAAACCCGCATCGGCAGCCTCCATAATCGCATCTTTGGCAAATGCGGGGGGAACGAAGATGACCGAGGTATTGGCCCCTTCCGCCGTAACGGCTTCCTGAACCGTATTAAAGACCGGGCGGCCTAGATGCTGCATCCCTCCTTTGCCGGGAGTGACTCCGCCAACAACTGTCGTGCCGTATTCAATCATCTGCTCTGCATGAAATGACCCTTCCCTGCCCGTAAACCCCTGTACAGCTAACCGTGTGTTTTTGTCAATTAAAATACTCATAATCCGTTTTCTGATTCAATGTCTATGAAGATGAATGTTCTGCTAAATCCATGATTTTCCTGCTGATCGTGAGCAACTCTGCCTCACGGAATGGTGCCCCCAGCAACTGCACCCCTACGGGCAGTCCCTGGGCGGTTCTCCCGACCGGAATAGATATCCCCGGGATGCCCGCCAAATTGGCCGTCACCGTATAGGCATCGCTCAGATACATCTGAAGCGGATCTTTATCCCGCTGTCCAACCCGCATTCCCGCCCTTGGGTTTACGGGAGTCAAGAGGACATCCACCTTTTCCCATGCCTCATCAAAATCCTTCCGAATTAAATTACGTACACGCTGCGCTTTCCCGTAATACGCATCGTAGTAGCCGGCTGAGAGTACATACGTCCCCAGCATGACGCGCCGTTTTACCTCAAATCCAAATCCACCGCTTCGGGTGCTTGTATACATGTCTTCCAGTGAATGCACTTCACCTGCCCGTCGAAGCCCGTACTTTACTCCATCATAACGGGAGAGGTTACTGGATGCTTCCGCAGCCGCAAGGATATAATACGTTGCAACCCCATATTCTGTGTGAGGCAGCGAGACGGGGACCAGACGGGCCCCTTCGGATTCGAGCATACATGCGGTCTGATCCACAAGTTTTTTAACCTCTCCATCAAGTCCCTCCCCGTAATACTCCTTCGGCAAACCGACCCGTAATCCATGGATTGCATGATCCGTGGAGAATTCTACATGCTGATAGGAACAATCCATACATGTTGCATCACTCGGGTCCGTGCCCGCCATGTGGGAGAGAATCCGGGAAACCACTTCAACGCTATTGGCAAAGGTGCCGACACAGTCAAATGACGAAGCAAATGCGACCAGACCGTAGCGACTCACCAGTCCGTAGGTTGGCTTCAATCCCAGGACTCCGCAAAAGGATGCCGGCTGACGTATGGACCCGCCCGTATCGGTGCCTAACGCGGCATGACACATCCCGGCCGCAACCGCCGCCGCCGATCCGCCCGAGGATCCGCCCGACACATATTCCCGATTATGGGGGTTCAGTGTGGGGCCATAGGCAGAATACTCAGTCGTTGCCCCCATCGCAAATTCATCACAGTTCGTACGCCCAATCAGGAGTGCACCTGCCTTGCGAAGCCTTGCCACGGAAGTGGCCTCAAATGGAGGGCGATATCCTTCAAGAATTTTTGAAGAACAGGTGACCGGCCACTCGGTTGTGCTCAGAACATCCTTGACCCCCAGCACCAGCCCCATCAAGGGCAACTCATTTCCCTCGCTCAATGCCTGATCAATCGACTCAGCGGATTGACATACAGAGGACGCATCAACATGCGTGAACGCATTCAGAGATGGATTTTTCTCCTGAATGGTCTCCAGGGCAAGCTGCGCAATCTCTACACAACTCGCCCTTTTATTCAGTAACGCACTCCTGCAATCGGCAAACGACGGCAAAGCCATATGCGGTTCCCCAGACGTGCCAAGGCGGAAAAGGGTTACTTAGGCGTTTCGGGAGCAGGGTTTGCTGGATCAGGCCCCTGCCCCTGAGACGGAGGTGCATAACCTGGAGGATTCTGCTGTGCGGGCGGACGATACGCAGGTGGGCGATCCTCCACGGTCAACTCACGGCTGATCTCACTCGTGGCTGACTTAAATTCCCGAATTCCCTTCCCGAGTCCACGTGCGACTTCAGGGATACGCTTAGCCCCGAATAACACCAAAACAATCAGAAAGATAATGCCAATCTCCATGGGTCCAAAACTGAACAGAAACAGGACAGCGATTTCCAGAGATTCAAGATTTAACATGATGTGTTCTCGTTATTTTTAAGGCAGAACTATTTAAAGATACAAACACCCGCACTTCATGTTCCACACATTCCTCCCGCTTGGGTTCCATCTCCGTCCAACATGAAGATTCCAGCTCCTCCATAGCGGTCATTTTGGGCTCCAATGACAGATTGAAGCGATCTTTCTGATGTATCCGATGCACTGCTGCCGAGAAAGACCCGGGAGCGACTATGCTGCCGGAGTTGCCTGCTCCGACACCGGATGCTCTTCCAGAACAGGAATATCCGCTTCAGGCGGCGCTGGATGCATTCCGCTCAGGAATTTTTTCTGGAAAAGCAAAATACCCATAACGCCCCCCACAATCCCAATATCTGCGACGTTGAAGATGGGAAAGAAGGACAGATAGCTTCCTCCGATGAACGGGATAGAGGCAGGAATCAGTCCATGCCAGAGATCAAAGTGAATGAAATCCACCACCCGCCCCTGAAAAAAAGGACCATAATCAAAGATCATCCCATAAAACAGCCGGTCAACAATATTCCCGATCGCCCCTCCTAGAATACAGGCAAGGCTGGCGATATAGGGGAAATAGCCATCACGAACCCGAACCAGATAGATGACAATCATGACCGCAGCAATCATCGAGAACGCCGTAATCATGCCTGCAGGACCAAAATTGATCCCAAACGCCATGCCTGGGTTTTCAGTATAGGTAAACTTCAGCCAGCCTCCCACAAGGTCAATGGCCCCGATATGACCGGAATCCATGTTCAGACGCACGACCACTTTCGTGACCTGATCAAGTACCAGAACGCCAGCTACAATCCAGAACAGTCGCATATGCGAGTCTACCGCTTCTGCTTAAGTTTGGCCTCAATTGAGATCTCTGTATGAGGGACCGCCTCCAGCCGCTCCTTGGAAATGGGATTGCCCGTCACCTTGCAAACCCCGTAGGTCCGATTCTCAATGCGCTCCAGAGCCCGATCCAGATACCCGATGTATTTTTTCTGGCGAGCCAGCATTAAATACAATTTCTCCCGCTCCATTGCGTCCGTCCCGGCATCCGCCATATGGAAACTGTACGCAGAGTCACTCTCGGATCGCTCACGTGAGTCCTTGATCTGCGCCTGCATCTGCGCAATATCTTCAAGCGCATCCTTGCGCTTGTCCAGAATCAGCGAACGGAAATGCGCTAGGGTTTCATCATCAAACGGTGTCTTTGCAGGACCATTCACTGGAGGTCCAGAAGATACTTGAACTGATTTTTGAACTGCCATAGTCTAACTTATTTCACTTCGTACTGCAAGGGTCACACCGACCGGGTTATCCCCAATGTAAAGATCTCCTCACCGATATTAAAGCGTTCAACATGCTCTCCTTTTGGAGAAAGAACGAAGTTAAACGTGACGGCCAGCGTCTCGTTCCTGACCCGGTCAATATAGGATTCAATGGCTGTGCGCAGCACCTTGGTTGCACGGCAATCCACATGGATTCGATCCGTCACCGCAAAGCCCGCCGCCTTGCGAAGATTCTGAATGCGATTGATACTTTCCCGGGCGAATCCCTCATGCAGCAGTTCCTCCGTGATCACAGTGTCTAAAGCAACCGTATATCCATCTTCCTGGCCAACCAGCCAGCCCTCTACCCCCTGCGTGGTGATTTCAATGTCGCCCGGCAGCAATTCAAGTTCAAACCCCTCTCCCGTCAGAATTACCGGATCGCCGGAAGCGTAGGCATCTAACTGTGCTGTTTTGAGTGCCAGAATTGCTTCCTTGACCCTGGGCATATTCCGCCCGGCCCGCCGACCTAATTGACGAAAATTCGGGCGGGCGCTTCGACGGACAATGGGATGGGATGCATCAATGTATTCCATCGTTCGTGCATTCACCTCATCTAGAATAATGGGGGCGACCCTTGAAACGGTTTCCTCCTGACAATTTTCGTCCACTACCACCAGGATCCGTCCCACAGGCTGGCGAATATTTAATTTTGCCTTGTTCCGCAACCCAAGAATCAGCGAGGAAATCACCTGTGCACTTTTCATCCGCGCCTCAAGGGCACGATTCACCAGTGCGAGGTCCTTTTTCGGGAAGTTTGTCAGATGAACCGACTCTGCTGCGCCGGCGGCATTGACCGTAAGGCGCTGATACAGCCACTCACTGTAATAGGGAGCCATCGGAGCCATGAGGCGTGCCACCGTTTCCAGACATGTATGTACGGTTTCGTAAGCTGCCCATTTATCGTCATCCGATTCCGTGGGACGCGTTGCCTTTGCACTCCAGAAACGCCGGCGGGATCTGCGGATATACCAGTTTGAAAGATCCATCACGAACGCCTCTACGGTGCGGGCGGCCCGGGTGGGATGATAACCTGCCAGTGCCGAATCAACCTGTTCCACCGCAGACTGCAAACAGCTGAGAATCCACCGGTCCAACTCCGGCCGCTTCTGTACCGGAGGGGCATCTTCCATCCCCGTATAGCCATCAATATTGGCATACGTCGCAAAGAAACTGTAACTGTTCGTTAAGGTACTGAAGAGTTTCCGCTCCACTTCCTTCACCCCATTGATCGTAAACTTCAAATCCTCCCACGGCGGGGAGTTACTCATCATGTACCACCGTACCCGGTCTGCTCCGTGCTCTTTGATCAACGCAAACGGGTCTAGCGCATTTCCTTTGGTCTTGGACATCTTTTCGCCCTTTGCATCCAGGAGCAGTCCCCCCACTACGCAATTACGGAACGAAACCTCATCCATCACCAGGGCTGCAATTGCGTGGAGCGTATAAAACCATCCGCGTGTCTGATCCACGCCTTCGGCAATGAAGTCGGCCGGAAAACTCCGTTCGAATGCCTCTTGATTCTCAAATGGATAGTGCCACTGCGCGAATGGCATGGCCCCTGAATCAAACCACACATCAATGGTTTCCGGTACTCGCCGCATCGTCCCTCCGTCTGGCGCCGGCCATGTCAGTTCATCCACAAACGGGCGGTGCAAATCAATATCCTCATCCTGATCCGGCAACTGATCTCCGCAGCGTTCGCGCAGTTCCGCAATGGAGCCGATCACCTCAATGACATCCGGGTCGTGATCGGAAACCCAGACCGGAAGGGGGGTTCCCCAGAAGCGTCGACGGCTGAGTGCCCAGTCCACATTATTAGAGAGCCACTCCCCGAAACGGCCGGTTCCAATAGAGGCAGGCTGCCATGCGATCTGACGATTGAGTTCAACGAGCCGGTCACGGATCGCCGTGGTGCGAATAAACCAGCTTTCCACCGGATAACTCATCAGCGGGGTCCCTTTCCGCCAATCATGGGGATAGTTGTGGACATAACTGTCCTCCCGTTGCAAAAGCCCCCGTCTGCGCAACTCCCGAATGACCGGCCGGTCTGCGTCCTTGAACCAGAGCCCGCCCACATGCGGCATCTCTGCCATAAAATGCCCCCGCAGATCAATCGGGTTCAATACGGGAAGTCCCTCCGTTTGTCCCACCTCATAGTCATCTGCTCCGAATGCAGGCGCAATATGTACGATCCCCGTACCCTCTTCGGTGGACACAAACTCCGCCGTCACAATCCTCCAGGCCTGATGACCCTGATCCTTAAAAAAACTAAAAAGCGGCGTATACTTCTCCCCCGCAAGGTCACTTCCACGTATCGTTCGGATTACCTCATATTCCTCCCGCAGCATCTCTAATCGGGCCTGGGCAAGAATCAGACTAGATTCAGGGAGCGAGGCGCAGCGCACAACGACATACTCAATCTCCGGCCCGACTGCCAATGCTGCATTTGAAATCAGCGTCCAGGGCGTGGTCGTCCAGGCCAGAAAGTACGTATCCGGCTGATCCAGGGATCGGAAACGGACCGTGACACTTGGATCCTGAACTTCCTTGTACCCCAGACTGACTTCATGGGAGCTTAGAATCGTGCCGGATCCCGGACTATACCAGTGAATCTTATGGCCTTTGTAAAGCAGCCCCTTCTCGTAAATCTGTTTGATCAGCCACCACTCGGTTTCGATGTATTTCGTTTCGAAGGTCACATAGGGATGATCGAGATCCACCCAGTATCCCATCTGCCGTGTCAGTTCATCCCATTCCCCTTTATAGGTCAGAACACTCTCACGGCACTGCTGATTAAACTTTGCCATGCCATAGCGCAAAACATCTTCCTGTCCATCAAGCCCGAGACTTTTTTCAACCTCAATCTCTACCGGAAGTCCATGCGTATCCCAACCTGCTTTGCGCTCCACACGCCGCCCTTTCATGGTATGATACCGGCAGAATACATCTTTAATGGTGCGGGCCATTACATGATGGACACCTGGATGTCCATTGGCGGTTGGGGGGCCTTCATAAAACGTATAGGTGGGCGCGTCTATACGCAGTTCAACACTTTTTTTGAAGATATCTTCGGCCTCCCACCTCTCACGGATCTCCCGCTCAACTTGATGAACATCCGCACGCTGAATTTCTTCAAAACGCTGCATCCCCTCACTCATTGCTCACTCGTGCCCAAGTTTTTCTACCACACCGGCCATAATCGCGGACAACTTCGGTTCTGCAAGACCTGCGGCTGCGATGACATGCTCTAACGTTAAAGGCTGGAGTGACTCAGGAAAACATTCGTCCGTAATCACACTCACCGCCATTACACGCAGATTCATGTGTCTGGCAACGGTCACCTCCGGTGTGGTTGACATACCGACAACATCTGCACCAATCGTTCGGAGAAATTTGTACTCCGCCCTGGTTTCCAGGCTAGGGCCCAGTACCGAGACATACACCCCCTCGTGAAGCTGAATAGAATGGGCCTGGGCAACCTGCATTGCGTACCGGCGAAGATTGGGATCATACGGTTCACTCATATCAGGGAATCTCGGCCCCCATTCGTCCACATTCGGCCCCACCAGCGGATTGACACCCTGCAGATTAATATGATCTGAGAGCAGCATCACATCTCCTCTCTGATAATCGGGGTTCATGCAGCCGCATGCATTGGAGACCAAAAGACTGTCCATGCCAAGTTTTGCCATGACACGAACCGGGAACGTCACCTGACGGGCACTGTACCCCTCATATAGATGTACGCGCCCTTTCATGCATGCTACCGGCACCCCCTTTAGCGTTCCAAAAAGGAATTCGCCTCGATGAGATTTGACGGTTGAGACAGGGAAATGCGGAATGGACTCGTACGGAATCCGGTGTGTAACCTTGATTTCTTCGGTCAACTGTCCCAATCCTGTTCCCAGGATCAGTCCGGCCCGGGGCCGTAGTTGCGTGGTTTTGCGGATTACCTCCACCGCCGCTTCCACTTGCGCAATCTGCGTTTGAGGATCGGGAATATTCGTTTCCATCTGATTAAGTTTTTTTGAACTGATTTCGCGGTCCAAACAGGGCCGAGCCGACGCGGACATGCGTGGCTCCTTCCTCAATTGCGATTTCGTAATCTCCACTCATTCCCATAGAGAGCCCCGGCCCTGTTAAGTGTCCATATCTGGAACGTATACGACGAAGCAGGCGGAATTCCTCACGCACCTTCCGTACATCTGGCGAGGCCAGTGTCATGAGGCCGGCCAGACGAATCGATTGAAATTCCTCCAGCGGCCCTAGAATTTCATCTATGCGGGGAGGATCCAGTCCAAATTTGGACGCTTCGCTTGACACATTCACCTGCAAAAAGCACGGCAGTACCCGGCCTGCGGCTTCGGCATAACGATTCAGGGTCTGCGCCAGCCGAATGCTGTCCAGAGCATGAAATTCTTTGGCATGCGCGACAACGTGACGCGCCTTATTTCGCTGCAGATGTCCGATCATATACCAGTTTTGATCTGGGAAGTGCGGCGCTTTCGCTACCAGTTCCTGCACCTTGTTTTCTCCAAACTCGGCGAGCCCGGCTTCAACTGCCGCAGCGACCACCTCAACGGGCCAGGTCTTCGTCACTGCAATAAGAGTGATGTCTTTTTCCCTGCGCCCGGCCCGGCGACAGGCACCCGAAATTTTTTCCTGAACCCGATGGATTCGATCACTGATCTGATTCGTCATTTTAACGCATTATCCTTCCGCGCGAAGCACCGCAAGCACGGACCGGTCGTAAACACTCCGGTTACTTAGAAACCCGATGAGCACGGTCAATCCGATCACGGCAGCGATCACGGCAAGAATGGACTGCCCCGTCACTGCCAGCGGAAGATCAAACACGGTCATCGCTAGAATCCAGCCTGCGACTAAAGATAAAATCAAACCTGTTGCGCAGGACAAAAAACCCAGCACAGAATACTCCGCCATCGTAATAATCAGGAGTTGTTTCCTGCTGGCACCCAAAGTTTTGAGCAGCCCGCTTTCTTCAATTCGCTGTAATCGGCCGATTAAGAGCGAGCCGACCAGAACCAGTACTCCGGCAATGAAACAGAAATAGGCCATGAACTGAATGGCAAAGCGGATCCGATCCAGAACTTCACGAATGATACGAAGAATCGCTTCAAGACTGAGTACTGTCACATTCGGGTAACTTGCGACCACCAGTGACTGCAGGGAGTCCGGGGAGGTGGTTCCCTCCCTCCGACTGGTAATCACATGCGTCTGCGGTGCGTCTTCCAATACATTCGCGGGGAATACCACATAAAAATTTGACCGCATCTGCTCCCAGTCTACGGTTCGGAAACTGGTGACCATTGTGGGGATCAATCTCCCCTGCACATTAAAGACGAGTGTATCTCCCATCTCCAGCCCCAGTTCCGCCCGTGCAAAATCGTCCTCCACCGAAATCGGGACAAAAGCAGAATCCGGCTGATAGGTTCCAGTGAAGGTGCCGCGGGCAAGTGATTCGGCATCGGTAAGCCCGGCCCGGTAGGTAGATCGATATTCCCGTGTCAGCGGCCATGTGAATTCCCGTGTGGAATCCTTGACCAATTCCTCCACGGTCTGCTCCCCGACCGCATGGAGGCGCATATTCACGATGGGAGAACTGTCAATGATCGGCCAGTTCTGCTCCTGAATCAGGCGCGTCACACCGCTGAGCTGATCATTCTGGATATCAAAAAAGATCATGTCCGGTCGACCTTCACCACCCACAGCATCCATTTGTTGCACAATGGTGCTCTCACTGATCAGCAGTACCATGACAATAAAGGTGCCCAGCCCAAGGGCGAGCATCACTAAGATCGTCTGATTGCCGGGGCGGTGAAGATTGGCAAATCCCTGGCGAAGCGGATAAAACGGAATCCGACTGGTCAACTTACGGGCAATCCACATAAGAATTTTTGCCATGAATACCAGAGCACCAAAAGCAATGATAATGGCCAGCGCATAATAGAGGCTTGCTGCCCAGCTTCCTGATTGGGCAGCGGCGATCAGAATCAGTCCTCCCACGATAATGAGGTAAGCCAGAAGGCGGGCCCGTGCCGGGGTCAGAGGTTCAATACTGGAACGGAGTGCCCGTAAGGGAGAGACCCCGCGCACATCCATTAGAGGCAGGATGGCAAAAATCAGGGTTACAAACAAGCCAACCCCGAATCCCATCCCCATGCTTGACCACGACACGCGAAATGCAATCTCAAACGGCAGGAATGCGCTGATTGCATAGGGGATGAGTAATTGTGCCAATGCCCCCCCGATACAGCCCAGCACGCCCGCAATGCAACCCAGTATAAATGCCTGAAAAAAATAAATCGAAAAGACACTCCCGCTGCCTGCCCCCATACATTGCAACACCGCAATATTGTCCAGACAGCGACGGACATGTGCACGGATCGCTCCTCCGACCCCCAATCCGCCTAGCACAAGTGCACCAAAGCCCGCCAGTCCAAGAAACTGGTTAAAAAATCCCAATGCCGCTTCCCAGTTGTCCCGCTGCTCTGCGACCGTATCAATATCCGCATTGAAGCCATCCACACGGCGATACAGGGAGTCCCGAATGGTCTCTGGATTTTCGTCGGAGGCAAGTTTTACGTATACCTCATAATTCACCATGGCCCCGAACCCCAGAAGCATCGTATCCAGTGTCGCAATCGGAACATATACCGAGGGCATGATGAACATGCTGACTTCGGTTTCGCTGGGGGCACGCACCAGTGAACCTGAGATTGCGTACCGCTCCCGGCCAATCTGGACGGTATCCCCTTGCTGAACTCCGAGCGTCTCCATCAGCCCTTCATCCACCAGTGCACCTGACGTTTCCCTGAACCCGTCTGCCGCTTCAGCGGGATTGGAGTTCAGTGCCCCATAGAGCGGGTATGCATCTTCTACTCCATAGACGCTCACCAGGCGGGACTGGTGCTGTATTGGGAAATAGGCAACCGTCATTGTGGAGACCCTTTGGGTTTTTGCAACCCCGATCGTGTCCATGGCCGCCTGTGTGGAATCATCAAATGGCTGGTTATTGGAGAACCGCATGTCGGCCCCCAGGAGTTCCCGTGCCTGCTGATCGACACTGTACTGAAGGCTTTCAGATGTCGAGGACAATGCGACCAGCAAGGCGACCCCGACAATCATAGAGAACAGGAAAATCAGCAGCCGGCGACGGCTTCCCCGACTTTCCCACCATGCCATACGAAGAATCCAGGCACTGCTCATGCGATTATAGGCACTTCTTCGGCGATTCGATAATCCCGGGCAACCCGGCCGGCATTGAGTTCCAGGATCCGGTGACAGGACTGGGCAAATTTCAGGTCATGCGTCACGACGACCAGCGCTGTACCCGCAGTTCGATTCAGTTCCAGGAGCAATTCTTCAATTCGGTTGCCTGTGGCCGTATCCAGATTGCCCGTTGGCTCGTCCGCAAAAAGAATCGCCGGGCGATTAATGAAGGCCCGGGCGAGGCCAACCCGCTGCTGCTCTCCCCCGCTCATCTGTACGGGATAGTGGTGTGCCCGCCCCTTGAGCCCAACCTCATCAAGTAATTCCATGGCACGCTTACGGGCGCTCCTCCCTCCACTGAGTTCCAGCGGGACCATCACATTCTGCAGTGCGGTTAATGTGGGAATCAACTTGAAGGTCTGAAAAACAAAGCCAACCGAACTGCGCCGGATTGCCGCCCGCTTCCCTTCCGAGCAGTCGTTCAGATTCTTTCCGGCCAGTTTAACGATTCCGGATGTCGGTGAATCCAGCCCCGCGCATAGCCCCAGTAGGGTGGTCTTCCCACTACCGGAAGGTCCTACGATAGCGCAGAGATCTCCCCTACCGAGAGAAAATGTAATATTATCGAGAACGGTCAATAAGCGGGATCCACTTTGGTAGGTTTTCGTAAGTTCTACAACATCAAGCATTCAATTTTGGACTATTGACGGATTTGCTGGAAATTAGAACCGCCCTGTGCACGGTCATGTGTCTGTGTGTTTTATTATCTGCAGGGCCTGTGGTTGCACAAGTCGCTCCAACGGGGGGCACGCAGATTCGTGTACTTTTTCTGGGAAACAGTTTGACGGCCGGTTACGGCCTCCCTGCAAACGAGGCCTATCCCGCTCTTCTGCAGGCACGCGCAGATTCGCTGCAGTGGTCGGTAACCGTTATCAATGCCGGCGTGAGCGGGGACACCTCCGCCGGAGGGCTGAGGCGGCTCGTCTGGCAACTGGAATCCCCGCCCGACATCTTGATCATTGCATTGGGGGCTAATGACGGTTTGCGCGGACTTCCCCCATCCATGACCAAAAGCAATCTGGTCCAGATCATCGATCTGGCCAGAGAGTCCAATCCTGATATGAGCATCCTGATTGCCGGCATGCAGGTCCCTCCCAATCTGGGCCCCATCTTTCAGGAAGAATTCCGGGAGGTCTTCCCTTCTGTAGCAGACGAGATGGATACCGAACTGATTCCTTTTCTTCTGGAAGGAGTCGGTGGTGTCACAGAACTCAACCAGTCCGATGGCATCCACCCGAATACCGCCGGGCAGCAAAGACTGGCCGATACCGTCTGGCGTGTTCTGGAACCCATTCTGCGATCACGCATCACAGGATAGCGGCATTCGGGATATGGTGCATAAGGGGCCGCCTGCCCCTAGATTCTAAGCCCCTACCCATTTTTTCATCCAGTCCAGATAATCCCCGTAGTACAGGGCATTCGTATGTGGAGCGAGTGTTGCATTTCAGATGGATGCGCAGAAATGGTAGAGTCTCATCACTCTATGTCACGGTCGGGTTCGGGGAGATGGTCACGACCAATAGGAAAATCCCCCATGGTTAGGTCTAAGGGGGATCCGGGCCAGTAGGAAATTAGTGGAACGGATCCCGCTCAGTATAGTAATTGTCGATGAACCAGCGGCGCATGGACGGGATCGGGATCACGTAGCGCCCATCCCGGTGGTCTAGTACCCCATTATTAAGCGCACGCTTGAAAACGGTGTCCGCCTCCGGCTTGCCGACCGCCTTCGCAAGGGATTCCATAATTGCTTTCCTGGTCTGTGTTTGATCCTCACGTGCACTTGCAAAGGCTTCGGCAATGGCCATACGGTGATCCTCGTCCAGTCCCTCCGCGCGGGATTTATAAAATTTCGTTCGTTGTATCTCCCCCACTTCGAGCACCGCCTGCAACCCCTGCGGAGTCATCACTCTCTTATCCCCCCGTACCTGGAGGGCGGCGGCCTGCGCATAGACCGCCACATGCTGCGGCCAGCCATGAGTCTTCTGCATAATCGCATCAATCCAGGGCGTGGGATCCCCCTTCGCCCGCCCCTCCAGCTTGAGCCAGTCGTCGATCACCTTCCGCTCCGCTTCCGGTTTTAACGGGCCCAACTCTACGTAGCAATTCGTCTTAAATCTGGACACGCCCAGATCTTTGAAGGCCCGCTTCGTTGCACTCAAGCCGGCAGTGAGCAGCATCACAGGTCTACCCATTTCCCCGTTATGGATGGCATCAAGGAAGTCACATATCGTCTCAGCATGTCCAGACTGAGCGAGCGCAAGCTTTTGCGCCTCGTCCAGAAATAGCAGGAGGGGGGCTCTCCCCCGCTCGATGATACTCTGAGGGGTGTGACCGGGGAGCCTAAACTTCGCAGCCCCCTCAATTTGAACCCATTTATTAAACCCGGCATTTACAGCAATCTCGTCAAGCAGAGGCATCCATCCATCCCCTAGCTTCTGGCACATAGTGTCGGTGTCCCAAAGTGCCCGTGTGTTCACACGCACCGCCTCCCAGCCTGTATTCTCTGCCAGTTTCGTGCACTCGTGGATCAGCGCACTCTTACCCGCACCGGGCGCGGCCTGAATCAGAAACGTGGTCCCTTCTTTGGGATCCTTCTCCGCCCACTTCAGGCGACGCTGAAAACTATCCAGTATTCCCGTCCGGCCGTGGAAATACTTGGCTTCGCCCCGGTCTTTCATGTCTGGATTTGGGCCTGCAAAATCACTCATGAGGTATAGTGGAATCTATCGTCAGGACAAGGAATGATTTTGGGGGCAATTTGTTCCCCGGTGCTTTTGTGCCACTCTCCTCGACTGGCGTAAACACGGGCGGCAAAGCTAAGGACTGCGTCAATGCTTCGATCATTTTCCACATAGGATGGAGGGGCGTTCATGACTGGCCGAGTCCGACGCTGTCCACTGAAACACCACTACCGCCACACCACTTTTCTGGACTGGCGGAGCACGTCGTCCACATGCATCTGCCCCCCTAAGGGGAGGGTGAACATCGAAACTGGCAACCCCTTATTTACTTCTCGCCATCCTTCTGAAAAGTAAGGACTACTTCCCTTCGCATACGACTGCTGAGTGCTGCTGATTTTGCCTGTTTTGACGGAGGAGGTAAATAGCGGCGATTTTCCGGCAATTCCCGTGACCAACGCTGAATACAGGAGAGTCCAGCCTTATTCATGACGGCCTCCAGGATTTTGGCATTCTAGGTCAATGGGCCGCGCATTGTATTTTCGCCGATCACGTACGACAGAAACAACTGCTCGGTCTGTATTCATCTAAGCGCTAATTGACCTAAGTCCACAATCCGCCGTGATTCAACGAGTCAGATTGCGCTCCCTGTGTGAATTTGGGTGCGCGGAGAAATGGTCAGTCTTCGTGGCGCCCCACACCTCTCGTATGCGCTGGATCCGGGATACGAGGCCCACGGAGCGGAAGTTCAATACCCATGAGTCTCAGCTTATCTTCTATCTCCTCAGCGGATTTTTTGAAGTCTAAGTTTGCCTGTTTCCCTTTATCGGCAAGGGTCTTGTATTGTTTTTCAAGTTTCTTCATTCGTGTCATCAAGTTTTTTATAATGAGCAACCCTTAGGCAGAAGAACATCTTTGATGTCTCCATGAGATCAATGATAAAGCTATGTATTTGTTTTACACCTTCGTAAAGTTTGGGGCTTATATATCACAGTTGTGGGTGGCTTGAAATCTCTGCCTATACAGCCGATTACCAGAGGACCTCCTTATCCTTTGTTCATTTCGGTATACTTGGCTATGTGTACTTTTGCGATACACTCATACCCTCCACATGAGGAAAAACTTCCCGCCTCCCAGGCAACAGCGCTGTCATTGAAGTGACCTCAATCACCATCCAAATCTCTCACGGATCTACACGCCAACCGAGTTCATCCGCCGGATCTCCCTTGAATCGGAATTCATCGGGAATCTGGATCAGTTTCAGGGATGCCTCCGAAGCCAAGGTTCCGTCCGCAAGGTAAATCATTCCTGTCGCCCGGGCATAACGGTCCCGGATTACCTCACGCTTCGCTACAATATGCAACGGCTCTTCAACCGGAACCGGATGTCGATATTTTACGTCAAGCCGCACCGACATCATGAACGCATGAAAATCTTCAATCAAAGATACGCGCCCGACGATCTCATCCAGAATCGCTGCCTGGACCCCTCCATGAACAATCCCCGGATATCCCTCAAAGCATTTGGGAACGCTGTAATGAGACTCTACCTCATCCTCTCCATTATCATAAAAAGACATGTAGAGACCGCGTGGATTATTTCGACCACACACAAAACAGTTGTTGCTGTTCGGCTGCTTGTTCACACTCAAACCGCCTTAACCTCGGTAATCAACTCCGATACCGAATCCTTCGCATCCCCGAACAGCATGCGCGTATTCGGCTCAAAAAAGAGCAGGTTGGGGACCCCCGAATATCCTGGACGCATACTTCGCTTCAGAAATACCACCGCCCGCGCCTGATCAACATTCAAAATCGGCATCCCGTAGATCGGGCTTGAGCGGTCATGGCGGGCCGCCGGGTTCACCACATCATTGGCACCAATCACAAGCACGACATCGGTAGATTCAAATTCGTGATTAATCTCGTCCATTTCAAAGAGCGAGTCATACGGCACATTCGCCTCTGCCAAAAGCACATTCATATGCCCCGGCATCCGCCCCGCCACAGGATGAACGGCATATTTAACTTCCACCCCCTTCTCCTGCAGTACATCTGCCAGCTCTCGCACCTGATGCTGCGCCTGCGCAACCGCTAACCCGTAACCAGGCACGATAATCACTTTTCGAGCATAGCTGAGCATGATCGCCGTGTCATCCGGCGTTGTAGAGGTGATGGTACGCCCATCTGCCAACTTGCCCGCTCCCTCCTCCTGCGAATCTCCCCCGAAACCCCCAACCATGATCTGCCAGAATTTTCGATTCATGGCAACACACATGGTATTGGTCAGCATCATCCCCGAAGCCCCAACTAGTGCGCCACTGATGATCAGAACGCTGTTTGACAGTACAAAACCCGTAGCTGCTGCCGCCAGCCCCGATAATGCATTCAAGAATGCCACAATCACCGGCATATCTGCGCCGCCAATCGGAAGAACAATCAGGATCCCAAAGATGAACGCCAGAGCGGCAAGCACCAAAAGGCACAGAATCAGATCTCCGCCAAAAAATATCCATACGATGGAGGCGATGATCAGAGCCGTACCGATGATCAGCACTGTATACCGGCCGGGGAACTCCAGCGGGTTCCCCGTCATATTGCCGCTAAGTTTCAGAAACGCAATGAGACTCCCCGAAAAGGTCACCATTCCCACCAGAATACTCACGTACGGAAATGCACTGGGCGTAACTTCAATCGATGTCTCCTGGCTCAGGACCATCCGAACGATTTCCGCGGCTGCGACCAGTGCAGAGGCCAATCCGCCAAACCCGTTAAACGCCGCCACCAGTTCGGGCATTGCGGTCATCTGGACTCGCTTTGCCATCACGGCCCCGATGAGTCCTCCCACTGCTAATCCACCAATCATTTCCACCGGCGTGAGAATTTTCTGGGAGAAGAGCGTGGCAATCACCGCAATCAGCATTCCCAGTGCTGCAATCTGATTCCCTGTCCGTGCTGTAACCGGAGACTGGAGTCTCTTCAATCCGGCAATAAACAGGATCGCAGAAAAAAGATAGATCCCTTCAATGAGTCCTGGCGGCATCAGTCCTCGGCTTTCTTCTTGAACATCTCCAACATCCGGCCGGTCACCATAAAGCCGCCCACCACGTTTATGGTCGCCGCAATCAGAGCCGCCACTCCAAGCCATTTTGCCCATCCGCCTCCAACCATCCCCGCCGACACCAATGCACCAATGATCGTGATTCCGCTGATTGCATTGGACCCGGACATCAATGGAGTATGCAAGGTCTGTGGAACTTTGCTCAATACCTCACGGCCGACAAACATGGCCAGTATAAAAAATGTGTAAGGAGTCATAGGCTTAGGATTGAATCATGCTGAAAATGCGTTCATGCACCACCTGTCCGTTATGACAAACGCAGACCGCTTTGAAAATTTCGTCCTCAAAATTCGTCTGAAACCTCCCATCCTGCATAAATTCCTGAATCATTGCAGAAACTGTGCGTGCATACAGAAAACTGGCATCTGCCGGCACCGTGGATGGAAGATTCGTATGGCCAACAATCTGAACGCCGTGATGGATGACCACTTCGTCCGGCACCGTCAGTGTACAATTCCCTCCGCTGGCGGCCGCAAGGTCGACGACAACACTACCGGGATTCATCGCTTCCACTGCTTCCTGGCTCACTAAAGTTGGTGCACGGCGCCCCGGTATTAAGGCCGTTGTGATGACGACATCCGACTTCGCCAGATGGGGGACAAGGAGTTTCACCTGCTGCTGCGCTTTGGCTTCCATCAATGCCTTGGCGTAGCCACCTTCATCCTGCATATCTTCAATTTCGAGTTCCAGTTCCACAAACTGGGCTCCGAGACTTTTGACCTCCTCCCGTGCAGCTTCACGAATGTCGTACCCCCATACACGGGCACCAAGCCTTCGGGCGGTTGCAATGGCCTGTAACCCGGCTACACCAGCCCCCAGAATGGTCACATTCGCAGGGCGAACTGTCCCCGCTGCGGTGGTTAGCAGGGGAAAGAATCTAGGGAGTCGATTTGCGGCAATCAATATCGCCTTATAGCCGGCCAAAGATGCCATGGCACTGAGTGCATCCATCTTCTGCGCCCTTGAGATTCTTGGGACAAGCTCCATTGCCAGCGCGGTCACGAAGCGTTCCGCTAACCTAGACATCCGCGCAGGCATATCCAGTGGCTGCAGGAAACCTGCCACCACCGCCCTTGCTTTCAACCGATCCATCTCATGGTCAGAAGGGGGCCCCACCAATACGACAATATCGGAATACCAGGCTTCCTCTCCAGATACAATTCGCCCTCCTGCCTCAAGGAATGCCGCATCCGAAATTCCGGCTCCCTGACCGGCCTTGGATTCCACCAGAATCTCCAGCCCCTTCTTGGTCAGAGAGGAGAGGACTTTGGGTACCAACGCCACACGGTGTTCAGTCGATACAGAGGCACGAACGATTCCTAGAGTCATGATCAAGATACTTCAGAGCAAATATACAACGCCCGGACAGGATTCTTTGAACCTCTTGATGCTGGTGTCACATTATCCATTTTTCTTCTCAAAATCTCTCATGAACTCAATCAGCACATTCACCGAGTCCAGCGGACATGCATTGTAGATGGATGCACGCATTCCGCCTACTGACCGGTGCCCCTTGAGTGCAAGCAGCCCGTGCTCCGCCGCCCGCTGGATAAATACCGGCTCCAGTTCCTCGTTTGTTAACCGGAAGGTTACGTTCATCTGGGAGCGAGACGCTTTCTGGGCCGTCCCCCGATAGAATTCGCTGGAATCAATGGCATCATACAAAAGTCTGGCTTTTTTCTGATTCACCGCCTGAATCCCTGGAATTCCTCCCTGCTCCTCCAACCAGCGCAGCACCTTTTCGACCATGTAAACTGCATGAACCGGGGGAGTATTGAAACACTTGGCCGCATGGGTCCCATAATCTAACATGGTTGGCAGGGATGCATTACGGGTTTTCAGGAAACGATCTTGTACCAGCACAACCGTCACGCCGGCAGGCCCGATATTTTTCTGTGCCCCCGCATAAATCAATCCATAGCGATCCAACTCAATCGGACGACTTAAAAAATCACTGGATGCATCACAGACAAGCGGGCAGTTTACATTTGGAGGAGAATGGAATTGCGTCCCGTAGATGGTGTTATTTGAGGTATAGTGCAGATACGAATCACGACGATCCAGCACCCATGATTCCGGATCTGAAATGTAATTGAAGGTTGACTCTGCACTGGAAGCAACAATGCGCCCATGGCCAATCTTGCACGCTTCCGCATGTGCCTTCTTTGCCCAGACTCCCGTAAGAAGATACCCCGCCTGCCCATCTGAAGGCAAAAAATTTAGTGGCACCTGATGAAACTGCATGGAGGCACCTCCTCCAAGAAACAGTATATGCCAGTCTTCTGTGAGCCCCAGGAGACTCCGGATCCGCACACGGGCCGAAGTCTCAATCGCAATATACTCTGGAGATCTGTGGGATATCTCCATCACGGAGGCACCCGTTTTGCCGTAAACCGGCAACTCTTCACGAGCCGCCTCAAGAACAGAGAGCGGAAGTGTACCCGGTCCTGCCGAAAAATTATGCAAACGATTAGATTGCGTGGAAGTCATAAATTTAAAGTTTGATTTCTGAAACAGCTAATACATCCTGGATATCTTTAAGCAAACCTGAGAGTTCCTCAGGAGGTTTGCCAACCACACGAATTCGTGCAACTGCCGCATTCACAGAACCGGCAAATACCTGGTTTTCCATCTCTTGTACATTCAGATTACACTTGCGTACTAAATCCAGAACGCGGGCAAGCACTCCCACCTTATCCAGATGCCGAACGGTGATTAAATGTGTCGCCGAGGATTGAACCGCAATATTGACACAATTGGGAACTACACCGGTATTCGCATACGTATTAATGACGCGTACCGCTTCATCCCCTGTCGCTTCCTGCGCCTGAAAGGTTGATGCTCCAATATGATGGGTCAGATATACCGAAGGGTGCTTATGCAAGTGTGTCGTGAGCGCACCTGCTTTATACGATGGCTCATCTGCAAACACATCCAGAGCAGCACGAATTTCATGCTTATCCAGTGCGGTAAGCAGAGCACTTTCATCCACCACACTTCCCCGTGTGGTATTGATAAAAAATGTACCGGGCTTCATTGCGGCAAAAAAATCCTGATCTGCCAAATGGAAGGTGGCCTGCGTTGCAGCGACATGCAATGAAACAATATCGGACTGCGCGGCAACCTCCACCGGGCTATCTGCATATTCCACACCGAATGCTTCCGCGGATTCAGGGATAAGGGATCGGCTCCATGCAACCACCCGAAGCCCGATACCCTGCGCCATTTGAGCGACGAGCTGCCCAATGGTTCCCATACCGACAATCCCGAGTACGCGGCCTTTGAGCCCCTTTGCTTTTGCGTACTTACTTTTCATCCACTTCCCTGCCCGCGCATCTATGACATTATCCGGGATCTGACGATCCAGCGAGATCATGAGACCGATGGCTAACTCGGCAACCGCGCTGGCATTTTTTCCTGGACAATTCGCAACAAACACTCCGTACTCCGATGCAGTTTCCAAATCAATCGAATCATAGCCCGCCCCGGCCCGCACAATCAATTCAAGCGACGAAGCGTGTTGAATCATCTTGCGTGTCACTTTGGTGGATCGTACCACTAGCGCTTGTGTCTTTTGGGCAGTTAACGCCTCCTGAAGTTGATCGCCGGAGCAGTTTTCAGCCACCACACGATGCCCGGTCCGCTTCAAAACCGCAATGCTTTTCTCAGGTAATTTATCCGCAATAAGTACGCGCATGATTATCCAAAACGATGTATAAGCAGCCCGCTCCGGAGCTTCGGTTCAAACCAGGTGGATTTAGGAGGCATGAGTTCGTGTGCATCTGACACCGCCAAGAGTTCATCCATACTGGTTGCATACATGGAAAATGCGACCGAGGGATGCGTGGAGGTCTCCACCCGCTGCACAAGTTCATCTGTCCCCCGGATTCCACCGACAAACGTGATGCTCGGATCTGTACGCTGATCGGTAATTCCCAGGAAAGGTTCAAGGATAAACTCTCCCAAACGGGCAACATCGAGTTGATCCGCAACGCCGCTACGCTTTGTTGGAGGCAGTATCACGGTATGCCAAGCACCCGCCGCATACAGGGATACCTCTCCTTGATCAGACGGTTCAGCATTTCCGGTGAACGTTTTGATCATGCAGGCTGCATCCATTTCCTTAATTAATTTTTCTGGATTCTGTACACGAATCACACGGTTATAGGGTAAAATCCGTGTGCTGCCTGCCGGGAAGCATACTGCAGGGAAAAAATCGCTGCCCGGAATTCCTGCCTGATCCCATGCCCGCCAGGCGGCCTCACAGCGGTGATGTCCATCCGCAATATAGATGGGATCCGCCCCCTTAAACGCTTCCATCAAACATTCGGTGTCCGCAAACCTCCATACAGTGTGCTGAATTCCATCTTCCGCCGTAAAATCAAATAACGGGGCTGTTTTTGTACACGAATCCATGATCGCCATGATCGAAGCATTGTCCTTGAACACCAGATTCACCGGCTCCGCATGGGCAGACTGTTCCACAATGTGGCAGGTCCTGTCCTTCACCTTTGGAGGGCGGGTATTTTCATGCTTCAGGATTGTCCCCTGTTTGTATTCTTGCACGGATACAAGACCATAGATACCAACCTGTTCGTGGTCATCCATACGAAGACGATAAGCATACAGTGAGGGTTCTGTTTCCTGATAACTGTTTTTGCTTTGCGCAAAGCGACGCAAATTTTCGGCTCCTTTGTGATATACTGCAGAATCATACTCGCCGATATCGGAGCCCAGATCAATTTCCGGGCGAATCACATGAAGGAAACTGTTCGGCTTCCCTTTTGCCAGTTCACGGGCCTCCGCCGTACTGATCACATCATAGGGAACACAAGCTACATGCTCCGCTGCCTCCGAAGTGGGCCGAAGAGCAGCGAACGCTTTGATCATTGCCATTTGATTAAGATTAGATTTTAATGATATTAAGCAAAAAATGAGCAGATCCATGGATCTAAGGGGCCTTTAACAAGGCATCTGCACTGCGGTGCCAACCGGAACGGGAACCTATTCAATACAACAGAATATAAGGGGATAATTTTTCGCGGGGTGGAGCAGTGGTAGCTCATCGGGCTCAATTCTCACCTTCGTCTGACTGCAGAAGACGCACTTCTGAGTTTGTATATCGGGCGATGGTGTGTGGGCTGCGTGCGAAAGGAAACTGGCACGTGAAATCTTGTCAAATTCGGGGAAGCCGGTCGCGTGGTAATCCCGAGCCAAGCCCGTTAAGGGAAGGTGTAGAGACTTAATGGCAGGCCCCTAACGGTTCGGCCGAGGGTGAAGAGAAAGTCCAGACCACAAACGGTCCCTTTGGATCGGCGATGAAAATCGTAGTTGGTAAGCATAACCCGAAGGTCGCGGGTTCGAATCCCGCCCCCGCTACAACAGGGCCGGCATTCTGCACTGCAGGATTCCGGCCCTTCTTCTTCGTTTATCCTATCTACAGGGGATGCCAGGATTTCGGCCCTCATCATACCAAGAGCGCCCCGGCATCTTTCGATACCGGGGCGCTCTGTTTCTTTTAACCAAGTCGTGAGGCGACTCAGTGCAGGTTACTTCACCAGCGTCATGCGACCGGTCTTCACATACCTGCTTTCTGCTCCGGTTGCAATCATCCGGTACAGATACGTGCCGGAGGCAAGGTTCACCGCATTGATCTCCATGTTCCGGTTCGCACCTGCTTCAAACTCCTTCGCCGACAGGGTCATCACTTCCCGGCCCAGCATATCCACCACCTGCAGCGTGACCTGTGCGGACTCTGGAAGATCAAACTGGATCCGCGTAGACGGATTAAACGGGTTCGGGTAGTTCCCATGAAGGGCAAACTCCGTTGGCAGTTCCGCAATCTCATCCACGACACTGGTCACCGTCTGCGTGGAGATTCTATCTCCCCGGACATCTACGCCGAAGATCTCAAAGCCGATGGCCATCACATTCTTCGTTCCCGACAGGTTCAGGATCACCGTCTCCCCTTCATACCCGTTCAGCGATACTTCAAACACATCAATCTCCTCCTCTCCCTGTGCCGCTTTCACCTGAATATTGTGCAATCCAGGCTCAAGGGCCAGATAATTCGTGGCATCCCCAAACTTGATATTGTTTGCCAACAGCTTCGTTGCTTCATGGTCAGGAGTCGTGCCTACCGTGCGCACATCCACTGTTCCCAGATCCGCAGATCCATGCACCAGAATTGCATCCACCATGTTGTCGGCCAGAGAGGTCATTCTGGTTTCCAGAATCTCAACCATGGGAGCCGTTGCAGCGCCGTGCGCAATCACCGCATAACTGCTCTCATGCTTAAGCGTGGGCAGATCAAACGTGATGGCCTGATCCGCAGGCGCACCTGCAACCTGAATGCTCGCCGAATGTGCACCGGCGGCAACCACTGCATAGCCCGTTGCGCTCTGGAACTCCAGACCGCTCTGCAGACGGACACCGTCTAACGACAGGTCAACCGGAGCCGGAAGCGGTACATTATGAATGAACTGAACCCGGGACAGTCCCCCCGTCAGTGCATCCAGATGAATCGGATTCTCAAGCCCGTTCGCGGCAACCCCCAGGATCGCACAGGTTCCCACCTCCACACTCATCTGGGTCAGGTTCAGCACCCCATTCACATATCCGTTCTCCGCAAAGGATTCTTCGTCCTCTCCGATGATTGCGGTTCCTGCCAGACGTGGATTACTCCAGTCACAATCCCACTGCACCATACGCAGTCCATCGGCATCAAACACATTCGCAAGTCCACCGGCCGCAACACGGATATGCGGATTCTGATCCATCGCCTCATTGAGTTCCACCTTCCAGAAGATGTCCGCATAAGCATCCAGCGTCAGTAAGCCGCCCTGTACAGGCACCAGAATGTTCTCTGCCGGCCAGGATGGCATGGCACCTTCCGGCACCATTTCCGGGGACACGGTCACCGTATCGGTTCCTGACAGATCATCCGGCAATTGCAGAATCAGCGGGCGGTACTGCGCCCTGTCATCATCCATGCCCCCCACCGGGAACAGGTACCCGCCGCTTGGCATCCCCTCGCCGGAGTTACCGTGCATCACCAGACGGGAAACCCCCGCGGCCACATGGGAACTGCGAGAGCCCTGCCGGATCACCGACATATCCCCCATTGCATTGTTGCGCCCCCGTACATCCTCTTCAATGCCTGGATTCTTGACCGTCCACGTATACATCATCTCTTCCATATTCCCGATCACCCCGCGTTTCAGGGTCAGCGTACTCATGGCACCCTGCATCACATTGCCACCCAGCACGAGTCCCATGGAATTGTCCACCTCGACATCCCCCAGATCTACACTCGACATCACCATCTGCGATGCTTTGCCGGAAAACGTAAGATCCGCGTTCAGCATGTAGTTCTTGTTCGTCGGACTGAAGTCAACATCGCCTTTCAACACCAGGCTGGCACCCTCTC
>JAJECE010000116.1 GCA_022822185.1 Rhodothermales bacterium | reverse complement strand
GATTCTGAAGCAAAAGCAGATCCAGGAAGAGGTCATGCCGGTAGGGTTGGATTGGATCACCGCGATGCAAAAGAGTCAGATCCGGGATGTCGTGGAACAGAAGAACCTGCAAATGAGCCTGTTTGATGAGCAGGATCTGGTGGAAGTCTGCAGTGACCTGTACCCGGAAGACCGTCTCATTTTGTGCAGGAATCCCCTGCAGGCGGACAAGAGCAAACGGACACGGGAAACCCTTCTGACCAAGACCGAGGAAGCGCTGGATGAAATTGTCAAGGCGACCAAACGGGAGAAGCGAAGACTCAAAGACGAAGGTAAGATCGGGGTACGGGTTGGGCGTGTGCTTGGAAAGCACAAAACGACCAAATTCTTTACGCTCGACATTCGGGAAGAGCATTTTTCGTATACCCGCAATGCGGAGGCGATTGAGAAGGCCGAGCGGCTCGACGGCATGTATGCCATCCGTTCCAGTCTCAAAGAGGGGCCACAGCCGGAAGACCTGGTGGCCGATTACAAGCGTCTGTCCACGGTGGAAATTGCCTTTCGCACCATGAAAACCATCTCCCTCCATGTACGTCCAATCTATCACCGCAACAAAAACCGCGTGATTGCGCATGTCTTTCTGTGTATGCTGGCCTACTATGTAGAGTATCACCTGCGCCGGAAGTTGGCCCCCATGCTATTTGCAGACGATGACCTGGAAGGAAAAAAGGCGCAACGTAAAACTGCAGTGGAGCCGTCCAAACCTTCCCCCAGTGCGAAAAAGAAAGCCCGCACCAAACACAATGAAAAGGGCGAAAAGGTCATGAGCTTCGCAAGTCTGATGACCGAACTTGCAGGACTCTGTCGACTGGTGATTCGCCCAAAGACCGGGGCCCATGCAGAGAACGAAATCTTCATGATCGAGACCATCAGCAAGACCCAGCATAAGGCACTCGAACTCCTGGGAGTCAAACCCCATGAGCCCTTTATGCCGAAGAAGTAAATTCCCCCAATTCCCCCACCTCCGGGGAAGTCAATTTGTCAAAAAAATATCCGGTTCGTTAGGAATATTGTACCCTGGAAAAATCGAGAAAGGGGGTAAGTTCAGGTCAGTGGCCTTGAAGATCCAATCCTGGCCGGCGAATATTTTGATCCATCCAATGCGATTGATCATAATCTTTACATTCGGGGCAATACAATGTACCAGACCAATTTATGTGGAGGGGCTTCGGATCGTGGACATCTCTGATCCGGAAAACCCGATTGAAGTCGGTCACTTTGACACGGTCCACTATGGTCAGAATGACAATTCGCCGGTACTCGGTGCCTGGAGCAATTATCCGTACTTTCGGAGCAGAACGATTGTGGTCACCTCAGGGAGAGAAGGGATGTTTTTTCTGAAACGCCGCCCCATAGATATGTAGCCGGCAAGATTTTTGCTTAATTACCGGTAATTCCTGTCCGTGGAACCTGATGGAGGTAAAGCGGTAGGAGGGCGCTTACGCTACTGCGTTCACAAACTGTTAACTCTTGTAAACTGACCTAATGCTTTGTAGAATGAAATCTCTTCATCCTATCCTGTCCGTATTTTCTCTGCTGTCTCTATTCCTGGTTACTGCCGTGACGGTAAGTGCCCAGGAATACAAGGAAGATTTTAATGCAGCTCAAGAAGCGGCAAAGAGTGGTTCGCTGGATACTGCACGTGATCTATTTGCCAGCGCCGCCTCCGGTGCGGATGCGGCATCTGATGCGGAAGTCGCACAGCGTGCCCGTTATGTTGCCGCTCAAATTGACTATAAACTCGGAAATGCAGCGTACAAAGCAGAAGACTTTGAGGCCGCTCTCCAATATTATTCAAGTGGTGAAAGTATTTATCCCGCTTACATCAAAAACCACTATGGTAAGGGACAGGCCCTGAACAAACTGGGGCGTACCGAGGAAGCACTGGTCATATGGGAAGAGGTCATGAATGCACCCGGTGATCGTAAGACGAGCCTGGCGGCTGAGCGGCAAATTCGTCAAAACTTCATCAGCATTGCCTCCGCAGCCCTGGGAAAACGCAATGCCACGCGGGCGGATGCCGATGCAGCACTCGCTGCGCTGTCATCTTTGACGGAACTCCTGGAAGCGGATGCGGATGTGCATTTCTACACGGCGCAGGCCCACTATGTGAAAGGAGAAGGAGATGCCGCAATCTCTGCAGCCCGGCAGGCACTGGAAATCCATTCCGGCAGCCGTTCCGACAAGGCAAAAATCTACTATGTCCTGGGCGAAGCCTATGTGAGTATCAATGATCGGGATGCTGCAAGAGAGGCGTTTCAGAATGCTGTTTATGGAAGCTATAAGCAGTCAGCCGAACATTATCTGGATACGCTCTAGCCCCCTGTTTAAATTCTAAAACAATTGCAGCCCGTGGTCCGCTTGGGATTACGGGCTTTTTTGTGATCGAATCCAGATGTGTACATCAAACTCCATTCTAGGCGAGGGCTGCGTCATTCAGGAGGGGGTTGAGTTGGGGCCAGGCTGTACAATTGGTCATCATGTGACAATTCTGGCAGGGACACGCCTGGGAGCCGGTGTTCAGGTTGGAAATCATTGTGTGCTGGGTGCCAGCCCCATGCGGGCGCAGCAAAGTACGTTGCCGACAGTGGAAAATCAGAAAGGCCTCACAGTCGGGGACCATGGTCTGATTGGGAATCATGCAATCCTGTATCATGGATGTACGCTTGGGACGCATGTAATGGTCGCCGATCTGGCAACGGTGCGGGAGCGGGTTACAGTCGGGAATTCCACCATCATTGGTCGGGGTGTCGCGGTGGAAAATGATTGCTCGGTCGGGAAACATTGTAAATTAGAGACCAATGTATACATTACCGCCTATTCCCGACTGGAAGACTATGTCTTTATTGCCCCCGGCGTAACGACCAGCAATGACAATTTTGCCGGGCGAACCAGAGATCGCCAAAAATACTACAAGGGGATCACGGTATTGCGAGGTGGACGAGTCGGTGCAGGAGCGACCGTCTTACCTGGAAAAACAATTGGGCAGGATGCAATGCTGGCCGCAGGTGCGGTTCTGACGCATGATATTCCGGCGCGTGAATTGTGGGCAGGGGTACCCGCACGATTCCTTCGTATGGTTCCTGAAGATCAATGGCTGGAGAACCAGTAGAATGAACGATATTCAAATGGTGGATCTCAGGGGGCAGTACCTGAGAATCAAGGATGAGATGGATGCTGCACTGGCGCAGGTGTTGAATTCGGCACGCTTTATTCGTGGCCCGGTGGTATCCCGCTTTGAGGCGGCACTTGCGGAATACACGAAAACGGAACACGCCATCGGGGTTGCAAACGGGACCGACGCGCTGCAAATTGCCTACATGGCGCTTGGTATTGGGCCCGGGGATGAAATCATTACCCCCTCATTCACCTTCATTGCCACCGCAGAGGCGGCCGCCCTTTTAGGGGCGGTGCCTGTTTTTGCCGACATAGATCCCGACACATTCTGTCTTGATCCCGTCAGCGTTGAAGCATGCATTACCTCACGAACACGGGCAATTGTCCCCGTACATCTCTTCGGACAGTCTGCGGATATGGATCCGATCAATGCACTTGCCTCCAAATACAACCTTGCGGTGATTGAAGATAATGCACAGGCGATTGGTGCAACATATAAAGAGACTCCCACCGGCGGTCTGGGAATCATGGGAACCTGCTCATTCTTTCCCTCAAAAAATCTGGGCGCATATGGGGATGGAGGGGCCATTCTTACCTCTGATGCAGAATTGGAAACCCGGTGCCGAACGATTACCAATCATGGTGGAAGACACAAGTACTACAATGAGGTGGTCGGACTCAACAGCCGACTAGATGCACTTCAGGCTGCAATCCTGGAAGTAAAACTCAGACATCTCGAATCATTTACCCGGCGAAGACGGGCGGCCGCTGCGTACTATAATGCGCTCTTTGAAAATGTGGACGAGGTGGTATGCCCTCATGAAGCTCCCTGGGGCCGCCATGTCTATCATCAGTATGTCATTCGCGTAAAAAAGAGGGACGAACTAATCGCCTCCCTCTCGGAATCCGGGATTCCGCATGCAATTTACTATCCGGTACCACTGCACCGGCAGCCCGTATTCGGAATGGACTCCAGACAGTCGGTGCTTTCCGTAACGGAGCAGGCCTGCAAGGAAGTGCTGGCCCTGCCTATGCATACCGAACTCACGACGGCCCAGCAGGATGCGGTCGCAGAGAAGGTCATCAACCATGCAACCCGTCTGATCCATGCATAAAGTTCGACTGGCACAGATCGGTGTAGGTTACTGGGGCAAAAATCTGCTGAGAAATTTTGATGCAATTCCCGCCTGCCAGGTGGTTGCCGCCTGTGATGCAGATATTGGAGCAAGGCAGTTTGTAGAGGAGCGTTATCCGATGATTGCCGTTACAAAGGAGATTCAGGAAATTCTATCCCGTGACGACCTGGATGGGGTGGTCATCGCAACAGAGACCCCCTCCCATTATTCCATTGCCCGTGCTGCACTGGAGCGCGGACACCATGTATTTGTAGAGAAGCCCATGGCGGAGCGTGCAGAGGAAGCGGAAGCGCTGGTCGCCTTGTCTGATGAGACAGGCTGCCACTGTATGGTCGGGCATCTGCTCCTCTATCATCCGGCATTCAATTATGTGGAAAAGCTAATTCAAAGCGGGGAACTCGGTGACATCTACTACATGTACAGTGTACGTGTCAATCTTGGTATTGTACGTCAGCGGGAAAATGCACTGCAGAGCCTTGCACCACATGACCTTTCGGTTGCTCTGGCATTTTTGCAGCAGAACCCCGCAGCGGTCGCTGTACATGCACAGGCGTACTTGCAGCCTGATGTCTGTGATGTTGCATTTTCTACGATCTTTTTTGAGGATGGTGCGCTTGCACATCTGCATACAAGTTGGCTGGATCCTCATAAAATCCGCAAGATCACGCTGGTGGGGAGTAAAAAAATGGCCGTCATTGATGAGATGAGCAGTGCGGAGAAGGTGCGTATTTATGATAAAGGAGTCAACTCGCCTGGGTATGTGGGATTTGCCGAATCCATGACAATGCGCGTCGGAGATATCCATATTCCCAATATCCGTATGTCGGAGCCATTACGTATGGAGTGCGCTCATTTCGTAGACTGTATTCGTACGGGTGAGTCGCCGCGTACGGATGCACGCAACGGCCTAGCGGTGGTTCGCCTGCTGGATGCCGCACAAAAATCGCTTGAATCAGGAGGGGCCAGGATTCCCATCTCCTCTTAATTCCTGTGATGGCCAAACTGAATAACATAGATCCGATTTTGTGTGCCAGACCGTTTCTACCTGAATCAACTGGTGACTCACTTTGAGTCTCCTTCCTTTATTGTGGATGATCCGATCCGACTGTGTCATTCGTTCACGGATCCGTCAGATCAGGAGATTATCGGCCTCTATGCGGCAACACTGGCATGGGGGTCCCGCGGTGTGATTCTGGCAAAGCTGGAAGAACTCTGCACCCGGATGGAGTTCCGGCCCTGGAGGTTCGTGATGAATTTTGATTCGGTTCGGGATGGTGATGCATTACGCACATTTGTACACCGCACCTTTCAACCCGAAGACTGTCTTGCATTCACGCAGAACCTGAGTATTCTGATTCGACAGTTTGGATCCGTTGAAAACATCTTCGGATGTAAGCCGCAGGAGACCGACCTTTATTGTGCCATAGAACGCTTTAGTACACGCATGATGACCGCACATCCCGACACCCCGGCAAGGTTACAGAAACATCTTGCCCGTCCGAGCCGTGGAAGTGCCTGCAAGCGTCTCTCTCTGTATCTGCGCTGGATGGTGCGACCCGGGCCGGTAGATTTGGGACTCTGGAAATCCATCCAGCCCAGACAACTCGTACTGCCCCTGGATATACATTCCGGCCGTCAGGCGCGTATCTTGGGATTACTGAAACGTAACATGAACGACTGGAAAGCTGTCATGGAACTCACCGAAGCATGCCGAAACCTCGACCGGAACGATCCGGCCCGCTACGATTATGCACTCTTTGGCCTTGGAGCCTATGGAGATCCCTTTGCTGACCCATGATTGACCGACACGCGACTGCCCCCGAGATCTGCCTCGTCTTTCCCTGCTACAATGAGGAGGAGGTGCTGCCGGATTTACTTCAGGCACTCAAGGTATTGGATTTAGGGATCCCGACGCGGTTCCTGTTCATTGATGACGGGAGCACCGATGGAACGCTTTTACTTTTGCAAAAAGCCTGTGATTCGAATCCGCAGATGGCGTATCTGAGTTTTTCCAGGAATTTTGGACATCAGGTCGCGGTCAGTGCCGGGTTGAAGCACGCCAGGGGAGACCTCATTGCCGTTCTGGATGCCGATCTGCAGGATCCACCGGAACTTCTGAGTCAGTTCATCGCCAAATGGCGCGAAGGGTTTGATGTCGTGTACGGGATCCGTACCAATCGCAAGGAATCCTGGTTTTTACGCATCTGCTACCATAATTTCTATTGCCTTCTGGAGAAGACCTCCAATATTCAAATTCCACGGGATGCCGGCGATTTTGCACTCATGGACCGCAGGGTCGTTGAGGTGATCAATGCACTGCCAGAGCATAACCGGTTTGTTCGGGGGCTGCGCGGATGGGTGGGGTTTCGGCAGGTGGGGATCAAGTATGCCCGTCCGGCCCGGCATGCGGGCAAGCCCAGTTACAACATGAAGCGATTGACAAGGTTGGCTCTGGACGGGCTGCTGTCGTTTTCATCTGCCCCGCTGCGATTATCGGCGTGGCTGGGGGCAGGTGCGGCCCTGCTGGGCTTCGTTTATCTCGTTTATGCGCTGGGGGTATTTTTGAGTGGAAAAGATCTGCCCGAAGGATGGACTTCCACGGTGGTCTTGATCCTGTTTCTGGGTGGAGTCCAACTCATGGTGCTTGGAATTCTTGGGGAGTATTTGGGGCGAATTTTTGAGGAGGTCAAGGGCCGTCCGCATTATGTCTTGAACGAGTACGCCGGCTGGCTCACCGAATCATCTCCAACCAAAGAATAAAAAATGGCAACCAGTAGATTGCACCGCATTGCCAGATTGCTTTGTTTCGTATTCATTTGGCCGGCAGGATGAATTGGATTCCAACTTCTTCGGTTGTACAATCCAATGCGCTGTGCATGCATAGACCTGGATTTTTGATATTCTGGATATCTTTTTCCGCATGTCACCGATAGTTCAATGAGATTTTTCTCCTCCCGGCCATCCCGCATTCCCCGCGCAGACAACCTCGATAAATCGGTTATTGATCTGGTACGCCCGCACCTGCATACGGGGGAATGTTTAATCGTTACAGGCTTCCACGACCTGCTGTCATCACTGTCCATCATCATGGACGAGTTATCGGAAGTATTTCAGGATCCGAATCGTCATCCACGCCCCCGGATCCAGTTGGTCTATGGAGTAGATACGGGCAACCGAACACATTTTCCAGGAGGATACTCCGTTCCCGAAGCGGTTCGCCGGCACTTTATGCAGCACCATGGCCTGAAGGTGGACGATTCCTCCGATCTGAAGGCGGTGAGAGCGATTGAGGCGATTGAGCGTAACGAGATTGATATCCGTGGATTTGACGGTGATCTGGCGCGGCAGAAACTTGGCTGGAGAGGGCAGGGCCGTATGCATGCCAAGCTCATTTCAAGTGAGCTAGGGGTGATCCAGGGGAGTGCCAATTTCTCCTACTCAGGACTTCGCTATAACGTTGAATCCGCAGATGACTTGAGATATGATTCGCGCTCTGGGGAGGTCGTGGCTGCTGCCAGAGAGCGGGCAGACTTTGCGAAGAGGATCCAGGAGGCAAGCGTGGACTGCAACCAGGAGGTGCTTGCCATTCTGAAGGCCCTCTTGCGAACGGTGTCCCCCGATGATGCCGTATCCCGCTGTATAGCAGAGCAGACCGGGTTTCCATTTTGGCGGAGCGATCTGCTTGATGAGCACAGGCTTTCGGGGGTAGAAAAACTTTTCCCCTATCAGGCTGATCTCGTCTACCAGGCTGCCGGAACCATCTATGAACATGGGGTTGCTTTTATCTGCGCTCCAGCAGGATCGGGAAAAACACCGGTCGGGAAGTACCTGGCCTATGTTCTCCCTGAAACCTACAATCATATCGTCCCAGGCAGCAGTGCAGGCAGGATGAATCGGCGCGGAGCAATGGTGATCTCTCCACCCCGGATCGCAAAGCGATGGAAAAAGAATGACGATGGATACAAAGTCATCCCCCATACCGAACTGAAGGCCAATCCCAAATCCCTCGAACGAACCGCGGTGCATGTGGTCGACGAAAGCCATCAGGTGGCACCCGGGCTGACCGATACATCACAGCGGGCCGAAGCAATGGAAACCGCACCTCCGGCCTGGACCGTGTTCCTCTCTGCGACACAGTTAGGGAATCACGATGTGGACAGCCTTGTCCATTTCCAGGAGAAGCGTGCCTCCCTTTTCATGCCGGATGACTTCGTCAACCAGATCCGAAAACTTTCCAGAAAGAGCCAGGGGCTTTCCATGAGCCCCGATGTATTTGAGGTGTTGCTGGATCCGCTTCTGGAGAATGATAAGCTGGCAAAGATCCGTGAGCAACTGGTTCACCTGATTGCTCCGTATGTCGTACTGTGCTCACGGGATGACATCGGTACAAGAACAAAACAGACCACAGGCAAGTGTGGCTTGTATCCGAATATCACCAACCATGGCCGCCATTCTGCTACACAGATCACCGGCGCTCAGGAGGTGAAAATAGCACAGATCGTACAGCATCTTGCGGCTATTACCGGAGATACTCCAAAGCTGGTCCGGCAGTATTCAAGATTTGGTGAACTGAATCGTCAGCCGGTGCGGGACAGTGCACTTCACGCTCGCAACCTGATTAGCCTCCTGCGCATGAGCCCGCTCGTGGCGCGGTATGAAATGCAACACGGCAAGATCGGTAAAAACCTTCGGAAAATTGAAAAGAAAGCCAACCGCCGGAAGCCGCCACCTCCCGGCCAGCTTGAAATTTTCCCCGAAGATAATCCCGTCCGGAAACCAACCCCGGAATGCGACAGCCTCACCAGATTGCTGGCATCTCCGGTCATGGAAATCCTGCATGGTAAATGTGTAAAGGCCATGCTGGATATTCAGAAAAAACATGCCCGCGTGGTGTTTCTGGCGGAACGTGTACTGCCCCTTCTGGTCTACGCAGAAATCCTGTCGCAGGAAGGATGTCACGACAGTGTTCATGTGATCGCTTCAAAGAGGGAGGATGTAGGGGTAGCAAGTGAGCGGGAGGCCCTCCAGGCGGTTCTGAATGTGACGGTGCCAAGTTACACACGCTCACGGAGCGGAAGCGTGATTGAAGACCTGTTTTCGGAAGATGGGAAGAAACGTACCAGTGGGAGCGTATCCGTCTTCATGACCTATCAGATGGCGGAAGGGGTAAATATGCAGAGCTGTGACACACTAGTGAGTATCAGTGTGGCATCCAGTATGGTGCATCTGATCCAGGGGCTCGGCCGGATTGACCGCATCAATAGCCCCGTAGATGATATCCACTATCATCTGGTAGATATCCCCACGCCCCCGCTGACATCAGATCGCAATGCTGCCAGACGGATAGAGATCAACCGTTCACTGGCGGCCCGCCCGCAATCCGGATCTGTCAGAGAAGCCGAGGTGGCAGATGTCACGGTACATAATTTTGGTGATGCACTGAATTTTATCCAGGATGCCCGAAAACCGCGCCAGAACAACTATTACGACATCCTGACAGAAATTCGTAATAAACTGAGCCCCGCAGCATATGCAAGGGTGGCGGATCTGACAAGAAACCGGGATGGAATCCAGGGAGTCTGGGGAGCAGAATTGGCGGTGCTTCCATCGGGGGAGAAGACGACGATCCTTCATCTCAAAGGGATGGGAGGCATCAAAACCGGTGATGTTTCTACTCCGCGACTCCTGGCAATACACTCCAATGAGGTGGTGCGAAATCAAATTCGATGCGCACATCTGCTTCACAGTTCATACGCACGGACAATGCAACTTGGGCGGCACAGGGGGGCTCCAGACAGCGAGGCAATGGAGCGTGCACTTGACCAACTTACGGATCATTTGCCCATGTTCCGGGAATGGGACCTGCGACCGGAACGAATGCTCGCTCCTCTGGAATCACTGGCAGTTGTTTTGAGACCGGACGATGAAGGAGATGATCAGCTGGCCGAAAAATTGTTTGGTGAGTTGAGTCTGCAGGCGCTGGAACGACTGATAGAGCACTGGACTCGCTTACTGAACCCCGATTGGAAGGAAGAAAAAATACGTATTCGGAAGAAAATCAGAGCAGGCCAAGTCCCCGAATATGCCTCCTGCAAGGTCGTGGCTGGCAAAGCAATGCGGAGGCTTGAGTCGGCGGAGCGTCTGCGAAATGAAATGCAGACACTCTACGAAGAGCAACGGGCCCATAACCCGCAGGATCCCGCCCGCGTCACCTCCAGGATTGCCGTCGTGATTGTATCCGTATGATTGCCGGCAGACAGACCGGGCGCATGTGATCAATCTGTCTGCCTCAAAATCCGGCAATAAAACTCTGGGATGGGGGCACTCCGCAAAGCGAACCGCCGCAATCCCCACCTGGCTGCAATACCATCAGGACAGCCTCCCTGTACATGCACGGATTCAGATGGCCCCCGTGCATGGTTGGTCGCTGCTTAATGTGACAGGTTGCCCCGAAATGCGCAATGGCTATCTCTGGCTGGATGAGGAGATGGCATACGAAAAGGCAATGGTCCATTTTCGCAGGGTATTGTATCGTTTTCTGAGGGTCGCCTGTAAAAAGATGTTCAGCGGCCACAGAATCAGGCGAACCACAAGTGCCAGCATCGTGGAAACCACCGCAATCCCCAAACCAACGAGGTCGGATGCCTCGTGACGTTCCCCGGACATGAATAAGACAAAGATCCCCAGCAGGGTTCCAAGTAATCCGAGACTGAGCGCAAGATAGACGACACCGCTGATATATCGATCCGTCTGATCATACCTCTCACGATCCAAATCAATGTAACGGAACGCATAATCCACCATGCTTGGTGCCGTGCCGCCGCGTCTGAACTCCTCAATAATTTTGCTGCCTGCAATAAAGTAGGGATTTCCCGGTTTGGTTTCGGCTTCAAGAATGGCCTGGGAAAAACTGTCTGCAGAAATATTGTCCGGGTCAATCTGCAACATTCCCTGACTTCCGCCCCACTGACGCCACTGGCGGACATACGCAGAGGTAAGGACGAATAGACCAAGAACGAATAATATCCCTAGCGGCCATTCAAACCCGCGGGCATAGGCAATCATGTCCCACAGCGATGTGGGAATCGTGTTGCTCAGAGCGGTCTGGTCTTGCACCAGTGTAGCGGATGCAACTTGTAAAGCAATGAAATGTATTAGCATTAGTAAGTAAAGTGAATAAGGATCAACGGATCTCAAGTTGTTGTGTGTTAACGGCCTGTATGTTCAATGATTGCGTATAGGAACTCAAATCCTCGCTACCCAGCAAATCATGAACTTCAAGGCGATAGGGGCCCGGTGGCAACAACACGGTAAACAAGCCTTGTTGCGAAACTGCAGACCGGGCGACTTCCTCTTCCCCCTGATAAAAGACCACTACAGCCAGGGTCGGAGAACTCAGGGGCAGGTTTTCAATCTTTCCTTCAACGACCGTGTTTTCATGGACGGGAATGTCAATATGTTTTACGGTGCCTGGATCAGAAATGAAACTGAATGTCGTTCCCGTTGGCAGATCCAGTTCCGGCCCTCGGAGAGAACGGGGGTCAATGACGACCTGATAAAGGGTGCTCGGGGCCAGAAAATCTGCCTGGATCCCGCCGGATTCAATGGATTCTGTGCGGGCACGGACAACATTGATGTCCAATCCGTCCAGATGAACTTCGCCCGGATCTCTCCGGCCATCACGGTTTCGGTCAATAAAGGGGCGAAGCTGTGCACTGCTCCAGACCTGCGGGTGTCTGGAAAAATGAAGGTCACGGCCAAGCGTCACCGATCCGTAGACATTCTGCTGATTGTACGGATTGTCAACTTCAAAGGACGAGTGGTTGGAGAAACTGGCCCAGGGTGCATTCATGCGTATGGATAACGAAGCATTCATCCCTTCCGCCGGGAAGTCATAGCCAATCCGGGCACCAAACGAAACTGATCGGTATGATGCATAGATCGTTCCTCCCGCAAAATCAATATCCTCATACTGTCCTCCATATCCCTGGAATCCAACTCGGCCGCGTACTGCCCCCACGGTTGCATAGCGGGTGAGTGAACTTCGCCAGTGCATGCGTGAATCCATCGGAGCATCCGGGTCCAGCCTGATAGATCGGGGGCCGGCGGCAACGACCAGGTTGGTGCGACGGGAGAGCCGGAGAGTTGCAGAACCATCCAGCTGCATGGATTCACTGCCGCTGAAGGATTCAAAGCGGCTTCCGTACACAAATGTGCTCAGCCGTCTGGAATTCCATCCGATCCGGCCGATCAGGCGCTGTCTATAGAAGGTGAACCCTGACTCTGCGGCAAAGGATGCTTCTCCCTGAAGCTGGAACTGATTGCGAAACATCTGCAAGGTGGCCCGTGTCGCAAAGTCAGGATAGGAGACCTCGGCACTGACCATCATGGACTGCGCATAGTTTGTGACAAAGCCCAGGGTTGCGGTTTGCAGTGTGTCGGCCAGCGTGTAACTGCCGAGCGCGGTCAGACTTGTAGAGATCCCGTAACTGGCCTGTGCATGTCCGTAAGCGGTTTCGTCATATCGGTCCCGACCGCCCTGAAGATCCCAGTACAGCCTGTTTTCCGGGACTAGGTCCTCGGTGATAAAGAGGTAGCGGGTTTCCCTGATCGGGGTTCCGCCGCCTGCAGGGACAATCTCCAGTTCTGCACGTGAGGTGCCATAGTAGGCGGGAATCGTTAACCGGTAACGCCCCTGTCCATCTGCCTGAACACGATCCGCTACCACGCCCCCCACCAGTGCAGATACCAGTGCGTTCGGTTCTGCAATGCCGCTGATTTCCGCTTCACGCTGTTGGTGGCGGGTTGAAAGCGGGCGGTTGCTCATCCACATTCCATCATAATTCTGCCGTACCGGCCACTGATCCACTCTCGTACGGCCCACACCGATCTGCGTCACATAGGAGGATCGGGGCAGATCAATCAAATAGTTCAACTGTCCGAAGGAGGTACGGAAATCGTGATCATCGGTATAGGTGATCATTCCCTCCGAGCGAACCTGTCCCCAGAGGGCGCTAGCCCGCCCGTTCAGGAATCCCGAATAGTTAACATCATTTCCAGACCGCTGGATCCGGTTGAGTCGGTATCCAATCTGGGAACCTCCGAGAAAACGCCGGTGCCGGCCATATAACATAGGACCAAGTCCAAGTGTCGGGGCGGATCCCCGTGCACGGAAAGTGGACTCCGACTCGGCAAATAATTCCTGCGAGAGCCGGATCAGTAATTTGCTCTGGTCATAGGACAGGGTGCCGTCGGGGAAGATTTTTTGCAGATTCGGGGGAGTCAGGAGGAAGCCTTCTCCCGCATCAAAAAAATCGGTGTCAAACCCGCCCGCATAGACATAGCCGTCGGCTTCCAGTGAATCGGAGCGCTGAATCGTTTCCTCGGTATACCGCGTAACGATGCCCTGGCGAAAATCTGTTTCATGGACCGTGTCACGATAGATCGTCCGAACGACCAGACCGTCAATCTCCACGGACATCTGCATCACTTCAAGAAATGCAATCAGATCAATAAAGTAGTTCCCCTCCTGTGGATCCCAGTAAGCCTGTACGGGGCGCATGGAGAGCGAGGCAACGGACATGGGACTGACCACCCAGGGAGATTCCTGCATGACTCGGAAACGCTGCGGCGGCTCCTCTTGTGCAACGACACCAGAAACTGCGAATATCCCGGGGAGTAACACCCCAAGAGATCTCAGCGAGAAACCCCGAATCTGCATTTTCGCCATGAATATACGTTATTCGGTGATCAGTTGACGGTCTGGTCACGAATCGTACGGAAGCGCATCAGAAGCGTATTGGTCTTCTCGTTTTCACCAAGTCTTCGGTAGAGATTCCCAATTTCTCTCAGGTATGCCAGTTGATCTTCCCGTTCCAGTTCATCGAAAATTTCCTCCACACTGGATTCAATTTTCAATGCCTGTTCTGGATTGTAGCGGGCCAGTTTTATGGCCTCAATGTAGGCCTTTCCAGTGTATTCACTTTCAATGTCTGCAACCTGCATGAAATACGTGAATGCCATCCCGGAATTACCATCCTGAACATGAGAGAGACCCCGTTCAAACAGAACAGATCCGTAGGCGGCTCGAATATCTTCCTGGAATGTGACATAGGGCAGTGCCCCCATGATCAACTCCCCACTTGAATGCAGCACATGCTCCCTGTTTGTGCTTGAATCAAGATTGCTCACGCGTCCCCATAAAATTTTCAGGGTGTCCAGTGCATGATCCTGGAATCCATTATCATAAGAAAGAATGGCATGGTTATAACTGGCTTCCCAGATTGCGGCCGGTCGTTCCAGCGTTGGAATCAACGTACCGAGATCGGTGAGCGTTGAGAGGGGGTTTTCAGCCGCGGCCTGCCGTAAACTGTCAAAGACAATCCGGCTCCCTAGGTTCAGATGGTCCCACTGCGACCAGATCAGTTCCTGTTTGATGAAGTCATACTGTTCGGGGGTGGATTGATACTGCAAGGCCTGCGTCAGGGAGCGCTCTACCCCTTCACCGCTCCGGCTGTTAACAAAGGAGCGATATGCCCGCACGCTGTACGTAAAGACTGAACTTGTATCCACCGGGGCATCATCAAAGGAAAGTCTTGAATCATCCAGAACGGTTTCTGCCGCACGAAGCCACATCACAGCTGCATGCGGATAGCGCTCAAGATTATCCAGCGTAAGCGAGATTTCGGCCCATAATGAATGTTCATTGGCCCGAAGTGCCACCAGTCCGCGAAGGATTTCGAGGGACTGCTCCCAGTCGACCTGCTGCCGGAAATAGTTCGCCCGAATGCCATACACCTGCGCCAGCTGGTACTGGGATTCTTCGTGCCGCGGGTTAATGGACACCGCTTCTTCCAGCCTCTCCTGTGCAGTGGCTAACAGCAGTTGCGCCCGTGCACTGTCCTGTGCCGCCTGTGCCTGTGAAGCCTGCGCCAACGCGCTCCGGGCTCCCTGAACCGCCTCCTGGAAGGCAACGGTATCCACCTCGGACGAGGTGGACGCTCCGTCAAAGACAGAGGGGCCGCCAATCACCGTGAGCAGACTCTCTGCATGTATAACCAGTCGCTGACCTTCCAGAAATTTCTCCTGCGCCTCGGCCTCGGCCCCCGCTTCTACGAAGGTGCTGTCAAAGTCATCGACCACCTGCTGAATGATCAGCGTATCTATGCCGGGCAGCGGAGGCGTGACAAAATCCGGTTCAACCACTTCCGGTTCGGGGGGCAACTCTTCAACAATCGGTGCAGTCCGTGCACATCCGAACAGAAAAACAACCAACAAGAACGGCAGTGCCACTCGCATAAAACCTTTCATCATTTTAAATACCTCCCCCTCCGCCTTTTACTAAAAACACCGAATTCCGACCTGCTTTCTGAATGACTCGATTGATCTCAAGCAGATAGATTGCGGGGGCTCCTTCGTCTGCGTGAACCTCCACGACACGGGTCGGCTCCGTAGTGGTCAGCATTTCGTAAAATTGCTCATAATAGAGCGGTTGTTCCTGATTTGTGCCATCTAACTGGTACAGTTGGCCCGTATCTTTAATTGAGATCTGAAGGGGGCGCAACACCGTTCCGTCCTGATCAATCTCCTGACTTACCGGCAGTTCTATGTCAAATTCCGGTATGACGGCCACTGCGACCAGGGCTGCCAGAAGAATAAGAACAATATCTACCATTGATTCATCCATGAGTCTCTATCTGTTTTGTCCGACTTGAGTTATCCACCACGAAACAAATTGTTTGTATACCCGAACTGCATTCGGGCTTTCAACCGAGAGTTCCTCGCTCTCCACAATTACAATTCTTACTTGTTCGTCGTGTACCACCACGCCTTCTTTATAATAGTTTGCGATGTTACGCAGTTGTGGATCTATAAAATAGAACAGATCTTTATCTTCGCTGAAGGCGATATGAAGCTTTTTGCTGTGTTGGGAATACATCAACTGTATAGGAACCGTCTGCCCCCCAATTTCGGCAAAGACTTTTGCCGTGAAGGAGCCGGATGCCTGTTCTTCAAACAATGCCCGGACACCTGGATCCAGAGGCCCCTCATTTGCCTGAAACCACGCAACCACCGCATCTTCGCGCTGCATATCCAGCAGGTTTAATCCCTCATCCGGTCTTTCTTCAATGATCTCATCAAATAGATCCTCCGGCTGTGTTTCACGCACGGAAAGGTCTTCACCATTCCCGATACCTGCATTATCCCGGGTTTGGAATCCGGGTCGATTCCCGGAAGTGGAGCCCGACACCAGATTCGGATTCAAGGTTAATCTCTGCCCTCCGCCGCCAGACTGTGGAAGCAGGTCTGCATTGAGATCGGTTGGACGACCATCTCCGAATCCTCCCAGATCACTGGATCCAAAATCAAGATCTATATTTAAATCTGCCTGAAGTCCTAATGGGTCGCCGGCAGCAGGATCTGATCTGGATACATCTTCTGGCGTAAACTCAGACATGGATAAATTATCAAACGCCTCAAGCAGCGCCGCTACATCTTCAATTTCATCCTCGGTTTCCGCCGGAACTTCGGCAGGAGCTTCCTCCGCCTCTGCAACCTCTTCATCTGCGGTGGTTTCCATCATAAAAGATTCCAGCATCAGAATATCCAGTGACTCATCCACCGCATCTCGGTTGGGAACGGGTACAAAACGGAACGCAACGGCGAAAAACCCGATCAACACCACAAAGACACCAATGGAGATACGGCGACTAGTATGGTCTAGATCTTCAGAAAATTGATGGGCCATGGCAGGCAGATCGTCAGTTTGTTACGGTACAGGTCCAGTCATTGTAGTAGCATAGATCCAGAATCGACACCATGGTCTGTACGGTTGCTCTCCCCTGCGGGATAAGCACAAACACCGTGGTCTGCATAGCACTTGCTACCTGTTTCATACATTCAATAAGATTTTGGACACCAATCGGACTGCATATGGTGCTTTGACTGTCTTCCAAAATAAATTGGGCGCTCCCGTTGAAATATAAGTTGTAAATCGTCGGCCCGCTCTCGTCTGGATTGGATTCGGTTTCGGGGTCACTCGGAAGCGCCACATTCAGTCTGGGATCCGTTTCTGTGAGGATCAGGAACCCCACTAACAGAACGAATGCAAGGTCAATAAACACTAATAAATCGCTACGATCGTCGTCCATAATTCGTTAGTTGCATACCCGGGAGGAAACCTCTCCCCCGGCGGTGGAAGATTCTACAATCACGCATCCGTCAATATCCAGAAAGGTGCGTATTTCCGGCTGCTTATGAGCCACAATCAACAGAGACTCGGAGTCCGGCGGCTCTACACATTGCGCCGCTTTGGGGGTAAATGTCCACGTATCCTCCGTGTAGCCCCAGAACGTGATACTCAGATCTTCATTCCGCTGCGAAATATAGCCCTGGAATTCCCCCTCTGTATAATAGTTTTGTATGGATGCAAGAAGTGCACCTGCCAGGGCCTTCTTGGGATTCGTTTCATTTTCAGCCTCTGCGATAATCACTTCCGTGAGTGCCCGGGTGGTGGACAATTCATAGTCTGTAGCTAAGCCCTGTGTATTGAGCACAGAGGACAGCCGCTCCGGCAGATAAGAACCCAGTTGAAACTGTTCCTCGGATGGATAAAGGACTAACAGATCATTCGTTCCAAAACCATCCTGTGTGATATCGTAAAAAAGTCCCGAGGTGTAATTGGGGTCTTCCGGAAAGATGAAAAATTCTTCAAGGAATGTACTGATGAACTCTACATCGGAAAATTCCGCTACGGGGAGCACACGTTGCGTCACTTCGGCAATCTGCCCGTACACCACCGGAACAGTGAGGAGCATCATCCAGCCTGCAAAACAGAGATTACGCACAACGGGGCCAGCCCATGTCCATGGACGGCTGCGTCTGACTCTGAGGTGCCTGAATCGGGCACAATGTGAGATACCAGAGAGCATTAACTCAATCATTTGCAGGGATAGATAGATCACTTGGTGCAACATGGTCTGGATTCTGAGGAATAAACCGCAGTGTCAACTCACCTGAATGGGGAGCGTTCCAATCGATACGCACCCGGCTGCGTGTGTACACCAGAACTTCCGACCTTCCCAGCTCATTCCCGGATTCATCAACGATCATTGCATTGCCATAAAATGGGGATGTATCCGTTTCAACCAGAATCACTGCGCCTTGATCCGTGCGTGATTCAACGGTTGCGCGAAGTTGCTCGGGTCCTTGCCCCGGGATATAAACGCCGGGAGCCTGGAATGTAACGCGCGCAGACTGTTCCGCTACAGGGGCTTGACTCTGATCAATGTATGCACGGGATGTAACCGTGAAATTAAAGAGTACCGCGTAGCCGCGATCTTCCATTTGGGCTAATTTCTGCTCAGGTACGGTGTAGCGCACCTGTCGGGTTTCTCCGGGCAGCAGCAGGAGTACATTTGGATGTACAGAAACCAGTTCCGCCAGATCTCCCAGTTCATCCGTTGCCTGTACCGAGAACGGATTTGCATCCTGGGTTTCCCGATATCCAAATTCAGTGGACACCTCCACCTCCATGGAATGAACTGAAGGATTCGTCATTGTAAAGGTTCCCGATGGAATGTTGGGGCCAAGCACGGCAACCTGCGGCTGGATACCGATCCCCTGATTCCACTGCAGCGCTTCCGTTGTTGCCGAAACCGGTTGCAGACGGACTCCTCCCGGTCCCAGAACAACGACCTGCCGTTCTGCTTCCACGGTCAGTACCACCGGAATGGAATACAGCTGGTCCAACTCTTCAATGGTGACGACCACTGCAACCTCACCTGCATACCTGCCCGGTTCGGCCCCCTCAAGTTCAACGGTTCCCCCGATTCGTATCACATGACAGTCGCCGGACTGTAGACTCGTCTGCACGGTTTGACTGGCATGCGTGTTGGCGGCAAACTGTACGCAGGACTCCGAATATGCCCACTGGGGAGTAAGTGTCAGTACATCGGAGCGTCGTCCACCCGAATCCCCCGGCGAGTCTACCTGACGCAGGGCGGCAGCTTGAAGCTGTTCAATGGATACGGTGACCTCACTCTGCGCCCGAATCATCATCCGCCCGGAGTGCGTGCCGCCTCGTTCATAGACCAGACCGGATACCTGCTCCGTTGCCGGATCCAGCCAGATCTGCCCCTGCGGACCGGCGACCCCAAGGTCTAACTCTGACGTGCTGACCGCAATCTCTTCGGACGGCCCTGCGTCGGGATTGATTACGGTGACCGAAACCGTGGTTTCTACAGGATCGGAAATCTCTGTGCGCACAGAAACGCTATACGGATATTCTTCGGAATATGCCCGTTGCCGAGTGGGGGTGGCAAAGATCGGCATGCCGGTATCTGTGTTCGACAGAAGCAGGGTCGGATCCCACTGCCATATGTAATCCGGTTCCGCATCCTGATCGTTGCTTACTTCGCACAGGATGGGTTGCGGAGGCATCCCTACATTCACGGTCAAATCCTGACAATTCAGTGAGAGGATCGGTCTCTTCAGGACGATCACATCAACCCGTTCCAACTCAGAGGCCTCATAATGGGGCGGTGCGTCGATCTGAAAATCATAACTGTAGGTTGTCGTGACAGGGACAGATTCGGGTGTCTCAAAGATAAACGTTCCGTTTTCCTCCCTGAGGCGATCTTCTCCCAGTGCCTGCCAGGTCCATGTTACACCTATGTCTTCGGTGACGAGTCCCTGAATTGAACACTCAATGGGAACATCGGGATCCCCCTCGTAGACCTCAATGGGACTGACGCAATCCAGCCCCAGCTGCCCCAAAATTTTATCTACGGTTACGGTTACGGTCGTAGAAGCCTCTGGAAGATCTGGAACATCTGCATTACCTGCTGCCGAAACCGTTACATCATAGACATAATCAAAACTCAATTGCTGCTGTTCCGCAGCGGTTGGAACGTCAAACAGGGGGGTCGCATCTATGTCTCCCAGCAGGCGCAGCGGCGGAGTTCGGGGACTCCAGGTCCACTGATAATCCAGCGGGAGTTCCTTGGAGTTGCCGGCTTCACACGAAAGTTCCAGAGGTGGGTCGCCGGTACGCGCATAAGCATCCTCGCAGGAAACCGTAATTTGCGGTGTGTTTAATACCAGAATCTCAATGTCGGACACGCCTGTGGTCTCGTCAACCTGATCGGTGGCGGTCAACTTGTACTCATAAAATGTGTCTTCATCCACATTAGCTGGAGCCGTAAACTCAAATCTCCAGCTGCCCTCTGATCGCCCTAAGTAACTGAAGGGGAAAAATGGAGTATCTCCCTCTGCCGAATAACTCCACACCAGGCTCGGCGATGAATTATCAATTGGTGTGCATGTAATGATGAGGGGCGGTGCCCCCTCGTATACTTCGGAATTTGTGGGATTACAGTCAACCGTAAAATCCATCGGGCCGGAGGCATTCTGAATTCTCACCACAAACTCTGCTTCGACCACATGCCCCGAATTGATATCAAAGGCCCGTACAATAACGGGAACCGATTGGTCATGGTCTACTTCCGGGACCAAGAAGGTCGGCCAGTAATCGTACATCCCTCGCTGTACCAGAGGTGGATCCGAAATAAACTGATACTCAATCTCCCGATCCGATGTCATTGAGCACGGGAAGGCGGCTTCCACAGATTCCTGTACGAGCATGTCTTCACAGAGCAGGGCCGGACTCCGGTTCACGATATGAAGTTCTACGTTCTGAGACACCTGTACATCTTCGCCCGGTACGGATGCCGTAATCTCAAGGATCCGAACCGCTGCCGGTTCATCAATCAGCGGCACACGAATAAAATAGTCAAACAATCCATCTGCAAGTACTCTAGTCTCACTGTAGGGGGGCCAGTCAAATTCGGACCTGTAGGTTAGCTGTCCCCCTGATGGATGCGATCCGGTGCACCGAATCTCGGCGATTGTGCCACTTTCAGCCGTGACTCGGGGGTCACAGTATAAAGAGGGGGGCGCAGTGTCTACAGGTATATCCGGAGCGTCCGGCGCCCATCGGTGATCCAGCAATGGTTGCTCAGTATTATCCAGCGATGGGCAACCCGGCCCCCCGTCATAACGGCAAAGAAACTGGCTGCCAGCCGGGTTTACAGTAACAGATACTGATGCATGACTTACAACCGTTCCCTCTTCGTCACGTCCGAACCGGCGGTATTCAAAGATTTGCGCAGTGCTGACATTTGCGGGTGCGTTAAAATGGGGAGACATCTCCGTGACATCACTCAAATACCGCAACCAGGATGGATTGGAACTTTCCCACTCATATGCAAGCATGTCCGGCTCAAGGTCACAGTCTATCATTCTGGACTCACCGGCAGGCACAGTCAACACTGAGGGGCAGACATTCGCAGGATTCTGTCCAAACGCTGACACTGCAACGCATGCAAGAGCAAGTATCGCCGAAACGCTGCGCATCTTGTTGCAATTCTGAAATCCTTCCATCAATCAGAGATCCAACGAGCAAAAAGGAATCAAACCTTGTACGCCACGAAGTCGACAATTCTTTAAGGCAACCATACGGATGTTTCCCTCACCGGAGACTGAAAGTGTAAATCCTGTCATTGGGGTACAGACCATTACCCATAAAGATACGCAACGCCATAATTATATGGTACGATTCTGCCAGACCAACTGTTTCAGAAACTTTTTTGTGGCCATCAGCCTTCTTCTGCGGGTCACAAACGCTCATTTCCCGCATTGCCATCCCTGCTGCAAACCGCTGGTACCCCGATCCAAAATACAGGTTCCATGAACTGTGCTGGATCCTGAATCAGTTCCCGTAATCTGCCGACAAGGCCAATGGTATTCACCTATCATCTGAAGGTTGTCCGTAGGATATGTTTTGGGGTATTTACCCAGGGAGGTTCCATGTTATGGCAAGGTGAACTCTGGTTTCAGTGATTCTGCTGGCAGATTGTTTCCGGCTTGTATCCGTGAGGGCCCCCAAGGATTCAAGTTTTTGCGTTTCATCCCCTGTTGCCCGGTTGCAGGTTTGTCTCAGCCACAACATGTACGACATCGGCGTGATCTCATTCGGCCGATAATCAGGCTTGCCGGAATCTATCTCCGGCATTGAGATACTGCCGTTACATTTATATTCACACACCAGACACAGAAACTCGGATTTTGACATGCAACGGCCGCGCCCATATGTATGGACGGCATGGTAAGATTCATTTTGCTCAGGATCTCTCCGTTCGCTGAAACAGCGTTCCGTGAATCCCCGGCCCGCCTTCAATATGGAACTGTTTACTCCAGACTTCCGTTACACAGTCCTGTCCGGCTGTTCTACCGTCCCCTTCGTATCTGCGCTCCATGTCCTTGATTTTCGGGATTTCTGGAATGACAAGTGTTGAGGGGATGGTGAGTGCTGGAGCAATGTTACGCAGATGATCTGTCCAGTGTCTCTGTACCAACGGGGGGCTTTGTCTTACAAACCCTGACCGGTAGGGCATCAGGCGGGTATGGTGTTGTGCAGCAGTAAGGGATGCAGATCATTTTTCCCGATTGATTCGTACTGTACCGTACATTTGGCCAGAAAGGGGCCTAGTTCCAGATTACTCATGTACACAAGCCGCCATTAAATCATGAACTCGGGCATAAACTGTTCTGAAAAGGACAAAGTTGAGGCATGTGACATGGTGTCCCTGGATGCCGAATTCCAGACTTGAGTAAGATCCCGGTTTGACGCAAATTACAGTGGAGCATGCGTACAATACGCGAATAGGCCGTATATTTACGGTCCGTGTGCGCAACAGTTGATACGAGTCATGGCAGATACGACAGACTTTCGGAATGGCTTTACCATGCAAATTACAGGTGAGCTATGGCAGATTGTCAAATTTCAACACGTCAAACCCGGCAAGGGGGGAGCGTTTGTTCGGACGACATTGAAGAATGTCCGCACCGGCCGGGTTGTAGACAAGACATTCCGGGCCGGTGAAAAGGTGAAAGGTGCACGGATTGAACGCAGGGAACATCAATTCCTGTATGAAGATGCATTTGGGATGCATTTTATGAACATGCAGGACTATGAACAGTTTTCGCTCCCTGCAGAAAATGTGGCGAAACGGGAGTTCCTCAAAGAAGGGGGAGCCATTGATATCCTGTTTCATGCAGAAACCGAAGAACCGCTTTTGGCCGAACTCCCCAAGAGTGTGGAATTACGCGTCATTCAGTCCGATCCCGGTGTTCGGGGAGATACGGCGACCGGAGCCACGAAACCGGCAAAACTGGAGAGTGGTGCCACCATCAATGTACCACTGTTTGTCTCCGAAGGAGACTTGGTCCGTGTCAATACAGACACCGGAGACTATATCACGCGAGTTACAGAGTAGTTCACCAATCATCAGGAATCAACCATTAAGTCCGTGCCGAAATTTTTTTCTAAAAACTGGTCCAAAGCCGATTTTGATCGTATACGTGAACTGATTGCGATGGCATCGGAGAGCGAAGCCGCCGAGGTGGAAATTGAGGCAGACGGGGTGCGCGTTCTGGTTCGCAAGTATGCCCCCTCCGCCGTGCAGACACCGCCGCCAACTCAGGTCGCTGTTGCTGACCTGTCGCCGGCGGCCGGTGCAGCGCAGCAGAATACCCCGCTGCAGGCGGTGTCCGGGTCCCCCCCGGAGCCTGATGCGACAAAAGGGATCCCGATCCTGTCTCCCACACCAGGGACTTTTTATGCCAAGCCGGCACCGGATGCAGATCCGTTTGTAAAGGTTGGTGACCGGATCGGTCAGGGCCAGACGGTGTGCATCGTGGAAGCAATGAAATTGATGAATGAAGTGGAATCGGAAATTGCAGGGACTGTGCTGGAAATTCTTGTCAGTGATGGCGATGCGGTTGAATATGATCAGCCGTTGCTGATGGTTGATCCCGCATAATCTGGATCCCCGTATGAAAAAAATCCTGATTGCGAACAGGGGGGAGATTGCACTGAGAGTGATTCGTGCCTGTAAAGAAATGGGATTAAAGTCCGTCGCGGTCTACTCTAAAGCGGATAAAAATGCGCTGCATGTGCGTTACGCGGATGAGGCGGTGTGCATCGGTCCTGCGGTGTCCAGCGAGAGTTACCTCAAACCGGACCGGATTATGGCAGCGGCCGAGGTCACCGGTGCAGATGCAATCCATCCAGGGTATGGTTTTCTGGCAGAGAATGCGCTGTTCAGCGCAATCTGTACCGATCATGATCTGAAATTTATCGGCCCCTCCCCGGAAACCATCGCAGTCATGGGAGACAAGAGCCGTGCCAGAGATCAGATGCGTACCGCAGGCGTTCCGGTCGTTCCAGGCTCAGATGGGGTCGTGCCATCACTGAAAGAAGGGAAGGAATTCGCAGAATCCATTGGGTATCCTGTCATGATTAAGGCCAGTGCAGGGGGCGGCGGGCGCGGGATGCGTGCGGTCTGGAAGGCGGAAGACTTTGAACTCCACTTCCAGTCGGCACAGGCGGAAGCAGAAGGGGCCTTCGGGAATTCGGATATCTATATTGAGAAGTTGATCCAGAATCCAAGACACATTGAACTTCAGGTCATGGGGGATGGACGAGGCCGGGCAATCCACTATGGAGAACGAGAATGCTCGATCCAGCGCCGCCATCAAAAACTGCTGGAAGAAGCGCCCTCCATTGCTGTAGATGAACACTTGCGTGCACGTATGGGGGCGGCCGCAATTGCGGGTGCCGAAGCGGTGAATTACGAAGGTGCGGGGACCGTGGAATTTTTGCTGGATGCAGGCGGCGAGTTTTATTTTATGGAGATGAATACGCGGATCCAGGTAGAGCATCCCGTCACGGAAGAAATCACAGGGGCAGACCTGATTCAGCAGCAGATCCGGATCGCCATGGGCGAGCGCCTCTCTGAGTCGGAGATCCCGATCCAGGGGCATGCCATTGAGTGTCGTATCAATGCGGAGGATCCCGCTAAAAATTTTCGTCCCTGCCCAGGCAGGATTGTTGAGTTCCATCCCCCTGGAGGCCCGGGGGTGCGGATGGACACCCATGTATATGCCGGATATGTTATCCCTCCCCATTATGACTCCATGATTGCGAAACTGATCACCTGCGCACCGACCCGGGAATGGGCGATCCGGCGGATGCAGCGTGCACTGGATGAATTTGTGCTGGAGGGGGTCGCAACAACGATCCCGTTCCATAAAGAATTGTTACAGCATCCGGCATTTCTGTCCGGCGAAGTCAATACGCATTTCGTAGAGACACAAATGCTCAAGTAAACCCTTAAGATTATTTTTATCGATGAAACTTCCCGAAGAACTGAAATACACCGAGGAGCATGAATGGGTCCGCATCCATGCGGACGGCGAGACCGTGACGATTGGGATCACCGATTTTGCGCAGGGAGAACTGGGGGATATCGTCTTTATCGAACTGGAGCCGGAAGGAGAGATTATGGAACAGGGGGATGTGTTCGGCTCGGTTGAAGCCGTCAAGGCCGTGTCGGATCTCTTCCTTCCGGTAAGCGGGACCATCCATCAGCATAACACAGAACTGGAGACGAATCCGGAACTCGTAAACAGTGATCCGTTCGGGGAGGGCTGGATCATTGAAGTCAGTCTGTCGGATCCGGGCCAGATCGAATCTCTGCTGTCTGCTCAGGAGTATGCGGATCATGTGGCATAAGCGCTTCCATCTGCATGAATGAGCGAATCATTGTTGTTGACTTTGGGGCGCAGTATACCCAATTGATTGCGCGGCGCATACGTGAGGCAGGGGTATTTTCAGAAATCCTCCCCTGTACAGCTCCAGTTCATGACCTGGAAGGTGTGCGGGGGATCGTCCTGTCGGGGGGGCCGAGTTCGGTCTATCAGGCGGGAGCGCCACAGCTGGATCCGGCACTTCTGCAATTGTGCAGAGACGATGGCGCACCAATGCCCCTGCTTGGGATCTGCTATGGATTACAGGCTCTAGTGCATGCAGCCGGGGGAAGGATTCAGGCGGCAGCACATCGGGAATTCGGACGCACCCGGATCAATATTTTCCACGCAGAGGATCTTTTGAAAGGAATGGAAGATGGCTCGCAGGTCTGGATGAGTCATGGCGACCTGCCTGTAGATGTTCCCCAGGGGTATGAGATGATTGCAGATACCGCCAGTGCACCGATTGCCGCCCTGCGTCATCAGGTGCTCCCGCATTACGGGGTGCAGTTTCATCCTGAGGTGGTGCACACCGAACATGGCCATCAGGTTTTTGAGAATTTTGTCCGTGATATCTGCGGCTGCAGTTGTGATTGGTCACCGGCCTCTTTTCTGGAGCAGAAGATTGCGGAGATCCGGGATGTGGTGGGCAGAGACAATGTGATTCTTGGACTCTCCGGCGGCGTGGATTCGTCGGTTGCCGCCTGCCTGATTCACAAAGCAATAGGAGATCAGCTTACTTGTATTTTTGTCAACAATGGGCTGCTTCGACATGGGGAATGGGACAATGTACAGCGAACCTTTCGGGATCATTTTCATATCCGTCTGGAAGCGGTGGATGCCAGTGAGCGATTTCTGGAGAGGCTGCAGGGCGTTACGGATCCGGAGCGGAAACGAATCATAATCGGGAACACGTTTGTACATGTCTTTGAAGAAGCGATGTCCGCCATCTCCTTTACACTAGGTGCAAAGCCAAAATTCCTGGCACAGGGAACGCTTTACCCGGATGTGATTGAGAGTGTGTCCTTTAAGGGGCCGAGTGTGACGATAAAGACGCATCACAATGTCGGCGGATTACCGGAAGATCATCCGTTCGAAATCCTGGAACCATTCCGGGAATTATTCAAAGATGAAGTTCGCGAGATCGGCACCTTACTTGGATTACCGAAAGAGATGATTGGGCGGCATCCATTTCCAGGACCCGGTCTTGCCGTTCGGATTCTTGGTGCAGTATCGGACAAAACTCTGGAACTTGTTCGGGAGGCAGACCGGATCTTTATTGAGGAACTGCATGCCCAGGGGCACTATGATGCGGTGTGGCAGGCCTTTGCAGTCCTGCTTCCGGTCCAGAGTGTCGGCGTGATGGGAGACGAACGCACTTACGAGCAGGTGTGTGTACTCCGAGCGGTGACCAGCAGGGATGGAATGACGGCGGACTGGGCCAAACTGCCTCTGGAATTTTTGGGATATGTGGCCAACCGGATTGTGAATGAAGTGCGGGGCATTAACCGGGTCACCTACGACATCAGTTCAAAGCCCCCGGCGACCATTGAATGGGAATAGAGCGGAGATGAAATCATTTCAGATCGGGATCGTGATTATTTTGTTTGCGGCGAAGCTGGACATGGTTGCGCATGCCCAGCCCGTCAGCATATCCGATCCAGAGCAGATATTTGAGTCCGGACTGGATTCCTTTGAATCGGGAGACTATTCGGAGGCCTATTTTCGGTTCAGGGAAATTTACGAGCGGGAGCGTGTGCACAGGAAAACAACCGCCGCTTACCTCATGGCGGGAAAATCGCTGCATCGTCTGGGCGAATACCTTACAGCGATTCAACTCATGGAGGAGTTCCAGGCCCAATATCCCGATAGCCGCTATTTTGCGGAGGCAAGGGACCTGATTGCAGCGGCGCGGCAGGATTTGCAATATGCAGGGTGGAACGACGGGGCCATCCGGCTGGGTTTGGCCTTTCCCCTCTCCGCCGGCGAACTGGCGATAACACGGTCAGTATTTGCTGGAATCCGGTTGGCGGTGGATGCCTATAATCGAAGGAATGAGCAGAAGATAAAGATCCTGTTCAGGGATACCGGAAGCACCGATGAAGGGGCGCGCTTTGCCGCAGGCTCTCTGGTAGAGGAAGGGGTGTCCGTAATCATCGGCCCGCTTTTCAGCGGGCAGGTCCACGCGGCTGCCGGTGTGACCGAAGCAAGTGGAACGGTATTGATTGCGCCATTGGCCACAGACCCAACGCTTACCGAAGGTCGACGCTATGTCTTTCAGGCGAATGCCACCTTGTCCGAACGCGGGCGCTCAATCGCACGCCAGGCGGTCGAGTACATGAATCTGGAGGCCATCGGGATTGTGGAAGAGGCAGGCAGTGAGGTAAGCCGGGAAATGGCATATGGATTCACAGAGGAACTGGATGCGTATGGTTTAATGCCTCAGTTTACCTATAAGGTGGGATCTTCGTTTGACTGGAACAGGCTTCCTCAATTGATCGGACGTGATACCCTTTCATCTGCGGATGGCATCTTCTTTTCTGTCTATCATGATGATCAGACAGAGGCATCCCGATTTGTTCAGAATGGGGTGAGCGGGCTCCAGGCGGCGGGGTTAACCCCCTACATCCTGGGGCCATCCCCCTGGCTCACACTTAACATTGACAGGCTGGGCACTGCAATGAAAGTGTATTATGTTGGTGTAGATTACCAGAGTACCAGAATGAGAGTTCGCAGGTTTGATCAGGCATACAAGGAGGCGCATGGAGGATCTGAGCCGGATCGGTGGGTCTACATCGGCTATGATATTGCCGGGTTACTGCTGGAGAATCTGGAAGGGGACGGCGATCTGGCAGGGGATCTGAAGCGTGCACCACTGTATGAGGGGGTTCGGATGCGTATCCAGTTTGGGGAAGCGCGACGGAACACGGCACTGTATTTGTTTGAACATACGCCGGCAGGTCCCCAACTAGTCCGCTGAGCCGAAACAGAATTGGAGTCATTCGGGTAAGTATACAATGATTCCAGAGGAACATACGTTTCAATGCAGTGGATCCGGCGATACTGAATTAGCTTACTTCTTGATGAAAAAATTTCTGATTATCTCATTCCTGCTGTTGGCAGGCTGTTCTGGATCCGGGCGTCTGAGTTACGACTCGCCGAGTGATGCTTACGAGAAGGGACTCTCCCATTATGATGCGGGACGCTACAGCAGGGCCGCGCAGTACTTTCAGGGTGCATTCGATTTTGGGCGAACGCACGAGTGGGCCGCTGATGCGCAGCTCTATCTTGCACGTTCCCATCGCAGGAACCGGGACTATATTCTGGCGGCAAGTGAGTATACCCGGTTCACGGAACTCTATCGAGCGGATCCACGGGTCGCAGATGCTGAGTTTGAGCGGGCAATGACCTTCTATGAGCGATCCCCGCAGATTGAACTGGATCAGACCAATACGCGAAGGGGCGTGGAGGTATTCAACCTGTATATTCAGCTGTATTCAAATCACGATTCAGTGGGGGTTGCCATTCAGCGTGTTGGAGAATTGCGCCAGAAATTGGCAGACAAGCAGTTCCATGCGGCCAAACTCTATGAACGGCGGGGACTCTATCAGGCAGCGGCACTGTCGTATGAGGTGGTCTTTGATAAATTTCCAGATACCCCGCTGGCAGACAATGCCCTGCTGGGGGCAATGCGGTGCTACATAGAATTCAGTGCACAGAGTATTGAAGCACGTCAGCCGGAGCGGCTTCAGAAAGCAATCACTCATTACCAGAGATTACTGGATCTTTTTCCAGAGAGCGAGTTGATGGGGCAGGCGAATGAACTTGGTGATCTGGCGAAGCAGAGGCTGGATGCATTGATTTCAGACAGCCCAACCCTGTAGCGTGTGTGCGATGAATATGGGGATTTTCGGGGGCAGTTTTGACCCGCCGCATATTGCGCACTCCACGATTGCAGAGACCATAGGTTCGCAGTTTGCACTGGATCAGGTTTTGTGGGTTCCCGCCTACGCTCCGCCTCATAAGCCAAAGCATGAACTCACACCCTACGAACATCGGCTCAATATGGTACGTGCGGCGATTGCAGGACATTCCGCGTTCAGGGTTTCCGGGATAGAGAAAACCCTTGATTCGCCGACCTACACGATACGGATGCTGGACGCGCTCCAGAGGACGCATCCCCGTGCAGCATTCCATCTGATTCTCGGCAGTGACAGTCTGGCCCATTTTGATACCTGGGCACAGCCGGATGTGATTGCCCGGAAAGTACGACTGCTGGTTTATCCTCGGGCGGATTCCCCGGTTTCGGGTGCGGATCTGCCTGAATACTTGCGGGGACGGGTGCAATTTGCGGAAGCGCCGGTTATATCCCTGCGCGGGGAACAGATCCGCAGGCGGTTTGCAGAGGGAAAATCGGTACAGGATTTGATCTTGGAGCCGGTACTGCGCTACATTTGCAAACATCATCTCTATCAGGGGTATAACGGGGATTGAAGATCTGTCTCTTTTGGTGTTATGGGCTTTTTAGATTTTCTTACGGGTAATCAGCCGCCGCTCATTAAGGATGCCTTGGATGACATCAAGGTGATGCTGGATACGGGGCGCAATTTATTCGCTGCGTCCAGTGGGCGGTTGTTGGAAAATGAAATTCTTGACGAAGATCTGTCGGCGCAGGAAGCGGTCATCTGTAAGCGTGAGCACTCGGTGCGTCGGGCCGTGCTGGAACACTTGAATATTGATCCCAAGCGGGAGTTGGTCCTGTGCATGAAACTTCTGACCGTGGCTCAGGAAGCAGAGCGTATTGGGCGTATGGGACGCGTTATGGAGTCGGCGGCCTTACTGGCTACGCATCCCCGTATCGGTGCCACTGTGGATGAAATCCGCGAATTGCGTAATCAGACCCTTGCGCAGTTTGATGTGGCCCGGGATTGTTTTTTGGAAGGAGATATAGAGAAAGCGGAGGCCGTGCAGGATGAGCAAAAGAAGATCGCAGAAATACTGCGGGGAATTTTTGATCTGTTGGCCAGTTCGGATTTACCCGCAAATCGGGCGGTTGTGTGTACGATCGGGGCCTGTTCGATTGGTCGGGTCGGGGAGCATCTGGCAAGTATTGCCCGCTGCGTAACCGAGCCTCTGCACCGCGTCCGTGAAAGAGGAGATGTATAAGGATTTCGAGTATGGCCGATTTCCCTATTTTTGAATTTTCGTTAACTACCGAACCGTAATGGCACTGACCTACTCAAAAATGACCGAACTGGGTTCAAAGGCACCGGCCTTTGAACTGCCTGTCAGCAATTCCCAGGCTGTTGGAAAAGACATCCTCCGCCTGAAAGATTTTGCGGGCGGCGCTCCGCTTGCCATTGTATTTATGTGCAACCACTGTCCGTTTGTAATTCATATTGAGGATGCCTTGATCCGTGTTGCACAGGTGTGTAGGGAGCAAGGCGTACAGATGGTGGGGATCAGCAGTAATGATGCGTCTCAGTACCCGGAGGATTCATTTGAGGCAATGAGGAAGCGTGCAGCACAGAAAGAGTATCCGTTCCCATATCTGTATGACGAATCCCAGTCGGTGGCCAGAGCGTACGGCGCAGAATGTACACCGGATTTTTTTCTGTACGATGGGAGTCACTGTCTGGCGTATCGGGGGCGGTTTGATGAAACCCGTCCGGGAACGGGGCAGGCGACCGGTACAGACTTTTTACAGGCGATAGACGAACTCCTGAATTTAGGCGTGGTTACGATGCCCCAGCGCCCCTCCATGGGGTGCAATATTAAGTGGAAATAGTCCGGCACATGGGTTGGATCGTTCTATTGCCTCCACTCGTGGCGATTGGTCTTGCACTGTGGACACGACAGGTCTTCCTGTCGTTGGTTGCGGGGCTGTGGGTTGGAACCACGATCTTGGCGGGGGGGAACCCGTTGGGAGGGCTGGCACAGATGGCAGAAGTGATGGTTGCGGTATTTGCAGAGCCCTCCAATACCAAAATCCTGCTCTTCAGCCTCTTGGTCGGCGGGCTCATTGCGCTGGTGCAGGTTTCGGGGGGAGTGGCCGCTTTTGTGCGGATTGTTCAGAGGGCGGGACTCGCAAAGACGCGGAGGGGGGTGGAATTACTCGCCTGGGTTACAGGACTTCTTATTTTTGTTGAGTCCAGTATCACCTCCCTGGTGGTCGGCACCCTCAGCCGCCCGTTTTTTGACCGTCTGAAGTTACCGCGGGAAAAGCTGGCCTATTACTGCGATGCAACCAGTGCGCCGGTCTGTATGGCGATCCCGCTCAACGGCTGGGGCGCATTCGTGTTGGGGTTGCTGCTGGTTCAGGGATACCAAACAACCGCAGTGAATACTCTGGTTGCTGCACTCGCCTACAATTTTTTCTCGCTTCTGGCAATCTTGTTTGCGCTGCTGCTTGCACTGACCGGCTGGAGCTTTGGGCCAATGCGCCGGGCAGAGCACCGGGCGGCAACAACTGGACAGTTGATTCGTCCTGACTCCGTCCCCATGATTGCGGATGAGGTGGCGGGGTTGGCGCCAATTCGTCCGGGGCTTGGACGGGTCTATGATTTTCTGATTCCCATCTTTGTGATGATCGGGATGATCTTTGTCAGCCTCTATGTGACGGGGGAGGGGAACCTGATGCAGGGAAGTGGCTCCACTGCCGTATTGTGGGCGGTCGGGATTGCCGTGATCGTGGCGATGGTCATTTATATGATTCCACGTCAGGGAGAAATGCTGTTGACACCTGCAAAGTCAACCGATTATGTGATCAAGGGGGCCTCAGGTCTAGTGGGTGTGGTTGCCCTGTTAGTTTTGGCGTTTGCACTTGGAAAAGTTTCACGTGATCTGGAGATGGGCCCCTACATTGTTTCGGTATTGGGAGAGGACATCTGGACATGGTGGCTGCCGGCGCTGGTTTTTGCGATTGGGTGCATGGTATCTTTCACGCTGGGATCGTCTTGGACCACATTTGCCATTCTGATTCCCTTGGCGTTGCCTCTGGCGGCGGGACTCGGACTCTCGGAGCCCCTCATGCTGGGGGCGATCCTCTCAGGAGGCGTGTACGGGGATCATGCATCGCCGCTGTCGGATACCTCCATTATCTCCTCGATGGCCTCTGCATGCGATCATGTAGACCATGTAAATACGCAGCTGCCATACACTGCACTGATTGCAGGCGTATCCTTTTGTGCGTTTCTGGTCGCCGGGATTTTTGCCTGATTACCGGATGCGATGGACATTCCGGAATGTCTGGAGTCCATGAAAATCAATACCGAACGAGTCCGATGCACTTGCGGTAGGAATGACCATAAGGCGGCTCTCAGAACCACCGGCTAATTCCACGAAGCGATTGAAAATTTCCGGGTCCAGAATGCCACCGCCGGCATATCACCAGTGCACCATTTTGTGGTGATTGTGCCTGCACCTGTGGAGTCAGGAACGTCAGTAGGGCGAGAAAGTGGCGGATTGGGAAGTTCATCTCAACTGATAAAAATGTGACGGACAAATTCGCGGATGAGATTATTGGATTCCGGGGTTTCCCGAAGGGTGTTGACTAGTTCCTCTACCGGGATTCCCAGGATATGCCTAGTGTACTCGGGGTAGGTCATCAGCCTCTGGATCAGCAAATCCTTTTTCAGTTCTGAGTGAAATTGTGTGCAGTAGAGTGGCGCATCGGGCATGCAGAATGCATGGTTGGCCACCAGCGGAGTTTCGGCTAGGTGGATCGCACCCTCAGGGAGTTGCACCACGGTGTCGTGATGCCCTACGTGTGCCCAGAATGGGGTGCCCAGGCTCTTGAAGATGGGGTCCTTCATCCCGCGGGAGGTGAGTCTGAGTTGAAGTGTGCCCAGTTCGGCAAGCTGCGGGTCGGTAATCACGGAACCGCCAAGGGCGGCGGCCATGGCCTGAAAGCCCCAGCAGGATGCAAAAACCGGCTTGCGTTTGGCGTGCAGTAAGCGCATTGCATCCAGGGCCCGGTCCAGCCACTCGCCTCCTTCAGGAACTGAATAATCCCCGGCTCCTCCGATTAATACCATATCTGCATTCCTCAGCGCCTCAGGTTTTGGCGGCTCGTTGATTAGGTCAACGGCGATGATCTGTTCCGGGAGTCGGTCAATGGATTCCGCGAACGCAGCCACTTCGCTGATGCGCATTGGATCATCAGGCTTGCGTATCTGAAACAGCAGAATATTCAACTTTGGGGGATACATTTAATTCAACTCAGGGGTAACCCCAATCAAACGCATCCAACCCTTTCATGCTCCCCTGGGCCCTTATTAAGGGAGGGGATATGGAAGTCAATGGTCATGTGCATGCGGGTTTCCGTGGTAGTGTTCATGAAAAATCACATGTAATAGGGAGCCTGCTACGAATGCCTGAAACAAGTCACTGCCTGCAAATCCGTGAGGCAGGATATTTGCCAGAAAGAATCCGGTCAGCGTCGTGGATAAGAGCCCGGCAATTCCGAATATCGCAATGGGCAGACCATAGCGGGGATATAATATCCACCAGATCATGAGCCCTACGGCAAGACGGTGGACCGTAAGGGGAATGATGATGGTGGATGAATCTGTATTCAGACTGGAGCCTTCCAGGAGGACATGCAGCCCCAATCCAAGAAAACCTGCAATCACAGACAATGCCTCTGTTTTCGGTGCAATACTGTGAGATAGATATTCAATACCAATCGGTATCAGGAGCCCCAATACCATGACTCCCAAAAGGATGAAGATGCCTGCTGGGGCCCAGCCATGATGTTCAATCTGATGTTCCAGAACCTGTGTTAAAACGAGAAAAGGGACCATCACATACATGCAGCGGTCAAATATCTTGGTGAGTCTTGGATTGTCATGCAATACCGGGTAAAGGATGACCCCGATAACCGGCGCGGCTAATGCATAGGCAAGGAGTTCCATTCAAAGATGACCTTATAGGGGGCGTAAATGGCAAAACTGTCCATCACGCAATCAAGTCAGGGTTATACAGATGTTGTTCCAACGGATGATCTGGCAAGATTATGGTTGTATGAATGAATTCCCGATGTGGTGGATCATGAGTTCATGTGAGGGGGATCCCATTCGTTCTTACAATATTTGGCTGCATTGTTGGATCAACACATCTGCCTCAAATGTCTTATTTCAAGGCTGGTGATTCTCTTCTTTCTGCGCACAATCGCAGAAGTTAGCGATATAACCAAATGGCAGCCGGGATGTTTGGAATCGGGGATAGGGGGCGAGCCAGAGAATTGTTTTTCTTAGACAAGCCCTTTGCGGGTTTATCATGTGTATACGTGAATATTTTGTTTGAAAGGGAGAGTATCATGAACCATCGGATTGTATCCCTCATCGCAAGTGCCACAGAGATCGTATGTGCCTTGGGATTCGAGTCCAACCTTGTCGGTATATCGCATGAATGTGATTATCCGCCGACGGTTACACAGATTCCCGTGTGCTCATCTTCAAAGATTCGGACAGAGTCTTCCAGTGCGGAGATTGACAATCAGGTCCAAACGATTGTCCGAGATGGCCTGTCGGTGTACAAGGTTAACTCCGAACTATTGGACAGGATTTCCCCCAGTATTATTATCACGCAAACCCAGTGCGAAGTCTGTGCAGTAAGTTTTCTTGATGTGGAAGAGGCGGTGTGTAAACTTGTGAGTTCGGCCCCTTCAATTGTTTCACTTCAACCAATGGAGCTCAGTGATGTCTGGACAGATATTCAGAGTGTGGCCGATGCGTTGGATGATCCAGAAAGTGGTAAGGTGCTGGTTTCAAGACTTCAAGACAGACTTCATTCATTACGCAGTAAAGCACAAAAAATACCCCGTCATCCTACCATTGCCTGTATTGAGTGGACGGAGCCGCTGATGATTGCCGCCAACTGGGTTCCCGAATTGGTAGACTGTGCTGGAGGGTGCAATCTCCTTAGTAAGCCAGGAAAACACTCAGGCTACCTTTCTCTGGACGAACTTTCGGCATCGGAACCCGACGTGATTGCGATTATGCCTTGCGGGTTTGATATTGGCCGGTCTTTACGTGAGATGAATTCACTCACTTCAAGCCCTGAGTGGAAGAACCTTCCGGCTGTACAGAACCAGCGTGTTTATGTCACAGACGGTAATCAGTACTTTAATCGTCCAGGCCCCCGGGTTGTGGAGTCAGCGGAGATCCTCGCAGAATGTTTGCACCCGGACGAATTTGATTTTGGGCATCAGGGGGTCGGCTGGATTCCCTGGAGTTCAGATTGAATGCTACGGACGCTCGTGCATGTACGGGCAAAATTGTATGTACATTGCCCGGTCCTTTTTACTATCTGGTTACGTAAAAATTCCCAGGCCACCAGGAGTCCTCATGCCTGAGCGGTCCAATCGTCATCGTGATCTCAGTCCTGGATCAGTTGAATGTGAGGGAATGGAATCTCGATGCCTGCCCTGTTCAAGGCTTCTTTTATGGCTTCAGTGTAGTAATAAATAATCTGGCGTTCTTCTTTTGGGTTTTCCACATATACCCACAAACTCAAGTCGACACTGCTGTCATTCAGACTGGTGACGACAACTTTTGCTTCAGGGTCCTCCATTAAGCGTGAATCCCCTTTTGTGATATCCAGAATGACAAGGCGGGCTTCCTGCGGCGACTCTTTGTAGGCAATGCCAAACGGAATTTCGATCCGAAGGGCACCGGCGATGGTGTGATTCAGAATTCGTTCATTGGCCATTTGCTGATTCGGGACGATCAGAACCTCATTCTTAGGGGTTCGGAGTCGTGTAGTTCGAAGCGTAATATTTTCGACCACACAATAGGTGTCACTAACGATCAGGGTATCCCCGATACGAAAGGCTTTATCAGTCAGGATACTGACCCCCGACAGAATATTCTCAACGGTATCCCGGGCTGCAAAACCGAATGCGATACCAGCAACCCCAATTCCGGCAATCAGTGCAGCAGGGTCGATCCCGATGGTCTGTAGAACGGTAATGGCAATAAGAACGATAGAGAGGAGCCGGAAGGCCTGCAATACGAGCGTTTGCAGGCCGGCCTGCACGACATTACTTCTTTTCAGGATTCGGCGAAGCAAGTTTTGCAGGATTCGATAGGCCGTATAAAAGATGACCAGTACAAGCAGGGCCCCTGCGACTTTGGGTGCCAGATCCGTCACTCCGCTTACGATCTGTAGCGTTACGGCATCCCAGGCTTCGGAGAACCGGCCTTGGTAAACGAGTGTCCCCGCATCTGCAAAAACCTGAGGGATCGTCCCGCTTACCTCAGATGTGGTGTCTGCAGTGCCGGATATCTGCAAAGAGTCGCTGATACTCAAGGTGGTATCGGTGACCTGTATCGTATCACTAACCTGAGTATTTTCAGATACGACCTGCATCAGTTGAGAATTCTAGCTGCAACCATTGTGTTTTTAAGGAGCATAGCGATGGTCATTGGTCCGACACCGCCTGGCACGGGGGTAATATAGCCAGCAATTTTCGATACCGCATCAAAGTCAACATCACCGGTAAGGCGATACCCCCGGGCATGGGCGGGATCGTCGACACGGTTGATCCCGACATCAATGATGGTTGCTCCAGATTTAATCATGTCTTCGGTTACAAAGTGTGCACGTCCAATTGCGGCTACAAGAATATCTGCTTGACGACAGATCTCCGGCAGATTTTGTGTCCGACTGTGGCATACTGTAACCGTTGCGTTGTTTTCTTTTCGGAGCAGTAGGTTTGCGAGCGGGCGTCCAACTAAACTGGATCGCCCAATAATGACGGCGTGCTTTCCTTCAGTATCAATATTTGCCCGGCGTAGCAGTTCTACGATCCCTGCCGGAGTACAGGGTACAAATCCCTGGAGGTCAGCAGCCAATCGACCTGCATTCACTGTATGTAATCCGTCTACATCTTTATTTGGATTCAGGGCGGATATCACCCGTGATGCATCAAGATGATCTGGAAGCGGTAATTGTACGAGAATTCCACTCACATGGGGGCTGGTATTCAGGTCATGAATTACTTCTAGAAGCGCCTCTTCAGAGATGTTTTCGTCAAACTTCAAGGTGTCCCCTGCAATCCCAACATTCTGACTGGCTTTTATTTTTCCTCGTACATAGGAAGCCGAGGCAGGGTTATTGCCAACAAGCACCACCGCAAGATATGGAGAAGTATGTCCATCTGATGTCCATGCAGCAACTTCATGACGCACTTCTGTACGTACATCGGCTGCAATCTTCTTTCCATCAATAAGTATCGCCATTTCAAATAGAGGTTTATCGAAGAGAGTAGGGCTTGAACGCCGAACTTTGAATTTGGTAGCAGATGTACTGGGATTCGCATCCTGACCACGGTGGTTACCATCCATCAAGGTTGATTTTTGGGTATTCGAAAAACTGGGGCGGGGAAAAATCATGTCGCAATTCGTTTGCGTGAGTGGATATTAAATCATGCGGTTGCCTTAACTTTGATTGATCATCTGTAAGCCAATTCAGAACCCATGATGCATACCTAACCTGAGAGATGCGTTTTTGCCAATCCCAAGAGCCTCTTGCAAAACCCCAAATTGGTTAAAACTCCGAAAAGGATGGCTTAACCATCTGCATCTGAGCCCGAATCCCCGTAGCCCCAACTTGATCTTATTTTTATTCCAGTAGGTAGATGTATCGGATACTTTCATGTGGCAGTTATCCATGGAAAACCTTAGCTTTGCTACGGAGGGAATCTTTTTGTTTAGCTGGGTACTCTCAATCTCCAAGCATACAAAACTTTAACTTGCACTGGGGACTCTTGCAAAAACCTTGATCTTGAGGGTTTGTGTTCATTTGAGTGCATCCAGGAGCGCTTTTTATCCTAGATTATTAGTTTTGCAAGAACCTCCCAAGAGCACACTTACATGTGTATCCCGTAACTTACCGTAAAGTCCCCGTAACCTGATGCGTCTTTCCTGGAACGAGATCCGAACCCGTGCCGTCAAATTCTCCGAGGAATGGAGCGGTGCGGTGTATGAGAAAGGAGAGGCCCAGAGTTTCTACAACGACTTTTTTGAGATCTTCGGCGTTCGCCGTCGCAGTGTTGCCCGTTATGAACAGCATGTAGCCAAGTTGGACAACCGTGCGGGCTTCATTGATTTATTCTGGCCGGGTCTGCTGATTGTGGAACACAAAAGCAGGGGCGGCGATCTGGAGGCGGGTTACGAGCAGGCGGGGGATTATTCGGATGCACTCCCG
>JAJECE010000037.1 GCA_022822185.1 Rhodothermales bacterium | reverse complement strand
CTGGTAACAGGCTACACGAAAATATCATCACGGAGGATGCGCCCTGTAAAATTTCGTTCATTTTGCAGTAGAAGGGGAGGTGCGTACGAAACTTATCTTTTCAAACGAGTACCCGTCCGGATAAACTCGGCGGTACTCATGTCAGGCTCGCTCCAACGTCATCCCCCGCTGCGATAATCGTTTATGGATCATCGGCCAGTTCGGTTGCGCACGATCCGGCAATACCCTGGGTGGAAACAGCAATGCCGACAGCGCCTCATCATTCAGATCCGAGGGAAGCGGCCAACTCAATCCCGCCGCCTCCGCGCGGCGAAGATAGTTGCGCACCGTACCGGGCGACAATTGCAAATAGCTTGCGATTTGACGTTTGCTGCACCCATCTTTGTGGCGCTAGTGCAAAACGTCCCGTATATGCTTCATGGAAATTCGTGGTCGTGGCATAGAAACATCTAGTTTGTTAAAGGCCCCGCTTATGCCGTGCAATACATTAGGCTCCAACCACAAGTCCTGCCGACAGAATCCCCCGACCCATACCCCACAAAATAGCAATGGAAATTGGGCCGATCTAGGTGGGCAAATTCAATCTGATTCTACAGCTGTTTCTGGTCTTTGAACTGTTTTGGCTATAACATGTATGATCCTGGGGTCTGGCCAGATTGTGCATTCTGGTAGAAACGGGAGGCAGATGGGGTCGTGAATGGACAAATGAAATGGCCCCCGAAGACAGTAATGCAGTTGAATTAAGCGATGTCATCATCTGAAGTCACTATGGTTTCATACATTGTGCTGACACTTCACTCATAAATTGCGGGTACGCTAACACATTGGTGTATTATATTCAAGCGATTTCACCTAACTATGCTTGTACCGGTCAATTCTTCGCGTGTCAGCCAGGCAGATGATGATCTGCATCTAATCCGATTGTGGCTGCAGGGAAAAAGTTCTCATTCCCAGGAAGCCTATGTACGTGATATAGAGCAGTTCGTAGACTTCGTGGATCTACCATTAAATGAGGTCAAACTGCAGCATTTCTGGGATTGGGCGACTCATCTAAAGCAAAAAGGTGCTTTACCGGCAACACAAGCCCGCAAACTGGCCGCCATTAAGAGTCTATTCAGTTTTGCTCATCGAATTGGATATCTGCTCTTCAATGTAGGAGCAGCCGTCACCTTACCGAGTGTCCCTGAAAAATTGAGTGAGCGTATTTTAACCGAGGAAGATATTGCGCAGATTCTTGCGCAGACAGACACATTGCGTAACCGTGTGCTCCTTAAATTATTTTATGCATCTGGTGCTCGTGTATCCGAGTTGAGTTGCCTCTACTGGGGGGCCGTCATCGCACGGAACCATAATCGGCAGGGCCAGATCACACTTCTGGGCAAAGGCAACAAAACAAGAACCTTAGTTATACCGGCCTCCGTTTGGGAGGAGTTGATGGAACTTAAATCGGAAATGGAAACCAGCGAACCAAACCAGCCTGTTTTTCGGTCACGTAAGGGGGGAGCACTCTCCAGACAGCAGATTTGGCGGATCGTTCGAAGTGCGGCAAAGAGTGCAGGATTTGATCAGAACATATCTCCGCACTGGCTCCGACATGCGCACGCATCCCACGCACTGGATCATGGTGCACCTGTCCATTTGGTCAAAGAGTCTCTGGGGCATCAGTCCCTGACGACCACAAGTAAATATGCGCATGCCCGGCCAGATGAATCTTCTTCCAGATACATCAATATCTGAGCACTCCCAGTTGAAGGTGTCTGGATACAAAGAAGATTCAGCGGAGGAAAAAGGCACGGACGGAAATGATCTCCTGCATAGCGGAGCAGTTTTCGTTATCCATCAGAGATGTTCCTACGGTACTATATGGTGATCCCAATCGTAATGGTACTATCTTTTGGCGGGAGGAGGCTGTGCAAGTATGGATGTCTACACGGCTATGATGTGATCACGAATCGCATGTACAACTGACATTGGGGAAATCGAAGAACTGTCCTCAACCCATCTCGAAAATTGAACAGTTTCATTGCCCGAATTGACCGTAAGTTGAGATACTTCGTCCATTTTAAGATGAATGTACTCGGAGAGTTAAACTGAACCGCGTGACAGGACACAAAAAAACAGGCATATTTCGGTTTATGTACTGGAGCAGGTCTCCGGGGTAAATAACAAATCACGGATTTGGTTCATTGTAACAAATGGATCTGGAATGCAGGGGGATTAGGACAAAGAGGCGAAAGCCAGATCTGACAGAACTGCCCCATCCCGCAACCATGATAAATCTGAAAGCAGTCCCCGGATGGCTATAACCTTCCAGTTCGTCATTGAGGAATCATCTCCCGTGGAAATTCAGCAATCCAGATCATTCCTGTTCCCGACTGTCTCCGCGGATACGGTCTCACCTGTTTTTGCATCAAAGAGATGGATATGGTGAAGATCTAACTCAAACCGCAGGCGTGCTCCAATACCAAAACTTGACGTGCCAGACACCCGGGCCATAAATGTGGTGGAAGGTGTCTTCCCATAGACATAAGACTCCGCCCCCAGGTGCTCCTCAAATACGACTTCCGCTTCAAGAATTCCCCCTGCGGAGTGGTCGTGAGTATTTGAAGTGAGTTTGATGTTTTCAGGCCGAAACCCTAATACCACCGGACTCCCATCCTGAACTGCAGTTGACTTCAGGGGAATCCTGAGATGCAGATCACGTTTCCTGGAAACAAATCGGATTGTTCCATCCAAGACTTCAAGGGACCCATTCACAAAATTCATACCTGGACTGCCAATAAAGCCTGCTACGAATCTATTTTTCGGGCATTTGTACAATGTCACGGGATCATCAATTTGCTGGATAACTCCCTCATTCATGACCACTATACGATCTCCCAGTGTCATTGCTTCGGTCTGGTCATGCGTTACATAGACCATTGTGGCATTCAGTTCCCGGTGTAAGCGGGCTAATTCCGTACGCATTTGGACACGTAATTTTGCATCCAGATTTGAAAGAGGTTCGTCAAACAGAAAGACCTTCGGCTTACGAACAATGGCACGTCCAACAGCGACCCGCTGTTGCTGTCCACCAGAGAGTTGCTTTGGCTTTCGGTCAAGGATATCCGTAATGCCTAGGATTTCGGCGGCCTGCCCTACCCGCTGTTTGATTTCTGCTTTTGAGTATTTGCGAAGCTTTAACCCAAAAGCCATATTATTGAAGACTGTCATATGTGGATAGAGTGCATAGTTCTGAAATACCATCGCCACATCACGATCCTTTGACGGAATATCATTCACGACTAGGTCATCAATACGTATGGATCCATCGGTTACAGACTCCAGACCGGCCAGCATTCGCAGTGTTGTGCTTTTCCCACAACCGGATGGTCCAACCAGCACCATCAACTCGCCGTCTCCGACCGTAAAGCTTACCCCATCCACGGCCAGATGGTAGTTATCGTATACTTTTCGGACCTTTTCAAAGGTTACACTTGCCATTGGAGTCCTTTTAAGAACAGCTAAACCCGGAATATAGTACAAAGGAGTTGTATAACGCTTGTGTCGTCAATCATCATCACCTAAGAATCCGGGATTCGCGCATGTCACGTCCTAAATCACGCGTTACCATTTATGAAGTTGCAAAGAGGGCCGGGGTTGCCATTTCCACCGTATCCCGTGTGCTCAATGATTCTCCCAATGTGGCAGAAGATACTAAGAGGCATGTTCTTAAGGTCGTTGATGAGCTCAAGTATCTTCCTGATCGTGTTGCACGATCTCTGGCACAGCAGGGTTCAAACCTGATTGCAATTGCAACGCCCACAATCACGACCGCCTTCCATAACTCCCTGCTTAAGGGCTTACGAACGGTCTTCATGGATACGGACACAGATTGCGACCTGCTCCTGTTTGATCTCGGTAGTGCGGACCCGTTGAAACGCTTGCGCAGCAAGTTAAAAGGTGGAAAAGTAGATGGGTTGATTCTGGCAGGGATTCCGGTTTCGCCTCCCCTTGCGAAAGAATTAAAAGCCTTCAATGCGCCGGTAATTCTGATCGGCAACCATCATACAGATTTTGACTGCTTCTATTGGAATAATTCAAAGGGTGCTGAAAAGGCTACGAATCATCTACTGAAAAAAGGACATCAGCGGATTGGCCTTATTCGTGCCTATACGGACGGTTATGTACAACTTGAGCGTATTCGCGGCTACCAGAAAGCACTCAAAAAGCATAAAGTCCCCCTTGATAGCAGCCTCATTCAAAGCGGTGTTACGACCAAACATGCCGGATTCAGCGAGGAGCATGGATTTGAAGCAATGAATGAACTTCTGCGGGTAACTCCGCGGATCACAGCAGTTCTGGCCTCCAGTGATGTGCAGGCAATTGGTGCGTGGAAAGCAATACGGGATGCGGGTCTGCGTATACCTGAAGACATTGCTCTCGTCGGATATGATGACATTAAGATCAGTTACTATTTAGGACTGAGTAGTGTGGATCAACGCATTGAGGAAACTGGCAGACTCGCTGCTGAGCGTTTAATTTCTCGTCAGAGACATCCTTCAGAATCTGAACGGATCGACCAAAAGATCGTCGCTAAACTTCAGATACGAAGATCAAGTAACTATACCCCAACCTTAACATAGACATGCATAGCAAAGCAATCGAAAACCAACTTAACAAAACCTTAACTGGGACAAATTTTGCAGATCTGGGCACCAAGTATCAAGGCAAGGTGCGAGACACCTATGATCAGGGAGACCGTCTGATTATGGTCACTACGGATCGCATTTCTGCTTTTGATCAGGTTCTGGCCCGGACGATTCCCTTTAAGGGACAGGTACTCAATCAGCTGGCTGCCTACTTCTTTGAAAAAACCCGCGACATTATCTCCAATCACATCTTAAGTGTGCCGGATTCGAACGTAACCATTGCCCAGAAATGTGATCCAGGAAAGCTTGAATTTGTGGTGAGAGGCTATCTGGTGGGGCATGCCTGGCGGACCTATCGCAGCGGGAAACGGGTCCTCTGCGGCAAGTCACTGCCGGATGGACTAAGCGAAAATGACCGGCTTCCCAAACCCATTCTCACGCCTACCACCAAAGCACAGGTTGGGCACGACGAAGATATCAGCCGTGAAGAGGCGATCAAACAGGGTTTGATCCGTGCAGACACTTTTGATCACCTTGAGAAGATCGCCTTGGCCCTGTTCCAGAGAGGTACAGAACTTGCAGCCGCTCAGGGGCTAATTCTGGTTGACACCAAGTATGAGTTTGGTCAAACTCCCAGCGGGGATTGGGTATTGATTGATGAGGTACATACCCCCGACTCTTCACGTTATTTCTATCTTGATCCCTATGAAGAACTGCTAAGACAGGGTAAACCGCAACAGCAGTTATCCAAGGAGTTCGTACGCGAATGGCTTATGGATCAGGGATTTCGTGGACAGGATGGCCAAGTGGCACCTGCCCTGCCTGACGAATTCCGTATGCAGGTATCGGAACGCTATATTGATCTCTTTGAGAAGGTGTCGGGCAAACCATTCACACCTGATGTCCACCCAGATCCTAAAGCACGAATCCTGAGTGTACTTAAGAGTTAGGTGACTTGGAGGGATAATTTCCTTCCACCCAGACCTTCTGCCCATCGGTGAGTCGTTCCTGTTTCCAGATCGGAACCTGAGCTTTTAACTGGTCAATCAGAAAGCGGCAGGCTACAAATGCCTCGGCCCGGTGTGCTGTCGCGACTCCGACCAACACACTTGCTTCGGCCGGATGCACCTCGCCAAGTTTGTGGAGCAGGCATACGCGCTGGATCGGCCATTTGCCGTCCGCTGTGTCTATCAGCCGGTGCATCTCTTTGAACGCCATCGGTTCATAACTCTCGTAGGTCAGAGACAGAGTTTCTCTTTCGCCGGTCCACTGCCGTGCGGTTCCGACAAACACGGCAACCCCGCCTGCACCGGGAGTCTGCAGGAACTGGTATGCCGCCGGAATATCAATCCGGTCATATGAAAGTTGCACCAGACGTTTGCGTGATTCGTCAGCCACCACTTACCGGGGTTATGATGGCGACTTCGTCACCATCCTGAAGGATATGTGCGTCTTCGGAGTAGGTCTGATTGACGGCCAATCGCATCACACGCCGATAGGGTTCCATCGTCGGATACTGCACACATGCCAAATCCAGAAACTCGCTCACACTAATTCCTTCAGGGGTTTCCAGATCAATGGAATCGGCTTTCAGTTTTGATTTCAGGACACTAAAGAGTTGAACTTTAAACGATAGCATGACCAGTGCCAAGTTTATTCTTGGAATTTGAGATTTTATGAGAATTCAATTTCACGGAGCGTATCCACGATCTTGACGGTCTCCAGACTGACCGTAATCACTTTTGCAAGCAGTCGGAGCGGATAGGCCGGATCCTGCATGGTCTCTACCGCAAACCGGTTGGCATCATTGACAATCTGGCTCTTCTTGTCCGTTTTGACACGCTGCCGTTCCATGACCCATGCAATGGCTGATTTCCCGTTGACCATGTAGTCATAGGCTTCCTCTGGAATTCCCTGCACGGTGATCTGCCCGTTATAGATGATCTTAGATTGATCTTTCTGGCGTGCTTTCCCTGGATGGCGCATCGGACGATCCTCCACTCGGAACCACGCTTCGGGAGACCTGCCATTTGCGGGTTCCCATCCCCCCTCTTCAAAGGTGATGGGATACTCCCTGACATCCTCATAGTTAACATGCAGTTCTCCGAGTTTCCTTCCTGCTTCGGCCAGAAAGTAGAACTCCTGCGCATCTTTCGGGAAAGGGATGCGGGGCAGTTCCTTGCGGAGATTTGCGGCATATTTTTCCCGATAGGAAGAGACATGGAGTACGCCGTATATACAATAGAACAAGTCATCTGCGGTAATGGAATTTGCCCCCCGATTTTTTCTGCAAAGACCTGCAATGCCTCCTCTTTGATCGCACTCTCCCGCACGTATCCATGGGAATCCGTGTTTGGATGTTCATCCTCTACGAACAGGCCATCCTGATTCTCCTTAGGCTTGGCGTACAACCAAAGGGGAAAGCACTGTCCAGAGGCGATGCAGTGGAGATTAGGAATATCTTTCACGGGCAGACATGAAAAATCGTCCGTCTCACCCCTTCCAGTCACACAAATCATCCGATTCTCTGCCTCCTGATGTGGGAATATCTGAGGGATCTGGTAGACACATTCATTCAACCTACGACTATGATAGAGATGCTGGCGAGTAAAAGGCCTATACTGAGCAGTTGTGATCCGCCCCTCTTCAATATCTAACTCTTTGTTTTTTTGTAAGTCTCCATTCAAATTCACTGACCAACTGATCTTCGTAGGATCATTATCAACAAAATTCACAATCTCTCTTGGTGTTAGCCTTCGTCCCTTAACATCCCGCTCCTGAAGTCGCTGCCGCTCACTCTCATAGAAACGAATCATCGCCTGGATATTCCATCGAAGTGCGGCTTCTGAATAATTGTAGCACCATGCATCACGGCTCGTTACCACACCCAAAGAGTAATTCTTAAAGATCACCCCCTCTGACCGCCCTCTCTTATCTCCCAGTGCCATAAACTCCGCAAATCCCGCATCCCGCTGATTCAGCCAGTCATGGTGGGTATCCGGTTTGATCTCGGTCCACTGCCCTGCAAGCCCGTCGATCCCGCGGAATCCTTTGACTTTGTCCAGTTTTTCTTCCCGGCTCAGGTAGTCCCCGATATCGTGATACAGAATCCTGCATCCTTTGTCTGTACTCTCGGGATTGCGGACAAAGAGCGTGACCGCCACCGGCACCCTGGACCCCGCTCCAAATACTTTCCCTCCCTCCTGACGGGATCTCTCTCCCTGCGTCCGCTGATTCCCCCGCAAATTCAACACATAAATCGAAGAAAACTCCTCCGCCAGACACTTCCGCATCCCGTCCATTGCATTGCTCTCCAGCCAGCCGGCGTTTGTCACCACACCGATCACACCACTCTCGCCAATCCGGTCCGATGCCCAGCGGATGGCCAGTATGTAACTGTCGTACAAACTCCCTTTATTGCCCGCAACTGAGTACCATGCATAACTCCTCTCAACCCTCTGATTGAGTGCGGGATAGGACTGATTTTGTGCCGCATCATTCTGGCTTCGCTGCCCCACGCTCCACGGCGGGTTCCCTACAATCACCCGGATCTGTGCCTCTTTCTGTCGTTTCCGCTGCTCCGAGTTTTCCGGCAGGATGTCGGCAATCATATCTTCGCTGTCCTGCATCTCAAACGTATCCGTCAGGATAATCCCCGGGAACCGCTCGTATTCGTCGGTGCCAGCCATGGCATGATAGGCTTCTTCGATATTCACGGCCGCAATGTAGTAGGCCAGAAGCATGATCTCATTCGCATGAATCTCGGACTGATATTTCCGGGACAACGCCTCCCGGTCAATGAGACCATTCTGGATGATCCGCGTAATGAAGGTTCCCGTTCCTGTAAACGGATCCAGAATCTCCACCCCTTCCGAAGAAAGGGACTGCCCGAACTCATTCCGCAGGATCTCATCCACCGAGTGCAGAACAAAATCCACCAGTTCTATCGGCGTATAGACAATCCCCAGCCGCTCCGCCGTCTTCGGGAAGGCATGCCGAAAGAACTTGTCATACAGTTCCGTGATGATTTTCTGCCGCGCCAGCGGCGTGTTTGCCGCCTTCGCCCGCCGCGCAACGCTCGCATAAAAATCCTCCAGCGTCTCCGCCTCCGCTTCAATGTTTGCAGGCTCAAGTACATCAATCACCAGTTGCATCCCCCTGCTGATCGGGTTCTGATCCACGAACCGTCCGTCTCCATGCAGTGCTTCAAAAACCGGACGCGTCACCATATGCTGCGCCAGCATCTCAATCGCCTCCTTCTCCGTAATCCCGTGATTCAGATCATCCCGCAGTTCGTACAGAAAATCTTTGAAGACTTCCTTTGCCGCATCATGCCGACGCACCATGTCCGTAATCCGGACGATATGCCGCTCTGCAATCTTCGCCACATCCACCGCCCACTCATCCCAGTACTTGCGATTCCCGCACTTCTGAACAATTTTGGCCCGGATCGCTGCCGGAAGATCAAATTCCAGACTCAATTGCTTCCCTTTTGTGTCTTTGCCACCATTTGAACCATTACCGTTTTTCGGATTTCCGCCAATATCAACAATTGGAACGGACGATTTTGACTTCTTCTGCCAGTCGGACAGGGCAATGATCCCCAGATGCTTCCCCGACTTCCCTTCCTCCAGCAGATTCAACATCGCATCAAACCGCTCATCATGCGAACGAATCGCATTCAGCACCTGCCACACCA
>JAJECE010000093.1 GCA_022822185.1 Rhodothermales bacterium | reverse complement strand
GGAATTTTTCTCGTCCTTTTTTGCACGGCCGGCTTTTCTGGCTCACTTACCTCAGATTCTGCTACCGACAGTGAGGGGCATAGTGATGTGGTGACACCGCATACTGTCTTATCTCTGAGTACGGAGTCCTCGATTGTCATGATCAATACGGGACTTTCTACGGTGGTGTGTCTACTTCGTGGAAACGCAGGTAGACGAGAGATGAAGGATTTCGCAGACTGTATTGTAAATTCCGGTTGTGAGGATTGGACAAGGTATACGCACCGTTCCAACGGTAATACCGCGATGGTCTGTGAATTAACCTAAAGATGTATGATTTCCTACGCAGCCCGTGGATCAAGTCCAAAAAATCTGAGCAACGCTTTTCGGGTTGACTTTTGGAGACTAGACCGCTCAAAATAGCCATAGAATAGAGGTTTTTCGCCCTTTAGAGTCTCAAAAAGGGCGAAAAATAGATGGTTTGGCCATATACGACGCGTAGTTGTGCTGTCTAACTTTGTGATCATACTTTATCCACGGGCTGCTAATCCTCTGCCCGATTATTAAACCCCATGGATCTAGCAGGGGGCTGTGGTGGGGGAAATAAGGGTGCCCGATAACAGGCAAAATTATCCACCAGCCAGTTGTGCATCGAGGGGATCGGAACTACGTATCGGTTATTCCGCTCGTCCAGTATTCCCTTATGCAGGGCCAGTATGAAGATCTTCTCAGCCGTATCATGATTATAATCCATGCGGAGGGATGCCATAATATCCATCTTCGCAACACTGGTACCGGATGGAGCACATGCGATCACTCTTGCGATGCAGTGGAGTTGCTCTTCAGGGATGCCCCGAGTCCGCGCTTCATAAAACTTAATCCGCCCCTTCCGCCCTTGTTCCAGTACCATTTCCAGCCCCTCTGGAGTCAACTCCCCATCGGTCAACTTTAACTGCTTCAAGGTAGGCCACACATACGCCATGATATGCTGCGGCCAGCCATACGTCTCACGTACAATCGCATGAATCCAAGGAACTGAATCGCCCTTCGCCCCGCCTTCTTCCAGAAGCCAGTCCTTGATGACCGCCCGCCTAGCTTCTTCATTTAGCGGCCCTAAGCTGATCTTGCATTGTGGCTTGAATCTTGACACACCCAAATTATCAAAGGCCTGTGTGGTTGCGCCCAGTCCGGCGGCAATCAGGATCACCGGACGCTCCAGTTTACCATTGTGAATCGCTTTAAGGCATTTTGCAGCGATTCTAAACTCTTCGGACTGGCTGGAGAATGCAGTGCGGAGTAACTGTGCCTCGTCCATCATGAGCAGCAGCGGCTCCCGCCCATACTTGAGGATGTCCAACGTTGTCGGGTGATCGTGCTCAGATGTAGATTCCCGATGGATGACCTGTACACTCCTGCCCGTCATCGATTTCTGGCGGTTGGCGGGGAGCGGGAGACTCAACGACTTGCTTAATTCCTTCGGATCATACAACTCGTCTGGATCAATCTCGGCGGTATGCCATCGCTGTTCCCGTGCCAGTCAAGCACATTCCATGAGCAGGGCGGTCTTACCCGCACCAGGAGCCGCCTGAATCAGGATTGTAGTCCCATACTTTTTCTCTGCACTTACCAGTTCTAGACGTTCCTTGAAGTTGCCCAATACTTCCTTTCTCCCGTGGAAGTACTTCGCTTCCCCTCGGTCCTCTACAAGAGTTGACGAGATGTAGTGGGTTCGTGGTGTACTCATTGACTGAGAACTTTGCGTACAAATTCTTCTACCCTGACTAGGTTCTTGTCTCTTCAAACAGTCCAGAACAGGAGGAACTTTCCAGTTGACTTATATATGCACTCAGAGGAAAATAGGTTCCGATAACAAAACATCGCTGAACCGTCGAAGTCAAGATCAGTCCACACCACAACTGATACGGTACAGAACTAGACTATTCTGCCGGTTCTGGGCCCGCAATATAGCATTCCACCCGATGCCTAAAGCCTTACTGCGTGACTCGAAGGTATTTGCGCTTTCCTACTTTTAAAAGAAATGGTGCACGGGCTGCAATATCCAGCATCAGACGGCCGTCGGTCACCTTCTCGCCGTCAATACTCACCGCTCCCTGTGTAACCAGTCTGCGTGCTGCCCCGTTGGAAGGAGTTAAACCTGCCATGGTAAGTAGGTTCAGAAGCCCTATCGGGCCCTCTACCGCCGGCGTGAATGATGGTATATCATCAGGGACCTGCTTACGTATAACCGTGCGCTCAAAATGCTCCCTCGCCTTCGCCGCTTTTGCGGCTCCATGATACAGCCGGGTGATGGAGAGGGCAAGCCGGTGCTTTGCATCCCGCGGACTGCGGACGCACAGTTCCTTTAATGCCGGCAGTTCTGCGGTCTCTTCATCACTCGCAAGCTCAAAATAACGATAAATCAGTGTGTCGGGGATGGAAAGCACTTTGCCGTACATGGTCGCTGCCGACTCGGTCAGGCCGATGTAGTTGTCCAGCGACTTTGACATTTTTTCTACGCCATCCAATCCCTCCAGAATGGGAAGCGTCATGCAAACCTGCGGCGGCTGTCCCGCACTCTTCTGCAGAATCCGCCCCATCAGCAGATTAAACTTCTGGTCGGTTCCGCCAAGTTCTATATCCGCTCCCACCTCCACCGAGTCCTGCGCCTGCGCAAGCGGATATAAAAATTCATGCAGCCCGATCGGATCTCCCTTTGCATAGCGCCCGGCAAAATCATCCCGCTCCAACATGCGGGCAACCGTGGATTTTCCCGCTAACATAACCACATCCTCAAACGACAGTTTTCCCAGCCATTCGGAATTGTAGACAATACGGATACGCTCAGAATCCAGAATCCGGGAGGCCTGCTGAAAATAGGATTCCCCGTTACGACGAGTTTCTTCCAAAGAGAGTGCCGGTCGCATTTTTGAACGACCGCTCGCATCCCCAATCATCCCGGTAAAGTCCCCCACGATCAGGACCACCTCGTGCCCAAAATCCTGAAATTGCCGGAGTTTTCTCAGTACAACCGCATGCCCAAGATGCAGGTCCGGCCGGCTAGGGTCACACCCTAGTTTTACTGTAAGCGGTTTCCCCGTCTCCGCTGCATGCACAAGTTTACTGCGCAACTCATCCTCCGGGATAATCTCCTGAACCCCGCGCTTTAAGTGTATGATCTGCTCCTCAACCGGTGGAAAATGCATGTCAGTATTGCTTCAAAGTTCGTTCCAGTTGCCGTTTTGTATCCCGCTCCGCCATGTCCGCCCGTTTGTCAAAGAGTTTTTTGCCCTGGGCAATCCCAATCTCAACCTTGATTTTGCCGTGATTCAGATACAATTTAAGCGGGATTAAGGTATTCCCCTTTTGCTCAACCGCCTTTTGCAGGCGCTGGATTTCCTTACGGTGCAAAAGCAGTTTTCGGGGACGAAGGGGGTCGTGATTATTCAGGTTCCCGTGCTTATAGTGCGAGATATGTGCATCCACCAAAAAAATCTCCTGCTGCTCAACCTTGCACCATGCCTCTGCCAGACTCACGCGTCCCTCACGAATTGATTTTACCTCGGTCCCAACCAGTACCATCCCGGCTTCAATGGAATCCAGAATATGGTATTCCCGCCGGGCCCGACGATTGCTTGCCAGAATAGGTCTTGCTTTGCTCATTGCTCACAACTCCTCCATCCCGGGATCCCCTTGATCCTGTCCCCGCCATGGCAGCTGCTGTACATCCTTTGATTCAAATATTGGCAGAGGGACAAGTTCTTCAATGATCCCGTAATAATACATATAATCACGGATTGCCGTAAGCCCGGCAACGGTAATATCATCTAAACGCAGACGGAGACTTTCCCCGAAGAAGCTGCTTTCCAGTGAGTCGGAACGGGATCCCCATCTTTGTGTAACGCTCTCTGCTTCTAGGGTGAGTTCCATCAGTGATTCGGTCATTAAATCACTTCCCATCCCCTTCAAACACGCATAGACTCCCCATACCATCGGGTACTGCGCAAGTTCATACCACTCCTGCCCGATATCCAATACTTTTGGATCATCAATCCGGGACAGCGGCATGGGGCCGATAAAAATTTCAGCATCCGCCTTCCCATCAAAAATGACCCGGACCTGCCGCCCATAATGCTCTTTCAGAATCACCCTTGCCATGAATTCTTCAAGCTTCTGACCAGGAATGGATTTTAAGGTATTCGCCCGCTGGAAGCCCTGATGCATGCGCAACTGTGCAAACGGATACTCCCATGAGGATACCGCCCCACCAGGCAGGATATCAAACTCCCCCACCGCCGTGAGTACCGCAGTCACCGGCAACAGGGCAATATCAACCTGCTGCTGACGCAGTAAGTCTATACAGTCCGAAGCGGAATGCCGCTCAATCTCCCCGCTCAGTGACTGCGCCGCCTCCTCAAGACATTTCGTCGGTGGAAAATCCCAGAACGCCAATTGCATCGGCAAGGCTAGGAGTCCCGCATACGTTCCTTGATCCGGGACGCTTTCCCGCGCAAACCGCGGAGATAGAAGAGCTTTGCTCTACGCACCCTCCCAAAGCGCTTGACCTCCACGCGGGCAATTCTCGGCGAGTGAAACGGAAAAATCCGCTCCACCCCAATCCCGCTGGAGATCTTTCGGACCATGAAGGTCTTGTTGGCACCTGCGCCACGAATGGCAATCACCGTACCTTGAAAAATCTGTATGCGTTCTTTCCCTCCCTCCGTCACACGCAAATGTACGGCGACCGTATCCCCTGCATTAAAATCCGGCATCGCATCTTCACGCAATTGGGTGGCTTCTACGATTTTCAATAGGTCTTTAGACATGATTCTCAGAAGTAAATTCAGGCTTGAACCTGAGCGGCGTACTGTTGCCAGAGATCCGGGCGCCGCTCCCGGGTACGCTGTTGCCGAATCTGATCCCGCCATTCGGCAATTTTGTTATGATTTCCACTACGAAGCACATCCGGCACCTCAAGCCCGCGAAATGAAGCAGGACGTGTGTATTCCGGAGCCCCAAGAAGGCCATCCTGGAATGAGTCTTCCAGAGCAGATTGTGCATCGCCAAGTACCCCGGGAATTAACCGCAGTACTGCATCCATGACCAGAAGTGCAGGGAGCTCGCCCCCGCTGAGCACATAATCCCCCACCGATATCTCCCGCGTGACCAGCGTTTCCCGCACCCTGTGATCCACCCCTTTATAATGCCCCGCAAGGAGCACCAGGTGCTTTTTGAGCGAGAGTGTGTTCGCCAAAGACTGAGTAAGATGCTCCCCGTCCGGACTCAGATAGATCACCTCATCCGGCGAAGAATTCAGTGCCTCAATGCAACGGAAGACCGGTTCCGGCTTCAGAACCATCCCGGCATTTCCACCATACGGATAGTCATCAATCTGCTGATGCTGTCCTTCGGCATACCTGCGCAAATCGTGCACCTGTAATTCGACACCCTTCCCTGCCCGTCGCACGACGGTAAGGTCCAGCGCCTTTTTCAGTTGATTCGGCAGTGCGGTTACAACGTCAATTCGCATGATTTTCCTAGTCTAAAAGCCCCTCCACTGTTCGGATGACCATACGCCCCCTCTCGACATCCGTCGACGCAATAAATGCAGGGACGGCGGGAATCAGTGCTTCCTTCTTTCCAGGACGCTCAATGAGATAGAGGGAATGGCTCTGCGTATCCCATATATCCTTCAGAGTGCCTACCAGCGCTCCCTCATCGGTCACCACTTCAATTCCAATCAGATCATGCAGGAAAAACTCCCCCGGCTGTAACGGCGGCAGATCATTCAGGTCCGCAAAGACTAGTGGCTTCCCCAGCGCCTTCGCATCGCTCACGGTATGTATTCCTGCAAATTGCATCAATATGGTTGTACCACGTTTGGATTTTTGCAATCGGGTGCTCTCTGTGTCGTAAGGTCGTACGGTCTGGGATGTATCTCCTAGCCAAACTCTCTTTAATTCCAGTAACCGGTTTGGATTATCACTCTCAGGGACTACTTTACATTCACCTTTTAATCCATGCGTTCGGACGATTCGTCCAACCAGCAGGAGGTTGTCTGACGAAAGTTCCCCCATCAACGAGTGATAATTTCGTTTAATTCGATGCTTCAGAAGGTGCGTCCTCAGATTCGCCTTGGGGTTCCACTTCAGTTTTGGACTCGGCTTCGGCTTCCTCGGCGGCCTCCTTTTTGCGTGCCTTCGCTTCGGCAGCAGCGGCAGCGGCTTTTTTCCGTTTTTCAAGGATCTCCGCCTCGCGCTTAACCGCCTCCTTTTCTTCGGCATCCAGTGCCTGCTGACGAAGTTCGGAAACCGTCTCCTTGACAGAACCCTTCAATTTATCCTGACGATGCTGCCGGTGCGCCGATACCGCTTCGGTAACCGCTTCCGGTTCGGTTCCCTTGCGTTCAAGATGTAACCCCAGAAGAACCCCCTGTTGACGCAGCAGACTGCGTACCGTATCGGTCGGCTGTGCACCTACCTTGAGCCAGTATTTTACGCGCTCATCCTTGAGTTCGACGCGTGCCGGCTCCTCCAGCGGATAATATCGGCCGAGATCTTCGATAAATTTACCGTCCCGCGGTGCCCGCGAATCCGCTGCAACTACGGCCCAGATCGGCTTCTTTTTTCGCCCCATACGGCGTAATCTAATTTTAACTGCCACCTTTTTGTTTACGTTTTATTAAATGTTAACGCGCTGCCTGCAGCAACGCCGACAAGTCCACCGGTCTCCCCTTACCTGCTTTGGTCTGCATCCGCTTCATGAGTTTGCGAATTTGTTTGAACTGACGCAAAAGTTGATTCAGATCCCTGACCTGCTGGCCGCTCCCGGCCGCAATACGGCGCCTTCGGCTGCTGTTTATTGCATCAGGGTTCCTGCGCTCCCAGGGAGTCATACTTAAAATTAACGCCTCCGTTTGCACCAACTCCGCCTCTCCACCGGATACATCCTTAAATTGTTTTCCTACCCCCGGGATCATTCCCATCACATCGGACAGGGACCCCATGGATTTGATTTTCTGGAGCTGCTGATAAAAATCCTCCAGATCAAAGGTTTGTTTTCGGATTTTCCTGCGCAGCGTCTCCGCCTGCTCCGCATCATACTGCTGCTGTGCCTTTTCAACGAGGGTGACCACATCGCCCATCCCGAGAATGCGGCGGGCCATCCGGTCAGGAAAAAACGGTGTAAGTTCGTCCAGTTTTTCCCCGGTTGAAGCAAACTTGATCGGCTTATCCACAACGGAACGTACCGATAATGCCGCCCCTCCACGGGTATCCCCATCCAGTTTGGTCAGAACCACGCCATCAAAATTCAGTCGGCTGTTAAACTCACGTGCTGTATTGACGGCATCCTGCCCGGTCATACTGTCCACCACGAAGAGAATCTCGGTGGGTTGGACCTGGGATTTTATTTCGGCTACTTCCGCCATCATACGCTCATCTACATGCAGCCGGCCCGCGGTGTCAATGATGACCGTATCACGGGCCTGCTTCCGCGCATATGCAACGGCCTCTCTGGCCACCCGCGGTGCATCCTGCGTAACGCTGCCATCGTCTGATGTAATACTGAACACAGGAACATTGATCTCTTCCCCAAGCCGGCTCAGCTGATCCACAGCCGCCGGGCGGTAGACATCGGCCGCCGCCAGCATCGGGACACGTCCCCTGGACTGGAGATGCAGTGCAAGCTTTGCGCTGAATGTGGTTTTCCCCGAACCCTGCAATCCGGCGGTAAGTATGACCGCAGGTGGTTTATTTCCAAGGTTGATCTCCGCCGCATTGCCTCCGAGCAGGCGGGCAATCTCATCGTAGACGATCTTGACAATCATCTGCCCCGGCGCGACGGATCGTAAAACGTGATCCCCAAGCGCCTTCTCCTTGACACGATTGGTAAAGTTTCGTGCAACCTGATAGTTTACATCTGCCTCAAGGAGCGCACGACGGATCTCCCCCATTGACTCCGCAATGTTGAGTTCGGTGATACGACCCCGCCCCGTGAGGCGTTTGATCGCTCCTTCTAACCGCTGTGAGAGATTATCAAACATGAAGATTCCGTTACCTATATCTCGGCAAAAACGGGTAATTTACTGAAAACAGCAGGCTTATACGACACAAGGTTGACTCTTGATCACGAAAAGCGAGGCGCAACGCGAATTTTTGCATATTTTTCTTCTGAATTTTGCCCGAACCCAAAAAAATACTGACGAAATCTGCATTGCGTACGCATTGCCGCTCCCTGCGGAAACACCTTTCCGAGGAGGACTACCGTATAGAATGTCGCAAGATCATCCTTCAGGCCACCTCTGTCCAAACACTCCGCAACGCCAAAATCATCTTATCCTACTGGCCGAAGCTGGCATCACGCGAAATAGATCTTCGCCCCCTCAACTGCTGGTTGCGGGCCCGGGGATGTACCGTGCTACTGCCCATCATTGAACCGAATTCAATAATCTCTCGTATGCACTGGGGACACTTTGATCATGAGCGTACACTGATGCTGAACCGTTGGGGGATTCTCCAGCCCGAGAAGCGGGCCGACATCTCTGCCAAAGATATTGATATCGTTCTTGTTCCCGGCCTTGGATTTGATCGGCGCGGTCACCGGATTGGCTATGGCGGGGGCTACTATGACAGACTCTTTGAATCGGTTCATGTATACAAGATCGGCCTTAGTCTAGATTGCTGTGTCGTTGAAATGATTCCGAACCAGCCACACGATGTCCCGATAGACTGCTTAGTGACCTCCAATGGAACCCTCAAACTGAATTGACCGGCATGCCACGCAAGACCAAAGAGACGACCGAATTCACGGATCTGCATGAGGTGTCTGACGCTCCAAGCACCGCAGACTTAGAGTATGAAGAGCTGCTCTTTGAGAATACCTCGGAGAAGCCCCGACGCTTTCTGAACCTGCCTCTCATTGCAGGATTTGGGCTACTGGGGGCGGTGATTATTTTTCTGCTGCAACGAATCGGCATCGTTCCCGGCAGTGGTTTCCAGGATGCTTTTATTGTATTTCCGCTCATTGGTCTGCTCCTGACTTTGCTGTTTGGCCTGTCTCCCAGGCAGCGCAGACGCAGTAGACGCGCCGCAAGGAGGGCGCGGAAGGCCGAATTAAAACGGCAGAAACTGGAAAGGAAAGTTCGCGGAACGAAATCTTCGCTTTCAGGAAAACTGGAAAAATCCAAACTAAAACTCCCCCCTAAATCACGGAAAAAATATCTGGCCGGTGTATGCGGGGGGATTGCCGAGCGCATCGGCATGGATCCGACGCTGTTTCGGGTTCTCTTCATAATCTCACTGGTCGCAACGGGCGGCAGCGTTCCCCTGATCGCCTACATCCTCTTTGCCATCTTTATGCCGCCCGCGGAGAATCGGACAGATCTCTCTTTATAGCCGCAGGTTTACCATCTTGATCGGGAAATGCAATCCGGATACACTTCCTCATTCTGAAAAAATGCACCATACAGTAAACTTGGGCTACCCGACTATGCTTAATTTTATGGGTTCTATATTCAATGGAAACTGAGAAAAAGCGCCTAACCCGTTCAGCGTCTGATAAAGTGTTCGCTGGTGTGCTCAGCGGGATTGCAGATCACTATAATATCAGCACCACCTGGCTGCGCATCGGGGTACTGTTCGCCACTTTTTTCACCACTGGAATCACCGTAATCATTTATCTTGCAGCGATGATCGTTGTGCCAAAACCGCGTGACAACTAAAGTCCCCGTCTCCCGACAAGTGATCAGGTCGGAGTGCAACTGCTCCCGCTTATCATCTCGGCGCACCTGCCATTACAGGATGTGCCTCCACATTGCCGCAGCATGAATTCAGGAAAGCGTATCCGTGACTTGCAGGCATCTCACGGGGAGACCGCATGCATCTAAATGGAACTATTTACGTTTTCATCTCATGGATCCGTGTGGAGATAGAGAAATTCCTGATCCGCACCCGTCACGAAACGGGCAACATCCTGTTTTTTGTGAGCCACAATCTGGAACTCCGATGATGAAAAATCACACGGCCGAAAAGCTCTTCCGTAACGCGGCACTCTGGTCGCAGGAAGCAGAAATACTCCGTGGGGTCCTTCTGGAATGCAATTTGACTGAAGAGATTAAATGGCGACAGCCCTCTGTTACACCCATGACGGGAAGAAGATCTGTATCTTCCAGAGAATGAAAGGCTTTCTTGCACTGCTGTTCTTTAAGGGAGCCTTACTGAAAGATCCACATGATCTCCTCCAGAAACAGGGGCCGAATTCAAGAATCGGATACAGAATCTGCTTTACCAGTGCAGACAAGATCAAATAAGTAGCGAATCTAGTCAAAGACTATGTTGATGAGGCCATCGAGATTGAAAACGCTGGCCTCAAAATAGAGATGGAAAAAGCTTGGAGTATCCCCCGGAACTCACCTGTATTTTGGGGATGGATCCCGACTTTGAGACCGCCTTCAAGAAGCTCACTCCCGGCCGGCAACGCGGATATATTCTGCATTTCTCCAGTGCAAAACACTCCAAAACGCGGACAAAACGGATTGATCAATGCCGGGATAAAATTTTTGCGAGGAAAGGCTTTCTGGACCGGTGACCGCCAATCCGCAGACCTGTCTGCTGCGTATCCCGGTCTGCTTTACCGTTTATTCTGCCTCGTACGGAATAAAGTGTCCCCTGCCTGCGTCTATTTTTTTGAAATTGCCCGATTCCTCTCCCCTTTTGTTCATGTCCCCCCGATTCTTCTTCGCTGCTCTGACGCTCTTTTTGATTACATCTCCCGCTCTGGCCAAACAGGAAATTACACAGATTGTATCGGGGCGCGTGGTGGATCAGGAAGATCATGCCCCCCTGCCTGGAGTCACCGTCGTTCTTGAAACCATCAAAGACTCCGTACTCGTAGGTGCCGGGACAGCAAATCCCAATGGATACTTCGCGGTCAAGTCAAGTGAGCATGGAGAGCTTCGTTTGCGACTCTCTTTTGTCGGCTATGTACCACATGAGCAGCGGATTACCATCACCGGCCCATACCGATCTCTTGGCACAATTCAACTGAAACCCGACCTTTTGCAGTTAGATGAAATCGTCGTAGAAGAAACCCAGGAACGCATGGTCATTCGCGGCGACACAACAATCTTCTCTGCAGATGCCTATACGGTCAATCCTGACGCGACCGCAGAAGATCTGATCGCCAAACTGCCTGGTATCGTCGTGCAGGATGGACAGGTTGAGGCGCAGGGAGAACAGGTGCAGCGGGTCACGGTGGACGGACGGGAGTTCTTCGGTCAGGATCCTACCGCGGCGCTCCGAAACCTCCCCGCAGACATGATCCAGAATATTGAGGTGTTTGACCGGGACAGTGATCAGGCACAATTCACCGGCTTTAATGACGGTAACACAGAACGAACCATCAATGTGGTCACCCGGCGCGGTATGAGCAATGGACAATTTGGACAGCTCTATGGTGGCTATGGTGATAATCAGCGATACATCACCGGGGGAAACACCAATATTTTTGACGGAGACCGAAGAATTTCTATGATTGCACTCTCCAATAATATTAATCAACAGAACTTCGCATTCCAGGACCTGCTGGGGCTGATGGGCAGTGGGGGAAGAGGAATGCGGGGGAACCCGCGTTCGATGATGATGCGTGGCGGTGGAGTGCGCCGGGGCGGGCGGCCTGGCGGTGGATTTGATCCGAGGAATTTCCTGGTAGGGACGCAGGGCGGCCTGAACCATACCACCTCCGCCGGAATCAATTACAGCGACAAAATCGGCAGCAGGGTGCGACTCAGTGGCAGCTACTTCTTTAACCGGGTCTCCAATGAGAACGATGCATTTCTGGATCGCGAACTCTTTCTGAGTGGAGATCAGTCGCAGTTCTATAACGAATCCACCCAGTCAAGCAGCATGAACTTGAACCACCGGCTCAATGCCCACATTGAGTATACCATCAATGATGCCAACTCACTGATCATCCGCCCCAGCCTCAGTTTTCAAAACAACTCCGCCGCCAGCCTCCAGTCGGGCATTAACTCCCTTGGTTCTGGAAGGCAACTCAATACCGCGGACAATAATCACGCCGCAGACAACCATGGTTTTACCTCCTCTACCAGTATCCTGTACCGGCATCAATTGAGGAAAGTAGGCCGGACGATTTCTGCAGATCTCCGCCTGGGGTTTGACGGACGTGACGGAACGACCAAACAGGTTTCCAAGACCGAATTTCTGCAATCTCAACATAATCGTCGGGAGACCAGCCGTGACTCAATCTATGATCAGGATATTGACAATTTGACGGCGGGGCAATCCTATTCTGTCCGACTTGCCTACACGGAGCCATTGGCAGAATTCGGGCAACTGCAACTCACATACAGCCCCACCTATAATCGCAATGCATCCGACCGCTCCGCCTATATCCTTGACTTGAAAACCGGATTGCATACGATTCTGGATCCAACGTTCTCAAGCCTGTTTGACAATGATGTTTTTCGGCAGCGTGGCGGGCTATCTGTTCAGCGGCGAATTGATGAGCGCTACTCCATCCAGCTTGGCCTTGAGATTCAGAATGAGCAATTGATGGGGGATCAGACCTATCCTGTTCCTTTTCAGTTAAATCGTTCGTTTATGAGTTTTCTCCCCGAAGCAGAAATTGAATTTGAATTCGGGGAGGCTTTGGATCTGGACATAGATTACCGTACCCGAACCAATACTCCCTCCATCAGCCAGTTGCAGGATGTGATTGACAACTCCAACCCGCTGTTCCTTGCCAGCGGGAACCCGGATCTTGAACCCAGCTACAGCCACACGATCCGTATCCGGGGGCGGCGGGGGAATCGACGGGCGGGTCGGATGCTCTTTGCGTTCGTCAGTTGGACCCGGGAAACCAATCCAATTGGATCCTCCTCTTTCCTTGCCTCCCAGGATACCCTGATTACAAGCAGCATTCTCCTGTCCCAGGGGACCCAATATTCTACACCTCTGAATCTCAAGGCGGCCAGTACCTCCGTGCGTTCCATGATTGGGATCGGCACCCCGGTTGCACTACTTCGCAGTAACCTGAACTTTAGAGGAGGGGTCACCTACTCAAAAACCCCCGGCATCATCAATAATGTGGATAATCTGGGGACGCAACTCATCTTCAACGGAGGGCTAACCCTTGGAAGCAATATCAGCGAGCAACTGGACTTTACGCTCAGCTCTAACTTCGCCTATACGACGGCAACAAACTCCTGCTACTCTCCACTTGACGAAAACTTTTTCCAACAGGATCTGGGCGTTCGTCTGGCATGGCTGCCGGTCGGCGGCTTAGTGCTTGAACACAGTCTGACCTACCGGAACTACTTTGGGCTGGATCAGGACTTGTATCCAACCACCTTGATTGCGAGCGCCGGTGTAGGATACAAATTCCTGCAGGCGGATGCAATAGAGTTCAAGCTGGTATTCGGAGACATCTTCAATCAGGAGACCGGCATCAGCCGGATGATCACGGAGGCCTATGTTGAGGATCATCAGACGCAAGTCCTGGGGCGCTACATTCTGTTGAATCTGAGTTTCCGGTTCCGCAATTTTAGGTTGTAATTTTCGGCTCTACCGGCATTATTGTGGGCGGGCACGGTATCCTCATGAAACAGTTTTGACTTCATGGATCTTTCCATTGAGTCGTTCGGCCTTGGTGTGAATTTATTATGACAATGTGCACTGCGCATGTCCCACAATAGCGTTCAAATATCTTTATCACCTCTGTACTGCGAGAACAGACTCTTCCTCCACACTCTGGTATAGTAGGACGCTCATCCGGTGAGCCTAAATGGGCGCTATGTTGTGTTAACGTTACATCAGGATTTTGGTTTGACCTATGGAGAAGCGATCTGGCGGCTTCGGCGGTTAATCAATCTGGTATTTCTCGGCCTCCTTTGAGCAAGAATTTCTGAGACATATACATTAGATTGCAAACATCAACAGACGAACGCCCCCAATCCATCTTCAGTCGATCTACGGTTACCTTCGCATTCGCATCATCAAAATTTATACTCGATAAATGTTATTGGGATAACTGGATTTGTACTTTTACGGGCAAATGGTCGGAGATATATCTGCCATTTTGAATTGAGACGACTGCCTCATAAGTAAGCACACTCCATTCGGGTGATGCGAGGATGTAGTCAATTCGCGGGGCTTCATGGAGCCGATCATTTTCCAGAAATCCACTGAACGTACCTGCAGGGCCTATCGGTGAGGCCTCGCTCATCGCATATGTATCTCTTAAGAACCCTCCACTAATTAAGATGGCAAAAACATCCGTATCCGAGGTTGTATTCAGGTCTCCGAGCAATAATACTGGTCTGTTGAATTTCTGAATGTACTTTACCAGAAGTTTTGCACTCTGTCGCCGGGCTATAATTCCACGGTGATCAAAATGTGTGTTTATAACATAGAAATCGTAATCAACCCCTCGCAATTTCAAATGTGCTGATGTAGCCACTCTGGGAAGTGCCGCGTCCCAACCTTTACTGCCCGGTTGATCAGGAGTCTCCGATAACCATAAGGTACTGGTTGAAAGGAGTTCAAAAACTGCTGTCTTGAAAAATATTGGAGCAAACTCTCCAGCCTCTTTGCCATCATTCCTTCCAGCCCCGACCCAATCATAGCCGGTAAGTTGCACAGCCAATTGTCCTACCTGATGACGGAGTGCTTCCTGAACTCCAATCAGGTCAGCCTGCCGCATCTCACCGGCAACCCACTCTACCCTATGAGGCCATGCGCTTTCCCCGTCGCCAGGATTATCATAGCGGATATTAAAGGACATTACCGTGAAATCTATGGGTACCGGCTGAACCAGAAGAGCCAAGATGAAAAGATTGAACATGTTATCCTCCTGTGATGATCATGGGAATGCCTGACACGATTTCCCCTACCCTGCTACCTCGCCGGCGAGAACTTTCCATAACTGCCTGTACCCACTTCCCGATAGGGCTGAATTTTCAGGACATGCATGATTCCATTCATGTTCAGTGAGGTTTTTCAAAAAATCGCGTGCATGAACAACAGAATCTAAGCTATCGGGTTCCCGGACTCTTTCCCGATAGAGCTTTCCAAGATTTTCTGCAACACTTCTAGGCACAGCATTCATTCGCATCAATACCGCATCTTCGGTTCGGACCCCATGATAAATCATTGCCGGGAGTACATTCATCCTGCGATGATCAGCCTCGGACAGATTACGGAAGTCACGGCGGGAAATGTGACTTAACGCAGCAATCCCCCAAGTTCCATTATTAGCAATATTCTGATAAATTACTCTGCAGGCATCTGTAATTGCCTGAATTCCATCCTCATCGCCATGTTCTCTACGAAAATACTTCTGTGCAATTACATTGATTGCCTTACCATTTACCCAGTCACGCGTAATCTCAGATATCCGCTCTTTTCTGGAACCTTGACCTTGGATACTTTCCAGATGTCGCTTCAATTGTGGCACATTTAGCATTACCCCATACAAATCGGCCATCCTGCTGTCATTGCCAAAAAGACTTTCAGGTGTCCAATCTGAAGAAATGAACGGAGATTCAAATTCCCGAAGTTGGCGTGATGCCTTACTTACACCTTCTGGCGAAAAGCCCGTTGAATCTGCAAGTTCAGCGATATAACCGGGTTTTCTGGAAAGTTCGTAGATATAGGAGCGCGTAGCCTCCAATAATGCTTTAGCCTTGTCCTGTTGGGATGGATTATTGTGGAGTGACACATAACCAAAGGTACACCGAAGCAGTTGTTCCGATTCTGACAGCACCGCATCTAAATTCTTCTTTTCCGCCCACAGATGTGCGATATAGCAGCGGAAATCTTCCCATTGATCCTGCCAGAGTACTTTAGAGAGATTTGATAATTCTCCGATCTCGGCAAGCCTGTCTAGCTGAGATACAAGTCTGGAAACTAAACTACCCGTGCTTTGTCCCAGAAACTTAACTAAAGATTCCCGATTCCCCCCCTCGGCAAGACCAACAACTCCAACACTGTCATGATTAATCCGACCCGCACGCCCCGCAAGATTCCAGAATTCACGGAACGACATTTCCTTCCCATAAGGATATTTATTCGTCTGTAGAAAAACTGATGAAACTGGGAAATTAATGCCTTGTGCAATCGTAGTGGTCGCACATAGAACCTTGAGAAATCCTCTCTCCGCCAGCCATTCTATGAGATTGCGTGTATCATCGGACAGCCCCGAATGATGAACTCCCACCCCCTTCGTCAAGGTATCTATAAGTTGGAAGTCCGGACTGATTTCGGCGCTGAGAAATTCTTGGACAAGTTTGATCTCCGGTGGAAGCGGATTAAGGTCATGAAGAGAATTGGCGGCAGTTTTTGCCATACTCCAAACCGTAGGAATCTTGTTTGCAATAGCGATGCTGGTGCCACGCTCTGACATAATTGTGGCCATTGCCGCTGTCTGAAGCCCCAGGCCTTTCTGTTTATCGTTGGAGATTACATGACTCTTAGGAACATTGACAGGTCTGACACCTCCGACACGATGATTGCCGTGAAGCGACATTGCTTTGGGGGTTGCAATCAGTGTCTCAAAGTTAAGATGCCAGCCGGCACGCTCATCATTGTTGGGGGAGGTACTGTAGATCCCAATGATCCGCTCATTGGGTTTCCAGGGTGTCGTGCCTAAGCTTATTGATCTTCCTGCATTCACATCTTGTGCCAACCACCGTGCCACGGACTCAGTCCCATCTATATCCGGCATGAGAAGCAGGAAATTTGCCCGCGGGCAATCCATTTTCACCGTAGCGAGCAATAACTCAATACGTAGTCCCCGCCCTTCGCTTTCAAGATTATGGGCTTCGTCTATCACCAATAAAGCCAATGGACGATCTTGTATCTTCTTGTTGCGAATAACAAGCGATAGTTTTTCAGGCGTGGCGACAAGAATATCAAACGGTTGTTTGGTTTCACTCAATAATTCATCTTCAAATTGATCCACATCAATTGCAGCCGTCAACTGCTCAACTTGAATATTGATGGGGTTGAAGTCTGTTCTCAACCTGCGGGCAATCTGTGTGCACAGCGCACGCGTTGGAGCCACATAAGCAATCCATCCTTTCTCAGCATTGAATTGATTAAGTGCTTGAAGAATACGGAATTGTGCAAGGAGTGTTTTTCCGCCTGAAGTAGGCAAGTCAATCACTACAGCAGTCTTGGCTTGGTCTAAAAGCCCTTGCTCTAAAAGCGCCGCACGCTGGGGAGGGAGAAGTTCAAACATTGCATAATGTTGACGCCTCGTTAGCAAACGAACAAAATCTGTTGTCCGTGAATTAACTGCACGTGTAGACCACCACAAAGAATTTGTGACCATAATTCGAGCAGCTGCGTACATCCATCGAAGGATTATGTCATGTTGCACATCCCCTGAAGCCGCCGCGGCCTGAATGGCACTGTTAAAGTGTTTTTCAATCAATCCAAAGGGATTAGCTGGTTGCCCCTGCAGCATATAAGTAGCCAGAATCTCCGTTCCCCTTGCCCAGTGGTATAGTGCCACAAGCCGTAAGGCCATTGCTCGATCATTCTCGTGAGAACCATTACTTAGCGAAGTTTCCTCAAACTGCTTTTGTTCCCTGCGCAATTCTGCAATGATCCTGCTAATTTGAGAAAGGTCATCCCCGCCATCCTTACGAAATAATTGAATCCAGCAGACAAAAATTCTATATAGCAGGCGGCGGTCCCACGAAACTCCCTCAACACTCGGAGACTGGATATTGTCCTCATTCTCCTTATACCAGCGGCGAAGATCAGGCCAACGATCTCCACAATAGGCTATAGCAGAAAGTCGCAATATAAAAAATAGACGCTTGTGGCATTCAACGGGAACCGGAAGCAAACGATGAATGGCAAATGCACTGAACGACGCAGCGACTGCTTGATTACGCAATTCCATATTCTCTCCCGAAGGCCGACTCAACTCTTCGAGCCCTTCCATTGCCGCCACCTCAAATGCAAGACAAACGCGTTCCAATAATATGTTATCTCCACCATCCAAAGAAAACGAAAAAGTAATCTGTTTACCCAATGCCTGATGAGCCAGACGCTGGTTCACAAATTCCTCGGTAAGTTCTAGTTCTTCCTTACCTATTGCGTTCAAAGCCCAATGATTCTTGAGCGCATCAAGAGACTCCCTGGATAGACTCATGACGTAGTATCCCTTCTGTGATTGATAAGAACATTACCTGCATCGCTCAGACGGGCACCTCGTTTGAAAAGATAAGTTTCGTACGCACCTCCCCTTCTACTGCAAAATGAACGAAATTTTACAGGGCGCATCCTCCGTGATGATATTTTCGTGTAGCCTGTTACCAGGAAGAATTCATGTCTGTGCTGAACTTAAGGTC
>JAJECE010000060.1 GCA_022822185.1 Rhodothermales bacterium | reverse complement strand
GGAACTTTGCGAGCCATTTTATGCGGACGGTAAAGGTCGTCCAGGCATTCCTCCGGGGGTGTATTTTCGGATGTTGCTGGTGGGGTTTTTAGAGGGTCTGGAGTCGGAGCGTGAGATTGCGTGGCGGTGTAGCGATTCGCTGTCGCTGCGGAATTTTTTGGGGTATGAGATAACCGAGTCTCCCCCGTGTCACAGTACGTTGTCCAAGACGCGAAAGCGGTTGAGTTTAGCGGCGCATGAAGCGGTGTTTGGTTGGGTGTTAGCGTTGTTGAAGGAGGTGGGCTTGTTACGCGGTAAGACGTTAGGAGTGGATTCCACAACGCTGGAGGCGAATGCAGCGATGCGCTCCATCGTTCTTCGGGAGAATGGGATGAGCTATAATGATTTTTTGAAGAAACTGGCGGCGGAGGCAGGGATTGAGAACCCCACTCGGGAGGATCTGGCGAAATTGGACAAGAATCGCAAGAAGAAGGGTTCGAATGAGGTCTGGATGCATCCAGATGCCCCGGACGCTCGGATTACGAAGATGAAAGATGGTCGGACACATTTGGCGCACAAGTTGGAAAACGCGGTTGATATGGATACGGGGGCACTGGTGGCGATGACGGTTCAAACGATGGATGGCGGGGATACCGCCTCGCTGTCGGTTACGTTAGATGCGGCGGAGGCGCAATTGGAAGCAGTGGACTTAGTGGCGGAGGAGGTGGTTGCGGATAAGGGGTACCATTCGAATGATGTCATGGTTTCGCTGGAGGAGAGAGGGCTTCGCAGTTATGTGAGTGAGCCCAAGCGTGGGCGTCGGAATTGGAAGAAGAATAACGAGGCCCAGAAGCCGACGTATGCGAACCGTCGGCGGATTCGTGGGACGCGTGGAAAGTCATTACAGCGGCAGCGGGGGGAGAAAGTGGAGCGTGCGTTTGCGCACCTTCTGGAGACGGGGGGAATGCGAAGAGTTTATGTTCGGGACAACCTTGAAATTATGAAGCGGATGGTGATCCAGGGGGCGGCATTTAACCTGAGTCTTTTAATGCGAACCCACTGTGGTGTGGGGAAGCCAAGGGTTCTTCAAGGGAATAGCTCCGTCCAATTGGCGCTGGTAGTGGCATAGTAGTGCTACTTCTCGTCTTTTTTTGGATAAAAAAGGGGTAAGATTGCACATTTTGAGCGATTTTGCGGCCTCTGGAGCGCTCGTGGAAATATTTCGCACTCAAATGGGCCCAAAAGAGGATCTATGCCGAAATTCGCACTTCCGACGACTTGGTCTCCAAAAAGGTACTTTATCCACGGGCTGCTAGGTGCGGGGATTCAAACAGGGCTTGATATTTTTTGTTCCCAAAGAAAAATTTCTGACGCATCAATCTCTTCATCCGGCCATTTTTGAATGTCTTCGCTTTGGATCAAAATCCCGCTAAAATGCAGAACCTGCGTCAGGAATCTCCGTCGAAGTCAGAACCGGAAAGACGGAACATCCTGCGTGCACTTTTTGCCACCTGCCAGAGACATCCCCCTCTCCGCCTGTGTGAGGACGAATTGCCGGGGTAAACGGGATTCAGCCCCCCCCGTGACACCGGGCGGATCAACGGCGATTTCCGGCCGTGGCGGTCATCTTGAAAAGCCCGCCATTCCAGACGATCATGGGCCCATCTAACCATATCTGATCCATCAGGCGGCACAAAAATTCTTCTCGCAAATTGCCGGATTTGCACATGTCAGTCTAACGTCAGCAGGTTGAACACAGACGGATGGGGATCCCGTGAGAAATTATTACTCCAGTGACCCGTCAAATGGAGAATGCATCGCCGTTCATCGTATCACTGGAAAATTTGCACGAAAGGATTCTGTATGAAACTGGCACTGGCACAAATTAACACGATTGTCGGAGATCTGGAAGGGAATTCCGACAAAGTGTTGCACTACGCTGAGCAGGCATATGCCCATAAGGCGGATCTGGTTGTCTTCCCCGAACTTACTCTGCCGGGATACCCCCCGCTGGACCTCCTGGAATTCTCGGACTTTGTGGCCCGTGAACAGGAGCAGCGTAAACGTCTGGCACGGCGGCTCCCGAAAGGACTGGGCATGCTAATCGGAGGCTTAGCCCATCACTCCGGGCATGGAAAACCGCTCCATAATGCCGCCTACCTGTATGAGAATGGCCTGTGTCTAGGGGTCTGGCATAAACAACTCCTGCCCACCTACGATGTTTTCGATGAGCGGCGATATTTTATGCCCGGATCGTCCTCCGAAGTCCTCCACTGGCGCGGACTGAAACTGGGAGTCCATATCTGTGAAGACCTGTGGAATGTCCGGGATCTGCATCAAAAGCCTTATCCGGATGACCCGGTTGCCACACTGGCCGCACAGTCTCCCGATATCTTTATCAATCTGTGCGCCTCCCCTTTTGCGATTGACAAGCACCTTGAGCGATATGAACTCATGGAGACCGTACATCAAAAGTATGGACGGCCCTATATCTTCACAAATCTGGTTGGCGCAAATACCGACCTGATCTTTGACGGGCGAAGCTGTATCATGATCGGCGGAAAAATCCGTGAAGCTCCGGCATTTGAGGAAGCACTCCTGCATTGGGATATGGAAAAACTGCCACGGTCAAATTTTATCTCCACCCCTCCCATGAAGCAGGTGCGGGAAGCCCTGACCCTGGGCATCCGGGACTACATGGATAAATCCCGGATTCACAATGAGGTCATTATTGGACTGAGCGGCGGCATTGACTCCGCCGTAACCGCGGCACTTGCAGTGCGCGCACTTGGACCGGAACAGGTTGTGGGGATTTCCATGCCGTCGGGATTCTCCTCCGAAGGCTCAAAAGTGGATGCAAAAAAACTGGCCTCCACCCTCGGAATCCGAATGCGCACGATCCCGATTCAACGGCTGATGAACTCCTTCAATCATGCTTTGCGCAAACCCTTTCAGAATTATCATCGCGATGTCACCGAAGATAATATTCAGGCGCGTATACGGGGAACCCTGCTCATGGCGTTTGCCAATAAATATATGGGAATGGTTCTTGCCACCGGGAATAAAAGCGAACTTGCAATGGGATATGCAACCCTTTACGGTGACATGAACGGCGGCCTTGCAGTTCTCGGAGACCTCTATAAAACAGAAGTCTATGAGTTGGCAAAATTATTGAACCGGCCAAAAAGAATCATTCCCGCATCCACCATGCGGAAACCGCCCTCGGCGGAATTGCGTCCGGGACAGAAAGACCTGGACTCCCTCCCTCCGTACAGTATCCTGGATCGGATCCTGAAACTGTGCATTGATCAGCAGATGAGTGTTGATGAAGCGAACAGGGCTCTAGGGTACGGCGACGAAAGCCTGATCCGGTGGGTCCTCCACAGAGTGAACCGGAATGAATTCAAGCGGAAGCAGGCTGCGCCCGTTCTGCGCCTGCGCCCGAATGCCTTCGGAAGTGGCCGCCGACAACCCATTGCCGCCCGCCGAAACGATTAAGGGCTCAGGCAGAGCCAGCGCACCGCCAGATTGTATCCCGTAATCCCCAGCCCGGAAATCTGCCCCCGACATACCGGGGCCAGATAAGAAAAGTGCCGAAAGGCCTCACGCGCATAAATGTTGCTGAGATGAACCTCAATCACCGGAGTGGTAATCGCTTTGACCGCATCTCTGAGCGCCACCGATGTGTGGGTGTAGGCACCGGGATTAAAGGCAATCCCGTCCATGCCGGAGCGGTGCGCCTCATGCAGGCGATCCACCAGATCTCCCTCGTGATTACTCTGATAAAACAGCAGCTCCGTGTCTGGAAACTCTCCACGTAAATCAACTTCCAGCTGCTCTAAGGAGATTTCGCCATATTGGCCAGGTTCCCGTTCCCCCAGAAGGTTGAGGTTCGGGCCGTTCAGGATAAGAATTTTTTTGTGCATAATCAACTTGAACTGAGAATCATTCCATCATATCCGAACTGCATGGTTTTTGGCAATTGTGCACTCTCCCGTGCATGGAGGACCTGATGGGACATGTGAATAAATACCGTCTGCTTTGCTCCAATCACAGATGCAACGTCTACGGCTTCCGTAATGGAAAAGTGATGGGGGTGTTTCCGGGGGCGGAGAGCATCCAGTGCCAGCAGGTCAAGATCCTGAAGTTTGGCGTACTCGGCTTCAGGAATGTGACTCACATCGGTTATGTACGCAAAATTGCCGATCCGATACCCGTTCATCGGCATTTGACCATGCAGCACCTCAATCGGCGTGACCTGAATAGAATCGGGGCTCCCATACCGGCTCCTGACTTTGAACGGCATCTCCGCAGCCCTCAGGTCCAGGGTCCCCATATATATGCTTCTTTCCTCCCAGACATACGGAAAAATCTGCCGCAGCACCGGGATGCTGCCCCGGTGCGCAAAACAGGCAATAGGAGCATAGCAGCCAAAAAAGTACGGACGCAGATCATCCAGACCCATCACATGATCGTAGTGGTGGTGCGTCCAGAGCACCGCATCCACCTGACGTATCCGTGCACGCAGCATCTGCACCCGGAAATCCGGCCCCGTATCAATGACAATACTGAGATCCCCGGCCTGAACATGGCATGCCGTACGCAGGCGCTGATCACGCGGATCGGTCGACTGACAGGTCTCACAGTCGCAGCCAATCATAGGGATCCCCACGGAGGTGCCAGTACCCAATAGCGTGATCCGCATGCATCTCTACTCGGATGAGTACTTCTGGATAATAGATTCCACATGCCTGCGCATCCCTTTTCGAATGGAGATTTCCTCAAGGGGAACATCCTTCAGTGTGCGCGCCAGAACCCCCAGATGCACCTCAATGGGGTGATGCCGGTTCAGAACAATCAGTTTACTGCCCTCCAGCGTGCAGGACCCACCTCGAAACTGCCCCCTGTCCCATCGGACCTTGTAACCGGACTTCCGGGCTGCGTCCTCCATGGCACGTAGAATCGCCGTATCCTTGCTCATCCCTCAAAACCAGACCCCTGCAGACAGGGCATGCACCCGGCTGTCATAGTCATACACTTCATCCACGCTATCTGCAAATGCTCTGGATCCATTGATATTCCACAATTGATAGCGGAACATATACCCAAGTGTGAGACCAAAACGCGAAAACACCTCCGCAATAAAGAACCGCACCTCCGTGTCCACCGCCCATGAAAGCCCGACCGCATCCGCAATCTGACTGCCGGTAATACCGATAAGCGGGATCGCCCGCAACTCCAGCCCTGCACGATCACGGATGGACTGAATCCATTCTCCACCTGCTCCAAACAAAAGCGCCGATGCGCCAAGGGGAGCAACATTCTTTTCTGCCGAGGTCCTGCGCCACGCTGCCAAAACTGCCAGCGGTGCTGAAAAACTCGTATTCTCCCGTTTGATCCTCGCAAACGAGGGAGCAAGCCAGCCCACAGCGGAGATATCCAGAAAGGTGCGCGGCTCTGCAGAACTGGCAAAGAGAAGGGATGCACGCACCTGCCTGCCGAGATACGAAAGCCCGAAGCCGACCCCCTGATAATCATACAATTCGCCGGTGGTCTGCGACCCCGCATATGCGTGATCAATGATCCCGATGCTGAACCCGCCACCCTGCCTTCCACGATCCGAAGACCAGTTCTGCGCGGCAATCTCTGTAGAGATCAACATCAAAAGCAGGGCCGCCAGTGAACCCCTGCGGGCATTCTCATGCATTGGTTGCCGCTTTTTTTTCACGCGAAGAGGGGGACTTCCGTGGTGCCTGCTCGTCGTTGTTCCTGCGCGGTTTGCGTGGAGTCTGTTTTTTGTTTGCCGGCTTGGACTTCCTGGACTGTGCCTGTTTGGATTGCGCTTTGATGCGAACCATCCGGGGACTCAGATCCGTGATATCGTGCTCACTCGTCGCATCCAGAAACCGGAACTCATCTGCGCGGAGCTTTTCGGATTGAATCACCGTGATTCGGTGCTTATACTGGCGCTGCCATTGCATCTTTTTGCTCCGCCCCCATCGGCCCTGATTTACCCATGCAACTGTGAACGGATGCAATTCCAAAAGCAAATTCCCCCCGTCATGTTTTTCCAGCCACTTTTCGATCCGCTTGGTCATCGCTTCAGGATCGGGCGGGGGGGTTCGATGGATCTTTGATTTTCGGGCAAGCCGGTGCGTAGAAGTGACGCTGACCCGACGTCGCTCACGTGCAATCTGGACAATTCCCAGTTCGCTCATGGGGAGATTATCGCACTGTACACGCTCACTCTGGAATGCCTGCGTAAGCTTTTCATCTACCTTTTTGCGATTATTCTCGTATCGCAGATCTATAAAATCAACCACAACCAGACCACTCAGGTCCCGCAGGCGAATTTGCCGTGCAATCACCTCCACGGCCTCAAGGTTAACCTTTAGAGCAAATCCCTCAGGGTCATGCCTGGAACGGGTTCGTCCGGAATTCACATCAATCACATGCATTGCTTCGGTAGACTCAATGATGAGCGATCCACCCGAGGGGAGACTCACCTGTGTATCAAAGACCTCATTAATTTGATCTTCAACTCCAGAGGCTGCAAAGACTGATTTGCGGCCTTTATGCTGTTTGACCGCATTGATCATGTGGGGGGCCACCGCTAAAATATACCCTCGAATGGCCCGGTACATCCGGTGATTATCCACTAGAATACGCGAAAAATCATCCGAGAATAAATCCCGGATGATCGACGAGGCCAGATTTACATCCTCGTACAGTTTGATGGGAGGCTTCGGGGATCCCTGCAGTTTTTTCTCAATCTTCCCCCACCGTTCCATAAGCAGTTGCAGATCCAGTTCCAGCGCCTCTTCATCCCTGCCTTCGGCAACGGTCCGGGCAATCAGGCCAAACCCGGATGGCCGGATTTTTTTCATGATCGAACGCAAACGCTGCCGCTCCCTTCGATTTTCGATCCGCCGGGAAACGGCGCTGTACTCCGCAAGTGGAATCAGCACCAGAAAACGCCCCGCCAGAGAGATGTCCGTAGAGAGCCGCGGACTCTTACTGTGATAGGGCTCCTTGGTGATCGTAACGAGGATGCTCTTTTTAGATTTCAGCAGATTGGAATCCCCCCACCGGCGACGGAACCCGCCACTCTGGGAAGAGGACTTGGACGGCCTGGGAGACCAGGCCTCCATCGTCTTGGTCACCTTCGGCTTTTGATCTTCCACATACATAAGCTGCGGCTCAAGATTCTCTGCAAGATCCGAGAAGTGCAAAAACCCATGCTGATCTTCTCCAATATCCACAAACGCAGCTCGAAGGCTGGAGCGGAACGCGTCAATACGACCCAGAAAGATGTCTCCTACGGTTCGCTCGTTATCCGGATTCTCAATCAGAAACTCAATCAGCTTCCCCTCATCAACGATGGCAATCCTCGTTTCCTTGGATGTGGTATTAATAATGATTTCTTTTGGCATATAGCATAATTTTAGGTGCGCTTATCGTGAACCTCCAGATGACACCTGGTCATGTTCCCCAAGCGGGGTAAACGGCGATCGGAGGACAGAAAGTTGCTTTGCGCACTGATATTGGTTGGGGGCCCCGAGGGGCTCACGCCAGATTTTGATGTGTTCAATAGGCTACGTTACGAAAATGTACGCGGTTTGATCCATTTTCGGCACATCATCAAAATTCAAGCGTTAAAGCACGAAATCAAACAGCGCACTATTGCTATCACTTAGCCTCATATGAATCCACCAATCCTTCCTCCCTCTGGCCAGGATCGTCATGCAAAAGGTCTTGAGGGTGTTATCGCACTGAACTCATCCATCTGCTACATTGATGGGCGTAAGGGAACTCTCGTTTACCGGGGGTACGCAATTGAGGATCTTGCGCAGAACAGCACCTTCGAGGATGTCGCCTATCTTCTCTGGCATGGCCAACTTCCAGATGAAACCCGGCAGAGTACTCTATCCCGGCAATTGTCCAGACTTCGTCCTGTACCGGAAGCGGTTCTGCGGGCGCTTGTCCAGCTGCCTACCGACTTTGACGCAATGGCGGCACTGCGGACCGGTATTTCTCTGCTCTCGCATTACGACCCTGAAGCAAATGACGGTTCAAAAGATGCCAATTACCGTAAATCACTGCGTTTGACGGCACAGATCCCGGTTTTGATTGCCGCGCTGGCCCGCCATCGCGAAGGAAAATCCCCGATTCCTCCGCGGGAAACCGGAAATATTGCTGAAAACTTCCTGTACATGCTGTCCGGCGAGGAGCCGGGAGACCGCGCTGTTGAAGCTCTGGATGCCGCACTGGTTCTGCACGCGGAACATGGATTGAATGCCTCCACTTTTGCTGCCCGCGTCATTGGTGCGACCCTCAGTGATCTTTATTCCGCCGTCACGGGAGCCGTTGCAGCCCTCAAAGGGGCATTGCACGGAGGAGCCAATACACGCGTCATGATGATGCTCCTTGAATTGCAGGAAAGTGGCGAAGACCCTGCGGAATTTGTTCGCAGAAAACTGGCGGCAAAAGAACGGATCATGGGGTTTGGACATCGCGTCTATAAGACACTGGATCCACGTGCAAGCGTACTGCGACAGATGCTCGAAGAACTGGGCCGTGAACGGGGGCAGATGGCGTGGGTGGATCTTTGCTCCACGCTCACAAGGGTGATGGAGAAAGAAAAAGGAATCAACGCAAACGTGGATTTTTACAGTGGACTGGTCTATCATCTACTGGGAATCGCACCCGACTTTTACACGACCCTCTTTGTGATGGGAAGGATCACCGGCTGGTCTGCTCACCTTATGGAGCAATGGGACGACAACCGGTTAATCCGGCCGAGGGCCGCATATACGGGTCCTGTCGGACTCACTGTTGACGGTGCAGCGGCCAAGGACAATCATGCCTAGAACCCATACCTGATCTTCTGGTAAACTCTTTCACAGCAATGGCCTGCATACCATGAAGTTGATGAATGCCCTCATGTCCCCGGTTGGACGCAAGGTTCTGACCGGAGCGACCGGAATCGGTCTGGTTGCATTTGTGATCGCGCACATGATTGGCAACCTGACCTATCTGTCACCGGATGTCAACGCGTACAATGCGTATGCCTACAAGTTAATGAGCCTCGGATGGCTCTTCTATACGATTGAGATTCTCTTAGCCCTTTGCTTTCTTTTGCATGCGGTGGTGGGGATATCCATCCAGGTGCGCCGGCGCAAAGCCCGCCCTGTTGGATACAAGTTCTACAAGAGCGCTGGGGCCCCCGGCAAGTCTGGCTACAGCGCCCGCTCCATGATCTTTACAGGGATCATCCTGTTAGGATTTTTAATTTTGCACTTGAACTCCTTCAAATACGGACCTGGAGTTGCAGAGGGCTATACGGTTGAGTTGGCAGGAATCGGTGAGGTCCGTGATCTGCGCCGATTGATGACTGAAAAATTCCAGGAACCTCTCTATGCCTTCGGGTATCCGCTTGTGATGATCCTTCTTGGCATGCACATGCGGCACGGCGTGTGGAGTGCTCTTCAGTCGCTAGGCGTGATGAGTCGCCGCCTGTCCCCTTATCTCTACACCACTGCCGCGATTCTGGGAGTTCTGGTGGCGGTTGGATTCCTGTTTGTTCCGCTGTATATCTACTTCGGGGTTTAAATCAAACAAAATGACCATATCTGCATCCGATCTATCACACAGTTCACGTCTGAATGCAAAGGTCCCCGCGGGCCGGCTTCAGGAAAAGTGGGATGCCTACAAAAATTCGGTTTCTCTGGTCAGCCCTGCCAACAAACGTTCTCACCGTATTCTCGTCGTGGGCTCCGGCCTTGCCGGAGCTTCCGCTGCTGCAACGCTGGCGGGGCTCGGCTACAAGGTGACCTGCTTCTGCATCCAGGACTCTGCACGCAGGGCCCATTCCATCGCCGCACAGGGCGGTATCAACGCGGCCAAAAACTATCCCAATGACGGAGATACCGTCTGGCGGCTGTTTTACGATACCATCAAGGGGGGCGACTACCGCTCACGGGAAGCCAATGTCTACCGGCTTGCCCAGGTATCCAATAATATCATTGATCAGGCCGTTGCGCAGGGCGTTCCGTTTGCGCGGGAGTACGGAGGAGTCCTCTCCAACCGCTCGTTCGGCGGAGCACAGGTTTCACGTACTTTTTATGCACGCGGGCAGACCGGACAACAACTCCTGCTCGGTGCCTATCAGGCCCTGAGTCATCAGATCGCCGCCGGGCGTGTCACCATGCTGCCACGCAGAGAGATGATCGATCTGGTCGTGGACAACGGCCGCACCCAGGGACTGATCACACGCAATCTCATTACGGGCGAACTGGAGCGGTACGCAGGGGATGCGGTTCTGCTTTGTACGGGTGGCTACGGGAATGCCTACTATCTTTCTACGAATGCCAAGAACTCCAATGTCACGGCCGCATGGCGTTGCTATAAACGGGGGGCATTTTTTGCGAATCCGTGCTACACCCAGATTCATCCAACCTGCATCCCCGTGTCGGGAGAGTACCAGTCCAAGCTCACGCTGATGAGCGAAAGCCTTCGCAATGATGGTCGTGTCTGGGTTCCGAAGGATCCAGAAGACATGCGTGCGCCGGAAATGATTCCTGAAGACGGCCGGGATTATTATCTGGAACGCCGGTATCCCAGTTTCGGAAATTTAGTGCCCCGGGACGTTGCCTCCCGCGCGGCGAAGAAGGAGTGTGATGCCGGGCGCGGAGTCGGAGATACCCGCCTTGCGGTCTATCTTGATTTTGCGGATTCTATCCGCCGCCTTGGAGAGCAGACGATTCGTGAACGCTATGGAAATCTGTTTGAGATGTATGAGCGCATCACCGGTGATAATCCCTACAAGACTCCGATGCGGATCTATCCTGCAGTCCACTATACGATGGGCGGCCTTTGGGTGGACTACGAACTTCAGAGCACGGTTCCCGGCCTGTTTGTTCTTGGCGAAGCGAATTTCAGCGACCACGGTGCCAACCGCCTGGGAGCAAGTGCACTCATGCAGGGACTGGCGGATGGATATTTTGTGATTCCCTACACCCTTGGTGCCTATCTTGCTGGAACCCGCCAGTCGGACCAGGTGTCCACAACGAATGGCGCCTTCGCAGCCGTTGAAGAGGAAGCAGGTACACGCATTGACCGGATTCTCAATAATGACGGAGACAAGTCCCCGATTCAGTTTCACCGGGAGCTCGGCCGCCTGCTGTGGGATCATGTGGGGATGGCACGAGACCGGACCGGGCTGGAATCGTCAATCCATGCAATTGAAAATTTACGAGAGGAGTTCTGGGAGCGTGTTCGCGTCCCGGGTACTGCAGACCGGTACAACAAGAATCTTGAGTTTGCCGGTCGTGTGGCCGATTTTATTGAGTTGGGGTCACTCATGGCGCGGGATGCCCTTCGCCGCGAAGAATCCTGCGGGGGACATTTCCGTGAAGAGTATCAGACCCCCGAAGGGGAGGCTGCACGCAATGATGAGGCGTTTGCAGACGTAGCCGCCTGGGAGCATACGGACGGGGATCCTGCACTGCACCTCGAACAGCTCTCTTTTGAGAACGTCCACTTATCTAAACGCAGCTATAAATAGTGCCATGATTATCAACCTGCGTATCTGGAGACAGGAAGGCCCCGACTCTCCGGGAAAACTTGCGGACTACACCGTTCGTGAGGCCAGTGAGCATATGTCCTTTCTGGAACTCCTGGACGTCCTCAACGAGCAGCTTCTTGCAGATGGAGACGATCCGGTAGAGTTTGACAGCGACTGCCGGGAGGGAATCTGCGGATCGTGCGGCCTGATGGTCGCTGGAATTGCGCATGGGCCCCAGAAGCGTACGGCGGTGTGCCAGTTGCATATGCGCAGTTTTAAGGATGGAGATACGATCACCGTGGAACCCTTCCGTGCACATGCCTTCCCGGTCATTCGGGATCTCGTGGTTGACCGGAGCGCCTTTGACCGGATTATTGCAGCACACGGATATGTGTCAGTTACCACCGGCTCTGCGCCGGATGCAAACGCGATCCCGATCCCCAAAGATGCGGCCGAGGAGGCAATGGATTACGCGGCCTGTATCGGCTGCGGCGCGTGTGTTGCTGCATGCCCGAACGGGAGCGCTTCGCTCTTTACCGCAGCAAAGATTGCACATCTGGCCCAGCTTCCCCAGGGGCAGGTGGAAGCGTCGCAGCGTGTCATGGCGATGGTGGATCAGATGGATGTCGAGGGATTCGGGGACTGTTCCAATTACACTGAATGCGAGGCGGTCTGTCCAAAGGGAATTTCGGTTGACGGGATCGCCAGCATGCGGCGGGCCTACATGAAAGGGGTTCTATCAGGGTAATGCTCCTTTTCGCCGTAATCTTCATCCCTTAGCCCCGAGCCAGGTTGTTACTTGCACATCTCTGTATCCTTGCTCTTTCGATTTATGCCATCGTCAGATCGAGTGATTCGCTTGTAGATATTGCCAGCGGTCTTGGGGCCAAAGCCCGCTTGAACGACTACTTCATTGGCAGTTTTCTGGTTGGAATCGGGACTTCGCTGCCGGAGCTCTTTACCTCGGTTGCGGCGGCGGACTCCGGGTCTCCCGAACTGGTTGCCCCGACGGTCTTCGGCACGGCCATTGCCAATATCGGGGCAGGATTTGGACTGGGCGTTCTGGCCCTCTTCTTTTTTGTGCGGACGAAAGAGAATCAATTCCGTCTGATCACCAAATCTCATGCACTCTCAAGTGGGGAGTTAGATTTTGGCAGTGTCAATGCTATCCCCATCATTTTTGCGGCATTATCGGTGGTCTTGACCTTGTTTCTCTGCCGGCTGGACGGTGTCTTTGGCCGTTTTGATGCATCGCTGTTTTTGATTCTTTATGCGGTCTTCATCTATACTGAGTTCCGCCGGAGCCGTCAGCAGGCTCCCCCTGCAGATCCCCATCCCATCCGCCCGGAGATAAGACTGTCTGGATCCGACAAGCGCCGCCAGATGAAAGCTGTGCGGCAGATTGCTTTCCCGCTTTTGATCTTCTGTATTCTTCTAGTTCCCGGAGTACGGCCCGAGTTGAGCATTATTGCCGCAGGAGATGTTCCTTTCTGGTTTTTTATTGGAGGCCTAGTTCTGCTCTTTGGATTTGAGTGCTGGGATTACGGCCCGGAATTAGCGAAAAAGGGGGGATCTGAAGCGACGAATGTGGCCAATGTACCTGCTTTGGCCGGGGTGGTGCTGTTAGGTTTCATCATTGGGGTGCTGTACTTCAGCGGCGTGATTGTTGTCGGAGCACTCGTCAAGATTGCCGAAGACCTGCAGATCAATTCAGGCGCATTGGCGGCAAGTGCGCTGGCGATTGGCACCTCGCTCCCCGACATTGTCGTTGCGCTCAATGTGACCCGGCGCGGTCGGCACAAACTTCTGGTCGGTCACATCTTCCAGTCAAATGTGTTTGATGCATTTCTGATCATGGGGATTTGCGGCCTGATGATCCCGCTTCCAGAGGTTGCGACGGGTTCGGCAAACATCTCAATTATTGCCGCGGTCTTGCTCACCCTGCCTCTTTTGTGGACATTACGGTCCAGGAGATTAACCCTCCCTGGAGGGCTGGGATTGTTCCTCTGCTTCCTCTTTTTTATCTGGCGGCTCTACTGGTAGCCGGATTCGAGAAACGCTTTCGTGTGAGGATGGATCTCTGCTTCGTTTTTCTACGGATCCCCATCCCAGTTGAGCTCCTCCTCCGGGCACATCTGGCAAAGCACGAAATCCCGTTCAACCTCTCTTCAGCAGACAGACTAAACTGTCCGCATAGCACTCATTTTTTTCAAATGCCAACTTTTGACTGATTTTCGGACCCAAAACTAAGAAAGAACTAATCTTGGATAAATTCGTACATTCCCATGGTATTCATCACTGCTCATGCACCACCCATGACCGTGTTCGTGATTATCGTCATTTATCCTGATTTATCATGTCACTTCCTATTCTTGATGCCGCAAAGTACATTCTGGAGAACTCCAGACGGACTATCACGCAACTAGAACTTCAAAAACTTCTATATCTTTCCCAGATGACACACTTGGGGGAGTATAATAAGCCTGTACTGGCAGCCCGCTTTGAAGCTTGGAAATTTGGACCAGTAAATCGCATGCTCTACGACGAGGTAAAGCGTTTTGCAGCGAATCCTATCCCAAGCACATCTGTTGCCGGCAATGTGGAAATTATTGGAGCTTTAGTTGACACGACGAAGGAAGTTCTTGATCTGACCATACGTGATCTCTCAGAAAAAACCGCTTCTGCACTGATTCAAATTACGCACTGGAAAAAGGGGGCATGGTTCAAAACGTACGACCCCGCTAATTGGAATATTGAAATTCCAGAGGAACTGATGCGACAAGAATACCTTGACCGGCTGGAAATCTACAATGCCGAAATCTCCGCCTGATCAGCACGGACAAGCCATATCCCCATCTTCGGCATATACTCCCTCGCAACCCTCTAAGGAGGATCTTAAAGAATCTCTCAAAGTTGTTGACATTCCCAATTCTTTAAGGGCTATTTTGAAACTGAACAACAAAAAACCTTGCTTGAAAAGGAGAGACAAAGGAACAAATTTTGGATGCCCTTTGCGGTTGGATATGTTGTTTTAGTAGTACTTTGGCTGCTGTTCACCGTCCTTCTCATACTTGTGAGCGGGCAGAGTCGTCCTTGGATTTTGATAGATTACCGGGTTCTAATCGCAATGCTTGGAGTAGGCTTTGGTGCATTGTATACACCACTTCATATCCTTGCCAAATTCCTGTTTAACTGACAGCGTCCCCATTAACTTTTTAATCTGATCCCTTTTCGTGGACAACCTCCGCCCAGATGTGTTCTGAACTCAAGTGCCTTTGCACAGCATAGGTTATCCATGAACATAATCCCCCAAAGCAAATTGATTTCGGCCTCTGCCAACTGAATTGAATTATGGGGATTTTCGACTTGATGATCCCGCTTCCAGAGGTTGCGACGGGTTCGGCAGACATCTCAATTATTGCCGCGGTCTTGCTCACCATGCCATGCCTCTTTTGTGGACATTACGATCCAAGAGATTGACCTCCCCGGAGGGCTGAGATTATTTCTCTGCTTCCTCTTTTTTATCTGGCGGCTCTACTGGCAGCCGGGCCCGGGGATGAATTTCGTGCAAGAATTGGACTCTACTTCTTTTGCTGCTGCCCCATCCTCGCGGAACATGTAATCTCGTTCGGTTCCCCCCTTTCTGATTATCTCATTAGCTGTCACTGGCAGAATTCCAAGGGTAACAGACGGCCTTTTCCCTGACTGAATAGGTGCCACCTTCATCTGAATACATCTAGATTTGGGAATTCGTGATTTGGCATAGACTTACATCATCGGGGAGGGGAAAGCAAAAGAAGCAGAAAATGTGTATATTCCACTCCAAATTCGGCTGATTCACCCAAAAACGAGGAAGATGCCGAACTCATGTTAAACGCCGAATGGATGTCTAACTAAATTATTTGTTTCTAATGATAGCACCAATTCATTTTTTCCTTCGCACAGCCTCAAAAGTCAGCCGACTCGGACTCTTTACAGGTTTGCTCCTTTCACTGTTTTATCAGACTGTGGCCGCACAGACAATCATCACGGGAACCGTCATATCAGATGACTCACAAGAGCCGCTGGCAGGTGTATCGGTTGTGATTGATGGCGCGTTTATCGGCACTACCACGGACCAGGATGGTAAATACACCATCGAGGTCCGGACCGAGAACGATGTGTTGGTTTTCTCTTTTGTGGGATTCCGCACACAGCGCCATACAATAAGCCCGGGCATCACACTGATTGATGTCCGATTACAACCTGAAGTCGTCGAGATGGAAGAGATCAGCATTGTCGGCGAAGAAGCACGAATTTTTGCAAGCAATGTGGTCGCTGCGCCCATGATTCGCCAGCAGACTCCAATGATGAATCTGACCTCGGTCGTCGACAACCTGCCCGGTGTATCCGTTCAGGAGGGAGATGCATACGGTATGGATGACTGGTCAAGCAATACTGCCATGCGCGGCTTTCAGGTTACGATTAATGATTCACAGATTGGAACGACGATAGACGGATTCTCAAACGGCACCTCTGACTACTGGAGTGGCTCAAAAGTAAATCGGTACATTGACGTGATGAACCTGGGCAATGTTGAAGTCTCCCAAGGCACGGCAGACATTGCCTCTCAATCCGTGGAAGCATTAGGAGGAACCATCAACTATACCACAAGTGATCCCGCACTTGAACGAAGATACACGGTGTCGGCGACCGTTGGGGAGCATGATGGAAGACGCGCTGCCATGCGGATTGACACAGGGCCGCTGTTCGGCAAAAACGCACGCGGCTGGATCACCGCTCTGCGCCAGGAAGGGACGGACTGGATGCAGGGAGCCGCAGAAAATGAGCGGGAGCATCTTTCTGCCAAACTTGTCTCTACGCTCGGCTTGCTGAACCTTAGCGGTTATTTCTCCTACGATGAGATTGCTGAAGATGTGTACCAGCGGCTTTACAGTGATGCTGATTTTCGGGCAAACCCGCGATGGGACCGCCTGATCGGAGACTGGACCGGTGTGCCCTATCTGAATCAGTTCTACCGGCGCGGCTGGAGAACCGCTCGCCGAAACACCTTCGGATACATCAAAGCGGACTGGGCAACCAGCATAGGAATCTCGGTTACGACAGGAGTCTATGCCCATCGAAATCGGGGAAGAGGAGACTGGCTGCCTCCATATATCGTTGATATTACGGACGATCAAGGTGGACCGGAATCAGAATTGGAAGGGAATTCCCCTGTTCGCGGCGGTCAGCAAATCGGACTGATCCGTTTTGTGGACCGGGATGGCTCGGCCGTTGATCCCGAACCTGGATGCACATCATCGTTCATCTATAATTATTACGGAGCGAGTGGGCCAGAGGTTGACCCTGCCTGCCATCCGGGGGCAACCGCTGTTCAATCGTTTCGTCACAGCCACTATGGAAAAGACCGAATTGGAGTTACAGCGGACACAGAGTGGTTTACGCTGATCGGATCAACTGGAAGCACACTGCGCTCCGGAATCTGGTATGAGAGTTCGAAACGCCTCCTTGGTCGGGACTGGCACCGCATCCTTGATCCATCGCTCAATTTCATGTTTGACGAACAGGCGTACTGGCATCAGTATGACTGGGAATTTCCACAGAGCGTCTTCCGTTGGTATGTGGAGGAGACTCTTTACATAGGGCCCGTGACAGCCCGTGCGGGCGTTCGGCAGTTTTTCGTTGAACTGTCCCGGACTGATTTATTTAATATGGACCCGGATATCTCAGCGGAGTCCGACTCAGACCTGCTCTTTTCCGGCGGGGTTACGTATGAATCGCCAATTGAAGGATTAAGGCTTTTTGCCGGCTTCTCTGAGAACTTCAGATCCTTTAGTTCCGCACTGCTGGAAGTCCCTGGACGGAGTCTTGATGCACTTGAGCCGGAAACCTCCTCAAATATTGACGTAGGGGTACAATACTCGGGAGATCGGATTGCCTTGAGTGCAACCCTGTATGCGGTGGATTTTGAGAATCGCATTGTATTTATCGGTCCGCAAACCGCAGCCGGACCGAATTATCTTATTCCAGGCGGAGGAGCATACTTCAACGCAGGCGGTCTGGATACGCGCGGACTTGAACTCTCTGCCACGATACAGCTGCCACACAGGATCTCGGTCTATTCAGCCTACACCCGTAACAACTCGGAGTATATCGGCAGTGGGGATGCAGTTCTGGATGAAGGACAGGGGACGTTGCCGGGAACAGACGTTACAGGGGTTCCCGATCAGCTTTGGGTGATCTCTGTTGATCAGTCTGGTCCGCTGAGCACAGGCCTTTCAGCGAAGTATACAGCTCCACGTCGAGTGAGTCTGACCTCTGACTGGTACTCGGACTCTTATTGGATGGTGGACGCTTATATCCGTGTGTCTGGAGAATCTTTGGGACGTTTATTCCGGTCAACGGAATTCTCTCTGGTTGCAAACAATCTGTTCGATCAGGCCTATCTGTCGGCCATCACAGAGAATGCCGGCTGGCTTGGCGCCAAACGGACCGTGTCAATGACGACGACAATTACCTTCTAGTGCAGTGCATCATTAATTCTTTCGTCGTAACTTTGGACGGATTCCAGAATTCCATCCGAAGATTTTGTCCAGATCAACGATCAGAAATCTTCATTGTGTGGAGGTCGATCTACTCCTCAACTGCGACTCCCGGTTCTTTGGTACTTCCATGCGCTCCACGTCGGATCTGATCTTGGAGAATGGCGGCAAACCAGCGTTTAATGAAATTCAGTCAGGAAGACTCGTGGAGTAGCCTGGAGATGAAAGCCTTTACGGCGAACGAGCCCGTTCTGGACCATGGCGGTTTTGAGGGAACTGTAATTGTCTAAGACAATAAGAACCTCCGGATCTTTGTAGACAAATCGGTCAGTCACCTGCAGGAACCCGATAAATTCCTGTAACCGATGTCCCGGTGAGCATTACGACCAGAACAATCACTTTGGGCCGGCGAATCGGGGGATTTCCGGGGCTTGATTCAGCGGTGATTTTCGTCAGGGAATGGGGGATTGCTCTCACTTGATGCGACAGGATGTTTCACACGGTGCCGGTGCTTCAAACAAGAATCCGTATTCTGTGCTTTTTCGGACTAAACAGAACATAAAATTCCCAGACAACCAATACCTATTCTGCGCATTCGGTCAATCCTTCGCTTCCATTTCAGAGAGGGATACAGTATTCGGAAGACGGCGGAGTATTCGCGCGTGAGTTTCAGCACAGCACGGGATTATATCCAACGCGCAAAACAGGCCGGATTAAGTTGGCCCTTACCCGGGGAGATCACGAATGCGGAGTTAAAAGAACGTTTGCTGCCCGCCTCCAGTTCGGGCACTTGGCATCATCCTGCGCCAGACTGGGCAGAGGTACATGAGAGCCATTCCTGCAAGGGGCAGACAATGAAATTGATTCATGAACGCTACCTCCAGGAGCATCCAGACGGCTATAGTTACACTCGGTTTTGTGAACTGTACCGGGCCTGGTGTAACCGAACGAAGGTGGTGATGCGTCAGCCGTATGTTCCAGGGGAGAGGTTGTTTCCGGACTTTGCCTGAAAAACGGTTCCCTGTATGGATTAGGCTTCCGGTAGAGGTGTGCGGCCCGGATTTTCGTGGCAACCCTCGGCGACTCAAGTTCTACGTCTGTGACGGCCTGTCCGAAGGCTTTCCGGTTGGATTGCGGCCAATGTGGAAACACTGGAATTTCCGGGAGGGGGCACTAAGGCATTTGTCTGTCATAATCTGACGGCGGCCCATCGTTATGAACGCCGATTGAACCGGACGTATGAGGAATTTGGGATCCATTACGGGGCCGCTCTGCCACCAACATGCCCTTGCCAACCCAGAGATCACGAAATATCAGTGTTGATTTTTAGGAACTATACCGTAATTTGGCCTCCGAATCATTAACTGCCTGCAGGAACCATCGGTGCATTCATGACACGAAACAAACTTATTTCGGCCTCTGCCGGCCGAATTGAAAGATTGTCCGATTTCTTCGGAAAAATAACCTGGTACTGCACACTCCTTATGGTCATTGCCGGAGCCTACAATGCCGTCGTGCGCTCACTGGCTGGCTGGGCACACATTGATCCGGCAAACGCCAGTACATTGAATAAATCCCTGCACTGGATCGGGGAGGTGGCCAGACAGGGGAGTTCAAATACTTTTATTGAACTCCAATGGTACCTCTTCAGCCTGATCTTCCTGATGGGGGCCGCTCATGCACTGAACGCCGGGGCGCATGTGCGGGTTGACATCTTTTATAATCGACTCTCCAGAACTGCCCAGGCCTGGATCAATATCATAGGGACGCTGGTGTTTCTGCTCCCCTTTTGTGCACTCATGGTCGGGACCTCATGGCCGGCAGTGACGGATTCCTGGGCCCGGCTCGAAGGCTCTCCCGATCCAGGCGGGTTGCCCCGTTATCCGCTCCTGACCGTCATTCCCCTTGCATTTATCTTACTGATGCTGCAAGGACTGGCCTTTGCTGCACGCGAAACACTGCAGCTCATTCACCCCCCTGAACGGAACCATCCAACCGGAAATCATGGGATTTGAATGGCTGGCACCGCTCATGTTTGCGGTAGCATTGATTCTGATTTTTTCGGGCTATCCGGTCGCCTTTTCTCTTGGAGGGGTATCCCTCATCTTTGCCGTAATCGGGATCAGTATCGGCTACTTTGACTGGCATTTGATGCTGGCATTGCCGGACCGTTTATTTGGCATCATGTCCAATTATACGCTTCTGGCCGTCCCCTTTTTCATCTTCATGGGGACGATGCTGGAAAAAAGCCATCTCGCACGGGATCTATTACATACCATTGGTCTGCTCTTTGGCCCTGTGCGTGGAGGGCTGGCACTGGCCGTTGTATTTGTGGGAGTACTCCTTGCCGCTGCAACCGGCATCGTGGGTGCAAGTGTGGTTGCCATGGGAATGATTGCCCTTCCCGTCATGCTAAATAACGGGTATTCAAAAGAACTCTCCGCCGGAGTGATCACGGCAACCGGAACCCTGGGACAGATTATCCCGCCCAGCGTGGTACTGGTGGTTCTTGCCGATCAATTGGGAGTCTCGGTGGGAGATCTCTTTATCGGAGCCCTCGCTCCCGGCATTCTGCTCGCACTTCTCTATGCGCTCTATGCAGCCGGATCGGCGGTTCTAAAACCGTCTTCCGCCCCTGCAATCCCGAAAACGGTACGCGAACAGGAGCACGGAGAACTGCTGCGAAAAGTATTTCTGGTCATGCTCCCGCCCCTGCTGCTCATCTTTGTCGTACTAGGAAGCATTTTTGCCGGAATTGCAACGCCCACCGAGTCCGGTGCTCTAGGTGCTGTGGGTGCAATCCTTCTGGCTGCACTCAACGGGCGACTGACCAAAAAAGCCCTGATGCAGACCATGGAGGAGACGGCAAAGCTGACCGCCATGGTGATGATGCTGCTGATTGCTTCCACCGCATTTGCGCTCATCTTCAGGGGACTGGACGGCGGAATCTGGATTGAAGACCTGCTGATTAACCTCCCTGGAGGTGTGATCGGCTTCCTGATTCTTGCAAACCTTGCGATTTTTATTCTGGGCTTCTTTATTGATTTCTTCGAGATTGCGTTCATCATCATCCCGCTGATGGTCCTGCCTGCCGCCCATCTGCTCAGCCCCATGCTTGGCGTACCCGAGAGCACGGCTCTGGTCTGGTTTGGGGTCATGGTCGGCATGAACCTGCAAACCTCCTTCCTGACCCCACCGTTCGGGTTTGCCCTCTTTTATCTTCGCGGGGTTGCACCACCGGAAATCAAGACCGAAGCCATTTACCGGGGAGCGGTCCCGTTCATCGGAATTCAGGTGCTGGGACTGATTCTGCTCATTCTGTTCCCCGAACTGGTTCTCTGGGCACTCTGATCACGGAATCAGACAGATTTTCTCTGGCTGTTCATGTAGGAAAGCATCTCGTACTCTGCGGTGTGAATCCATTCATCGGAATCGCGACGCCACGCAAGGAATGAATCGTATACGCGTGCAAAACCGGAACTGGAACGCTCCTGCTCCAGCAGATCCTGTGACATTGCGTATGCGGCATCCATGACATCCTTTGGAAAGAAGCGCAATGCTACATCAGAGTCCAGAATCCGGCGGAAGGCCGGCGGATTCAAGGCATCGTACCTAGTCAGCATATACTGATTCGCTTCGGCCATTGCAACTTCCAGAGCCGCCTGATATGCGGAAGGCAGTCCCTGCATGGACTGCCGGTTTACGAAGAACGAAAGATTCGCGGACGGCTCCCACCAGCCTGGATAATAATAATAGCTTGCAACCTGATTGAAGCCAAGCTTTTCATCATCATAGGGGCCAACCCATTCGGCCGCATCAATTGCGCCGCGCTCCAGCGCGGGATAGATTTCCCCTCCGGGAATCTGCTGCACCGTGACCCCCAGTTGATCCATCACCCTTCCGCCCAGCCCCGGAATGCGCATGGAGAGCCCGTTTAAGTCCAGCAGACTGTTGATTTCCCGATTGAACCAGCCCCCCATCTGTGCTCCCGTATTTCCCCCTGGATAATTCAGAACGCCATAGTCCGCAAATAACTCCCGGAGAATTTCCTGCCCCCCGCCCTCATAGACCCAGCTGTTATACTGACGGGCCGTCAGCCCAAACGGGATGGTCGTCTCAAAGGCAAATGCCGGGTTCTTTCCGATATAATAATATCCGGCTGAATGCCCCATCTGTACGGTGCCCTTCTGCACCGAGTCAAGAACTTCGAAGGCAGGAACCACCTCCCCTGCAGGATAAACACGGATCGTAAATCGCCCATCGGTCAACTGGCTGACACGGGTACTCATCACTTCAGCTGCACCGTAAATCGTATCCAGAGAACGGGCAAAGCTGGATGCAAGTCGCCAGCGAAGAGTCGGGGTACTGGACTGAACGGCAGGAGCGTCACTGCTCTGCCCGCCACATCCTGCCAGAACGGTCCCTGCCGCAGCGCCAAGGGCCGTGGATCTGATAAATTGTCTGCGTTTCATGGTTATCCTCGGGGTCGGAGAGGCCGCATGACGACCTCAGAAATCAAATAATTATCCGGCGATTGCAGGACATGAATGACCGTGGATGCAATATCATCGGGCTGCATGGGATTGGGGGCACCTGGAGAACCGGCAATGCGGCCAAACTCCGTCGCAACACTGCCCGGACAGATGCAGCTCACCTTGATGCCGTCACTGCGCAACTCTTTCATCGTTGCCTCACTAAAGCCTCGAAGCCCGAATTTTGTTGCATTGTATGCACTGAGGTTTGCATTGCCGACTAAGCCGGCAACCGATGCAATATGAATAATATGCCCTCCAAATCCTGTCTGCTGATTCTGCACTTTCATGATTGGAACGACTGCACGGGTGCACAGATACACACCTGTCAGGTTCGTATCCATTTGGATGGTCCAGTCTTCTTTCGTCTGCGCATCCACCGGCGCAAATCGCCCAAGTCCTGCATTATTGATCAGAATATCCACCCGATCCAGCCTGGAGAACGCATCCCGCACCGAGGCTTCATCGGTCACATCACATTCAACCGGCGTAAATGCTGAACCTATTTCTGCTTCCAGCGATTTCAGACGATTCAGCCTGCGAGCGAGTCCATACACGCTGCTGCCATGGTCCGCCAGATGCCGGGCGAACTCACATCCAAGCCCGCTGCTGGCACCGGTAACCACTGCAATTTTATTCCGTAGATTCATAAATTCTCTGTTTATCCCAGGCCCCCTTGAACCCCGCCTGTATTTACCTGTTCGCCTGCAACACAAAAGTCATTCATGAACACAGATTCTGCTCCCCATCTCGCCCAAACAAGTGACCATCCCCTCGGCTATGAAGTGGAGCGGGCAGATGGACCATTCCTGTTTTTGACTAATGGACATCGATTAATCGACTTCATTAGCGGAATTGCCGTCTCTTCACTGGGACATCGGCATCCAAAGGTATTGCAGGCCATTCGCAATCAACTTGATCGCCATCTCCATGTCATGGTGTATGGCGAACTCATCCAGACATCACAAGTACAGTTTTCCAATCAACTAGCGGATGTACTCCCACCCTCCCTTGACTGCATTTATTTCACCATGTCGGGAACCGAAGCTAATGAGGGAGCCCTCAAACTGGCCAAGAAATATACGGGCCGCAGCCGGATGGTTGCCTTTGATCGATCCTATCACGGCGATTCGCATGGCTCTTTGAGTGTCACCGGGCGGCGTATTTATCAGTATCCATTTCGGCCCCTGCTGCCAGAGGTCACCTTCCTGCCTTATGGGAATTTTGAGGCTCTGACTGCGGTGGATGATCAGGTGGCATGCGTCATTGCGGAACCCATTCAGGGCGAGGGGGGAATGCGTGTGCCTCCGGCAGGATGGTTCAAAGCCCTGCGCACCAGATGCAGTGATGTGGGTGCTCTCCTGATTCTGGATGAAATTCAGACCGGGTTTGGACGGACTGGCCGACTGTTCGCATTTGAGTACGAAAACATTGTGCCGGATATTCTGACTCTGGCCAAAGCAATGGGGGGCGGGATGCCGCTCGGTGCTTTTGTATCCAGTACCACAAAGATGGAATCCCTCCGGCGTGACCCACCGCTTAGTCATGTGACCACCTTTGGCGGTCACCCCGTGTCCTGCGCAGCCGCCAGCGCTGCATTACAGGTGATGCTGAAAGAAAACCTGGCAGAGCGCGCAGTATGGATTGGGGAGCAGATACGATCCTGTTTTGGACAGACACCGATGGTAAACCTGCGCGGCAGGGGGGCAATGCTTGGCCTGGATCTGCCCAGTGTACCCATTGCGGAGCAAGTGGTGAAAACCTGCCTGAACCGCGGAGTACTTCTGGGCTGGACCCTTCACTCTGGAACTGTCATCCGACTCGCACCTCCTCTCAATATTTCCGAAGAGGTTCTAAATGAAGCCCTAGGGATCATTTCTGCCGCAATTGATCCGTTTCATGCAGAACATAACACATAGAGGAGTGGGAAAACACAGACGAGAATCGATGCAAATTTGGGGGCAATCGGCTACATGTATTGCAGTCCAGATCTTCATCATCGACACTTTTTGATTGTTCAGGCCGTATTCACCCTCACGTCTCTGATAACGGTTGTATCCAGGAACAGCAACGCATGGGTGATTTTATGTGAGACTCCGTCCGATATGTAACTGCTTACGCATGATTCCTGAACCGCGAAGGACTTGGCACTTTTTGCGTTGTAAAGCGTATATTGTGGTTCACATGACCACATGGCATAACTCTCTGATGTCAAATTGGCTCTCCATAGCAGCAATTCTGCCCGCCGTGACACTAATTTTCGCCGCAGGGAAGTGGTATGGTTCTGTCAACACGGACCGGGCGAATTTCAAGGAGTTCATGCAGGAGATTCGCGACAAGATTGACCAGATATTTTTGCGCCTCCCCCCGGCGGTTGCAGCTAGTCAAAGCCCCGTACGACTCACTGATTTAGGCAAGGCTATCTCTGAGGATCTGGACGCTGTCAAATGGGCAAATGAGATTGCTATTACCGTAAAGGATGAAGTTCAGGGGAAAGAGGAGTACGACATTCAACACTTTAGTTTCAAGTACATAGACGATTATCCGTACACGGATGAGGAGCAAAGCATACTTCGGAAGGTGGCCTACGACAGGGGTGTCTCCGAAAAGCAGGTCCGCCGCGTTCTTGGAATTGAACTCAGAGACAAATTACTGGCCTTAGGTCTGGCGAAAAAATAACGCACCCCTAGCCCCCCGCATCGGGCATGGAAGTAGTTCCTGCGGCACAAATTTGCCAATCAGTTTGACCTTGCCGTGACCGCCTTTCCCCCTCCGGGAGAACCGGGAAGCGATCCTGGACGCACTCTACCACCACACTCAGAAGGAGTTGGATTTTACCGAAACGATTGCCTTTTTTGATCTGACCAACATCTACTACACGGGGCGTAAGAAAGACGGATCGTGGCGTGCGCAAAATCTTGGTCATGTGAGATAGGAGACGGACATGAGGACATGGGAAGATCCAAGATAACACGCTCACATACGAGGCCATGGATGAAACTTAGAATAACATTGGCGGTATTCTGTAGCAGAGAAGTCAGATGACAAAGCCTGCCAGACCACGCGGAAGGTATATAGTCCGCCTGCATCCATCACTTCCGAGGCTGAACCATGATCAACCACAAACGAAACGCGGAGATCGTCCGCCGGATCCAGGCAGGCGAAACTCATGCGGCCGTAGCCAAAAAATTCGAGCTGTCTCCGATCACAGTATCCAATATCTGCTATGCGAAGGGATTGAACGGCAGGGAGAAACGCAGAGAACGGAACGCGAAGATTATCCGCCGGATCCGAGAAGGGGAAACGCTAAACGCCGTCGCGGTGGACTTTGGCCTGACATCCTCTCGGGTTTCCAAGATCTGCAGGAAGGCGGGCATAATCAGCCGTCGCGCACCCAAAGGAACCAAAGAAGAACGCCAAGCACGGAACGCGGAAATCGTTCGCAGAGTTAAGGCCGGGAAAACCCAGGTAGCAGTGGCTAAAGAGTTCGGACTGTCTGCGGTGATGGTGAACAATATCTGCCGGGAAGCGGGGCTGACCACTATGGGTAGCACCAAGGAGGAACGGGAAGAGCGAAACGCCGAAATCATTCGCAAGGTCCGGAGGAAGGAAAGTCAAAAAGCAGTGGCTAAAGAGTTCGGACTGTCTACGGTTATGGTAAACAACATCTGCCGGGAAGCAGGATTGAACACCATAGGCACCAAAGAGGAACGGAAAGAACGGAACGCCGAAATCATCCGCCGGGTCCAGAAAGGAGAAACTCACAAAGACATTGCGCACGACTTTGGATTAACCCTAGGGGGGGTAGCCCATATCTGCTGGAAGGCAGGAATTCGGCTCAGGGGCACGAAAGAGGAACGGAAAGAACGGAACGCCGAAATCGTCCGCCGGGTCCAGAAAGGGGAGAGCCCGAAAGACATCGCCGAAGAGTTTGGTTTGGCCCTGAGCACAATACATAAGATTCGAAGGGGCATGATAGGCCCATGTTAAGCATTCAGCATGTGCGGGGTCCACTGCTGAGGATACCTGTTACGCAAAACAGTTACCTAACCTAGATTCCCACCGGTAAAATTGCAGGTGACTTTCACGCGAACTCAATTCGGATGCTTTTGTTGTCTAGCAGCCCGTGGATAAAGTATGATCACAGAGTTAGACAACACAACTGCGTGTGGTATGTGTATTCAGATGAAGTTGCCCATCTGGCAGTGCTTATTTTGGGATCAATTTTTTACGTTTGGTTTCGGGTTAAAATGGGTACGTTTCTTGAATGGTTAAAGGCAGGCCGGACACCAATAGCAGCAGTAGTTGATTCACTTGGTGCTCTCGGTGATTTCGTACGGACGGCTTTCTTTCATGCGCCCGCGTAAAATCAGATCCCCCAAAAATCCTGTGCACATAAACTGCACTCCCACCATAATGAGCAATGCCCCAAGCAAAAGAGAGGGGCGGTCCCCGACCGGGTTGTCGTAAACAAATTTGTCCATCGTGATCCACAGACTGATCACAAAGCCTCCCAAAAATGCCAACAGCCCCATTGATCCGAAAAAATGCATGGGACGCCCGCCAAAGCGGGTCAGAAACATTACCGTCATCAGATCCAGACAGCCACGGACATACCGCTCAAACCCGAACTTTGACTGGCCATGCCGGCGGCTCCGATGATTTACCCGTCGCTCACCAATCCGGGTAAAGCCCTCCCATTTCGCCAAAAGAGGTATATACCGGTGCATCTCCCCATAGATCTTCACCGATTTGATGACTTCAAGCCGGTAGGCTTTCAGCCCGCAGTTAAAGTCGTGGAGCGGGATCCCGGATACAATCCGGGTTACCAGATTGAAGAAGCGGCTAGGCAGGGTTTTGGTCCACGGATCTTTTCGAAACTTTTTCCAGCCGCTTACAAGATCCTCCCCTGCATCCACCGCCGCCACAAGGGATGGAATTTCACCCGGATCATCCTGCAGGTCCGCGTCCATTGTGATCACAACGCGTGCATTCACACGCTCAAACCCGGCAGCAAGTGCCGCACTCTTGCCGTAGTTGCGACGAAGGCGAATCCCATGGAATCGTTCATCCGCTTCGCGCTGCCGCAGAATCTCCGCCCAGGAATCGTCACGGGAGCCGTCATCAATGAACCAGACCTCAAAGGTCAATTCACCCGCTTCACAACTGCTTCGTATTTCCCTTGCAAGAGTCGCAAGAGAGGCCGCCTCTTCATAGACCGGAACAACAACCCCGACATCAGGCATGACTGGCTATACATCCAGGGTGGCATAGCGTGCATTGCGCTCAATAAACCGGCGGCGCGGCTCCACCTGATCTCCCATCAGCGTCGAAAAAATCCGATCCGCATGCACGGCATCCTCAATGGTCACACGCTTCAACTGCCGCATTTCCGGATCCATAGTTGTGTCCCAGAGCTGCCTCGGATTCATTTCTCCGAGTCCCTTGTAACGCTGGATCACCACTTTCCCGCTCGCCTGTCCCTGCATTTGTTCGACTGCCTGACGTAATGCTTCATCCGACCAGCAGTATTCCTCTTTTTTCCCCTGCCTGGCTTTGTAGAGCGGCGGAAGGGCAATGAAGACCCGCCCGCTTTCAATCACAGGACAGAGATGGCGATAGAAGAAGGTCAAAAGAAGCGTCCGAATATGGGCACCGTCAATATCCGCATCTGTCATGAGCAGGATCTTGTGATAGCGCAGCTTCTCCAGGTCAAAGTCCTCCTCGGAAGTCGCAATGCCCGTCCCCAGTGCCGTGATAATATTCCGAATCTCCTCGTTCTCCAAGACACGGTCTAATCGGGCCTTTTCGACATTGAGAATCTTTCCACGCAGGGGCAGGATTGCCTGGAAATGCCGGTCCCGTGCCTGTTTGGCCGAGCCGCCCGCAGAGTCGCCCTCAACCAGATAGAGTTCACACTCTTCCGGCTTCCGCGAAGAGCAGTCCGCAAGCTTGCCCGGCAATCCGCCGGAAGCAAATGCATTCTTGCGCTGAACCAGTGCACGCGCCTGCCGGGCCGCCTGCCGGGCCGTTGCCGCAATCACCACCTTGTCCACAATCAACTTCAACTCCTTCGGATGATCCTCCAGCCAGTGCCCCAGTTTCTCGCCGACAATGCTCTGCACCTGCCCCATTACCTCGGAGTTGCCCAGTTTTGTCTTCGTCTGCCCCTCAAACTGCGGATCGGCCACTTTTACAGAAAGGACCGCCGTAAGCCCCTCACGGAAATCATCCCCCGCCAGATCCCCCTTGAAATTCTTGAACAGATTGTTCCGCTCTGCACTGCTCTTCAATGTCCGCGTCAATGCCGTCCGGAACCCCGAAATATGCGTGCCCCCCTCGTGCGTATGGATATTGTTGACAAAGGACAGTACGTTTGAGGAGAATCCCGAGTTGTAGCGCATAGCGATCTCAACCGTGCCTGCCTCGTCCTGAAAGCAGATCACCTCCTCGTGGATCGGTGTTCGCGACTCATCCAGATATTCCACGAACTCACGCAGGCCCCCCTCAAAGTAGTACTCTTCCCGCTCTTCCCGCTCCGGGCGAAGATCCTCCACATTGATTTTTACCCTGGCATTCAGGTATGCCAGTTCACGGAGGCGTTTGCTGATCGTATCAAACCGGTATTCACAGTCAAGAAAGATGCTTTCATCCGGCCAGAACCGTATTCGGGTTCCGGCTGTTTCGTCCGGCTTCATCGGCCGCACCTTTTTCATATCCGCCACCGGCTGACCACATTCATAGACCTGCTCCCACAGGTATCCATCTCTGCATACACTTGCCTCCAGACGACGCGAGAGTGCATTCACGCAGGAGAGTCCAACCCCGTGAAGCCCACCCGACACTTTGTAGGTCTTATCATCAAACTTGCCGCCGGCATGCAACACCGTCATTACGACTTCAAGCGCCGGACGCTGCTGCTCCGGATGCATCCCTACCGGAATCCCACGGCCGTTATCTACGACTTCAACGGATCCATCCTCGCAGATACGGACCTCTATATGGTCACAGTGCCCCGCCAACGCTTCATCAATTGCATTATCGACCACCTCGTAGACGAGGTGATGAAGTCCGCGGAGATTCACATCCCCAATATACATTGCGGGGCGTTTCCGCACCGCCTCCAGTCCATCCAGGACCTGGATATTTCCAGCACTGTAATCTGATTTATTCATGGATACCTTTATGGGGCCGGGGCTTCACTGCACCTGCCCGCCGCTCTTTGCCGGATGCAGGCCGTAACGCGCAATCACGGGACAAAACCCGTAATGCGAGCACCCCGATTGGACAAGCCTCGAATTGCCGATTCAAGACCACTAAACTGTATGCATTGAATTTCTATTGCACAATGAGCCGATACCATCAAAGAGGTGGCTCTTCTCCAATGTACCAGCAACACACGGGTAACCATTCCGCACCCTACTTGTTCCTTTGGGCGGCAACATAATTCATGGCACCGTGTTGCGAACCCCATTCAGCCCATCGTTTCATATAACCTCCTGCAGGATTCGCTTCAATCCTTTGTGAGGTGCGAGGAGGCGATTGAGTTCGGCCGATTTATCCTTTGCGATGCGATAATGCACATAGAGTGCCCCTTCCTGAAGCACTTCCCCATGGCGGCTCACCTGAACCAATTCCTGGCTCAAAATCTCTCCCAGCCGCTGCACTTCAGCCATTGTACGACCATCCGTAACCGGAATCAGGGCCGAGTCTTCTATCTGGGTCCCCTGCACCATCTCCTCCACACGGCGGGTCAGCATATTCAGGCCAATTCCGCGTAGAGCGGCAATCGGAATTGCCTCGGGATAGTCACGTTTCAGAACCGCCAGAGTTTCGGCGGGTTCTTTCAGTACGTCAATCTTGTTCAAAATGAGCAGAGTCGGGATCTCCAGTGCACCGATCTCCCGCAAGGTCTGACGTACCACCATCATCTGATTTTCAAAATTTGGGTGCGCGGCGCTGACCACATGAAGCAGCACATCACTCTGACGCACTTCGTCGAGAGTACTCTTGAAGCTCTCAATCAGTTTGTGCGGCAGTTTGCGGATGAATCCGACGGTATCCGACAAAAGCACGGTTGTTGAACTCGACAGCGGCCACTGACGGGTGGTTGCATCCAGCGTGGCAAAGAGCCTGTCCTCCGCAAAAACGCCACTTTCAGAGAGGGCATTCATCAGGGTGGATTTTCCTGCATTCGTATAACCGACCAGCGCAATCCGGCAATACTTTTCTCTTCGTCTTCTCTGGGTTGTACGCTGCCGGTCAATGCGCTTCAGGCGTTCACGGAGCGTCGCCATACGCTGCCCGATCAGTCTGCGGTCCGTCTCAATCTGGGTCTCTCCAGGCCCCCTTGTCCCGATCCCTCCCTGCTGCCTTGAAAGGTGAGTCCACTGCCTTGTTAACCGCGTCCGCAGATAGTCCAGCTGCGCTAATTCCACCTGGGTCTTTGCGACCGCCGTTTTGGCCCGCTTCGCAAAAATATCCAGGATGAGCTGGGGGCGGTCAATGAGTTTGCAGCCAACCCGCCGTTCAAGATTCCGAAGCTGGTTAGGACTCAACTCGTCATCAAATAATACGGTGTTGATTTTTTCGTTCTGCACGACCTCTGCAATCTCCTCGACTTTTCCCGATCCGATATAGGTCGCAGGATTCGGCCGCTGCAGGACCTGCTTCACACGTCCGACCACAGATGCACCGGCGGTTTCCGCCAATTGCGCCAACTCATCAAGCGAGTCATCGCCACTTCCTTTTGCATGTACCGCGCCGACCAGCAGGACCGTTTCCTGATGCGGCTCGCCTGTAATAGGTAGCCTCCGTCCCATGCTTAACGACTCCGCCAGCGGGACGCGACCATCATTTCTGCTGCCAGAAGAACCAGTGCCAGCACCAGAAAGTGCCGCCAGAGTTCTATCCCTCCACGTGCCTGCCGCATCGCTGTCTCATTCTCGGAATCCACCTCCAGAACAGCAACCGGAACTTCTAACGCCTCTTCCAGCAGATCGCCCGCCGCTTCGGGATCTACATAGGAGAGACGGGATTCCCGGGGATCCAGCCCAACACTGACAAGCCGCACGGGGCGGTTTCCCGCCCATACCTGTGTGATCCCTGGAGAATCCGCTTCAAACGTAATCAAACTTGCACCAAAAACTTGGCGTTGGGTCGGCATCTGCTGCGTTCCATCGGGCATTTGCAGTGTAATTTGGCCCTGCACAGCAGGAATTCTGATTGTAGCTTCCTGACGGGTCAGGAGTTTTTCGCCCTGCACCGATCCCCCGGCAGACAGATAATGTGCGGCCCGATACATCAAAGGGACAAACAAACCCCGGACGGGCAGATCACTCCATGACAACTCCGGCGCAACCGCCAGAAAGAGGACATGACCGTCCTCGTACTGGATTTCCTGTAACAGCGGCACTTCTCCCAGAAGAGTGATCAACGTCTGCTCCGCCACAGTTCCAGGCACATATCTTGCAGCACGATGCACACGCACCGCCTCCAGTCTCTGCGTACGCTCGGAAGCCGTAAAGACTCCTTCAAACAGCGGATGCTCAAAGTCTGCCGATTCAATGGAGGTTTCCCATTCCTGAACCGTTATCCTCCCCGCTTCAAAGATCTCCATGAGTGAATTGACCGGAGCCGGATCTGCACCCGGAAAGATCAGCAGACCTCCGCCATCCTGTACATACTGATCCAGTCTGCCCACCTCGCCGCTGCTGAGCGCATCCGGTCCCACCAGAAAGATTGCCGAATACCGGCTGAGTGGCGCCGCTGCCAGTGTGCGCTGTGAAATTTTCGTTGTCTGTAATCCACCAGACTGATTGCGCAAAGAAAGAGCCAGCTCCACATGCTCCGTCCGTGCCCGGGCACCCTGCACCACCAGGATATCTCTTCGCTCCGGTACATTGATCGTAAAATGTCGCTGATTATCCTCCGCAAGTCCATCATCCTCCGTCATAACATAGCCTGCAGTCCATCCACGCGTCTCCGGTACGCCCCGAAGTACTGCACGGACCGGCACATCCGGGGCCAGAGCAACACTGGTTTGTGCGACCCGCCTGTCTCCCAGATATAGGCTCACCGCATAGTCCTCAATGGGAGAGCGACCATGATTGACCACCGTTGCCTCCACTGCAACCGGTGTACCGGGATCCACTATCCTGCTCACAACGCGCACATCGGTAATTCCCACATTGGCCTTCGCTTCGGTTCCACCAACGGGAATCAGCATCACACGAACGCCTTCCGGCAGCGGTGTCTGTACGGAATCCGTCAATGTGGACTCCTGGAGATCCCCTACATAGTAGATCACCTTGTTTAGATGCGCCGCTTCCTGATTCAGTAATTCCGCTGCCTGCCGTATGGCCGAGGTGGCCGCAATGGTCGCATACGTTGGCTGCAACTCCATCAAATCATTCGCAGTGTCCATCTGCTCCTGATCCGTGCGCATCACAAAGAACTCATCCCCCGGGGCAGCGGCCCCCGCGATGGACTGCGCCATCGCCTTTGCCTGCTCCAGACGTGTTCCCTCCGCATCCCGCTGCATCATCGACAATGAGCCGTCAATAGCCAGAACTGCGGAGACATTCGAACGACCCAAAAACTGCATACTGGACGACCCAACCAGCGTCGGCCTCGCAAACACAAAGACCAGTGCGCATAATGCCAATGTCCGCAAAAGAAGAAGCAGCCAATTGCGGACACGCACGCGCTGTACGGCCACGCGCTGGATCGACTGCAATAAAGCAAGGGAACTGTACTCCAGGCGCTTCGGCCGGCGGAAGTTAAACAGATGTACGAGTAAGGGAAGAACCGCTGCAATTAATCCGATCAGGACCAGCGGATTAACAAAAATCATATAGAAACGTGAGCACTCGTACCGGCATCCCCCTGCTACAGATGCATTGCCGCCGGGTTCCGTGAGCAAACCGGCCGGACAGGCGTAGAAGGGCGTTTGATCTCAATTCGGATGTCTCATTTAAGTCCCCGTGATTACATCACCGTCCGGGGAGCCCGTCAGCATAACTTAAAGGGGTTTGACCTGACCTTGCCAAAGCGGCGACTGGTCGTTGTGACCGGTCCCTCCGGTTCGGGGAAGTCAAGCCTCGCCTTTGATACGATCTTTGCAGAGGGGCAACGGCGATATACAGAAAGTCTGAGTTCCTATGCGCGTCAGTTTCTGGAGCGAATGGATAAGCCTGACGTAGACTATATCACGGGACTTGCACCTGCAATCGCCATTGAGCAGCGCGTACTCTCAAAAAATCCACGTTCAACGGTTGCGACCCAGACTGAAATCTATGATCATCTCCGCATGCTCTATGCCCAGATCGGCAAGATCATTTCTCCGATCAGCGGCAGAGAGGTCACCCGGGACACCCCTCGATCCGTCGCCAATACCCTCCAGAATACGCTGCCCGACGGTACACGCTTCTATCTCACCTGCCCGGCCCCGGACATCGGGATCAAATCCCTTTTTATTGATGTACTCAAGGAAAAAGGCTTCCACCGGATCATTGATCGCTCAGAACAAAAAAAGATCAAGATTCTTGATCTGAACCAGTGCCATCCACAGGATCTCCCTGAACTTGCGTGTTTGTCTCTGATTCTGCTTGACCGTCTTGTGGTCAAAAAGGAAGATGACAAGACCACCAGCCGCATTGCGGATTCGGTTGAATTGGCATTTCGGGAGGGGAACGGAGACTGCTTTATCCTCATCCCTTCGGCAAAGTCACGGGATGTACTGGAATCGCGTCTGGATTTCTCCAAGTGGCTTGAATTAGACGGGATGGAATTCATAGAGCCCCATCCCAAACTGTTCTCGTTCACCAGTTCGCTCGGTGCCTGCCGCTCCTGCAACGGATACGGCCGCTCGAAGGGACTGGATCATAACCTCGTCATCCCGGACCCAACGCTGTCCCTCTCCGAGGGAGTCTTCAAACCCCTTGAAGGATCACAATGGGAATCCTCCAAGAAGGATATGCTCAACTTTGCACGAAAGATGCGCATTGACCCAGATACGCCGTATGAGGATCTTTCCGAAGCACACAAGCACGTTTTATGGCATGGAGACGGGGCAGGCTACGGCGGGATTTTTGGCTTCTTTGAACGCCTGAAGCGTGATCTCTACAAAAAGACCTACCGCTTCCATCATGCCAAATTCATGGGCTTCGGGGATTGTATTCAGTGTAACGGTGCACGCCTCTGCAAAGATGCGCTGTATGTACGGATCGGTGGAAAGCATATTGGAGAGGTGATGGAACTGACGATCCAGGAGGCAAAAGAGTTTTTTGATCACCTTGAACTCTCCCGGTATGAACAGGAAGCCTCCGAGGTCCTGCTTCACGAAATCCGCAAACGCCTCCGCTTCCTGATTGATGTTGGCCTCGAGTATATCACACTAGGGCGGTTATCTGAGACGCTCAGCGGCGGGGAGAGTCAGCGTATCCGTCTGGCCACCGCGCTCGGAAGCGCTCTGGTCGGTGCCCTTTATGTTTTGGATGAGCCAACGATTGGACTGCACCCCAGAGACACCTTGCGTCTGGTGAATATTCTCAAGCGCATGCGGGATCTGGGAAATACGGTAATTGTGGTGGAGCATGACCCCGATGTGATCCGCAGTGCAGACCATATCATTGATCTGGGACCTGAGTCCGGAAGCCGGGGAGGGGAACTGATGTTTCAGGGGGACATCCACGAAATGCTTGCGCATACCGGCTCAACAACCGGTGCCTACCTCAATGGTCACGAATCCATCCCCCTCCCTGAAAAACGCCGCAGGCCGGATTGGAATCGCAGCGTCGAAATCAAAGGCGCAAACCTGCACAACCTCAAAAACCTTGATGTAAAAATCCCGCTGGAAGTGATCACCTGTGTGACGGGAGTCAGTGGATCCGGAAAATCTACACTGGTCCAGGAAATTCTTTACCGAGGGCTGAAGGAGCATCTGGAGGCTTACTTTCCCGACAAAGATTCCCTACCCTATCAATCCATGAAGGTGCACCGCAGCATTAATGCGGTCCAGATTGTTGATCAGTCGCCGATTGGGCGATCTTCACGCTCCAATCCTGTCACTTATGTGAAGGCCTTTGATGTGATTCGGCATCTCTTTGCACGAACGCCCCAATCAAAACTGCATAACTATCAGCCTGGATTTTTTTCGTTTAACATCCCCGGCGGACGCTGCGAGGAATGTGACGGGGAGGGGACGGTTACCGTGGAAATGCAGTTTCTGGCCGATCTCCATCTTCCCTGCGAAGAATGCAACGGGACCCGGTACAGCGAGGAAGCACTGCATGTGCTCCATAACGGCAAAAATATCCATGATGTCCTCAACCTGACCGTTGACGAGGCACTGGAATTTTTCAGTGATCAGCCCCGTCTGCGCAAACTGCTCCTGCCACTCCAGTTAATTGGACTCGGATACCTGAAACTGGGCCAGCCGGCCCCCACCCTGTCCGGGGGAGAGGCACAGCGTATTAAGCTGGCAAGCTGTCTGGTCCGGCAGGCGAATTATCATGTCTTTTACATCTTTGACGAGCCCACTACCGGACTGCATTTTGTAGATGTACAGAAGCTCGTCCGCGCATTTGAGCAGCTTGCGGATGCGCAACATACCGTCGTCATCATTGAGCACAATCTGGATACGCTCAAATGTGCGGATCATATCATTGATCTGGGCCCCGAGGGCGGCTCCAAAGGCGGACGCATTATTGCCTCGGGTACGCCCGAAGAGATCGCCCGCGTTCCTGAAAGCCATACCGGGCGTTTTCTGGCCCCGCTGCTCGCCCCGCAGACGGTGCCTGCCTGAGCCTTTGTTACTTTCCTGCGGGTGGCTGCGACAATGGCTTGGGCTGTAATGCAATTTTCTTCCGCCTTGACCTCAATTCATGTCACCCTTTACGGATATACCCGTTCATGCACCGGTAGCCGGGCGGCGGATTGCGCTGTTTGCCGGTGCCTATAATCATATTTCCGACGGAGTTGCGTTGACACTCAACCGGCTGGTCCGCTATCTGGAAAGCCGCGGGGCAAAGGTGCTCATTTTTGCACCGACCACCAACAAGCCACCTGCACTGGATCATAACGGAACCCTGATCTCGGTACCCTCCATTCCGGTTCCCGGCCGAAGTGATTACCGCCTGAGTGTGGGCATTTCCAGAAAAGGGTGGTCCCGTCTGGAAGCCTTTGCGCCAAACCTTGTGCACATTGCGACCCCCGACTACGCCGGTGCACAGGCGCTGAAATGGGCGAAATCCCGCCAGATCCCGGTCGTCTCTTCCTTCCATACGCACTTCACTGCCTACCTGAAGTACTTTGCCGAATATAACCCGCTCTACCGGATAGATTTCCTGGAGAATACCGCATGGCGGTATGGACGCTGGTTCTATACCCAGGTCGAACATATCTACGTGCCCTCCCCAAGCATTGGCGACGAATTGCGTTCTCACGGGATCACGAACGGGATCCGTGTCTGGGCCCGCGGTGTCGATCCGGAGCGATTTTCGCCTGCCCATCGAAATCCGCAATGGCGTCTCACCCACGGCTTTGCGGACAGGGATGTGGTCGTTTCCTATGTCGGACGCTTGGTCTGGGAGAAAAATCTGGCGATTTTTGCCGAGGTGATCGAAAAACTCAGCGCCGCAGGCATTGCGCATAAAAGTCTAGTTGTTGGTGACGGCCCGGCGCGAGACACGCTCACCGGGCGCCTCCAGAACACAGTCTTCACCGGCCCGCTGGAGGGAACCGAACTGGCAGCCGCTTATGCATCCAGCGATGTGTTCCTGTTTCCCAGTGATACCGAAACCTTTGGTAACGTAACTCTGGAAGCCATGGCTTCAGGACTTCCTGCGGTATGTGCCAATGCCAGCGGCAGTGACCTTCTTGTCCTAGATGGCAAAACCGGTTATCTGGCCCCGCCACGGAATACGGCGGCATTTCTTGAACATGTGAACCGGCTTATTTCTGATCATTCACTCCGCGAAACGTTCAGCCGGGCCGCCCGTGAGCGGGCCATTGCTTTTGAGTGGAACAACATTATGGGTCACCTGGCCAGTTACTATCAGGAAATCTGGGCAGACCACCCCGATGACCAGGCGGATCCTTTGCCCCTCCCCAGGACGGAACGACCTATCCGGAAAGCGGTTGCTTAGCTGTGCGCCTGTTATTTGTTTCTCACTCCTTCCCCCCAAAGAACCGTCCTCTTGAGAATATCGGGGGCATGCAGCGGGTTGCCGTAGAACTTGCCGATGAATTGGCGAAACGAAAGGATCTGCAGTATGAGCAGCTGGTGCTGCGCAGTGCATGGAAATGGCACCATGTACAGTGTGCCCCCTGGCTCGCAGTCACCGCCGCACGCCTGTACCGGATCGCCGCCCAAAAAGAGACCGATGTCATCCTTTTTTCCTCCATGGTGACGGGGGCGCTCTCCACACTGATCCGAAAAAAGTGCACCTCCGCAAATATCAAACTGACCGCCATTGCGCACGGCCGGGATGTGACGCTTCCGGGAATCTACCAGACCTTGCAGGTTCGCCGCACCTTGAAGGCTCTGGATCATGTTCTGCCTGTGAGCCGGGCAACGGGGCTTGAATGTGAAAAACGGGGCATGCCCCCATCACGCATTCAGGTCATTCCGAATGGTGTCGCACTGTCAAGGTACAAGGTTGGATCCGGCAGCAAGGGCCGTGTGCGGAAACTGCTCAGCGTTGGCCGCCTGGTCAGGCGCAAGGGATTTGCCTGGTTTGTGGATCAGGTGATGCCTGCCCTGCCCGCCCACACTGAATACTGGATTGCCGGTACGGGCCCTGAGTCGGAAGCCATCGAACAGGCTGCAGCAGCGCATGGACTGGAAGGGCGCGTACACCTGCTTGGCCGCTGCCCGGACGAGCGTCTCGTAAAACTTTACAGCGAATCAGATCTTCTGATCATGCCGAACCTGCCGGTGGAAGGCGACATGGAAGGCTTCGGGGTGGTGATGCTGGAAGCCGGCGCATCCGGCACACCCGCCATTGCCGCGGATCTGGAAGGGATTCGGGATGTCATCACCAATGATGTCAACGGACGGCTCATACCAAGCGGAGACGCGTCCGCTTTCAGGGACGCGATCCTGAACTATCCCGTTTCCCCGGCAGCGCGGGTGATGGCGCACAAACACACGGCTGCAAAATTCAGCTGGCCCAGCATCGCCGAACTCTACGCTTCCCACCTCCATACACTACATGCCGGCGCACTCCTGGACTGACTCTGCCTTTTCCATCTGATCGGTCTGAGCATACGCCTGAAAGAGCGCTGCACAGATTGCGTCTACGGAGCGACCCTCTTCCATTTCTGCATACTTTCTGGCATCTTCCAGGGGACCAATGGACTCCTGATACAGGCCTTTGCGCTCTGCGGCAAGGACATCAATATCTGCAAGGATGCCGTCTTCTTCTTCCTGGGTAAGTTCGTCCCGGCGCAGACGCATATCATCATCCAGATCCGAAATCTGCTGCTGCACGGCGTTTGCCTTATTGATATACGCCGCCCCCAGGTTATAGTATGCATCCACATAGACTTCATCCAGCATCGTCGCTACACGAAGTTCCTCTATGGCTTCATCAAAGCGTTCCGCCTGAAGCAGCAGGGATCCATAGTTGTACCGGTAAATGGCATTTTCCGGGTTATTGGCGACGGCCTCGGTGTAGGTTTCCAGTGCACGGTCATCCTGTCCGGTTTCCGAGTACGCATTCAGCAGATAATTCTGCAGTTCCGCATTATCTGGAAACTCGGCGGTTGCTTTTTCCAGGAGAGGCACGGCCTCCTCGGCAAGCTCACTCGTCAGGTAGATTCTGGCCAGAAAATTATACAGTTCAACATCCGGGCCGCCATACTCAAGTGCCATTTCCAGCGGTTCAATTGCCGCATCGCTATCTCCGGCACCAAGCAAAGCGTAGGCCCAGTTCACATAGGATCCTGACGAATCTGGAAAGGCAATGGAGGTGGCCTGGAAGTGCCTTGCCGAATTCTGAAAGTGCTCGGCCTGCAGGGCATCATCATCCTCTACCGCCTGCGCATGATTAAACTCCGTGATCCCCGAATTGAAGGTCTGCATATAAAAAATTTGCAGTCGACTTATCACCTCATCGGCCTCGTCCGGCTCAAGTTCGATCACTTTCCGATACGCCGCGGCCATTTCTTCCACATGTCCCAGGTACTCCTCCATGTCTGCCTGCGAAGCCTTTGCACTGTGAATCCGGGCCAGCAGATCCCATGTTCTGTGATCGTCGGGCTTGTCTGTCCGCAGTTCCTGTACCAGACTCATCGCCTCCTCGTATTCCCCCCGATCAAGGGCCCGATTTGCCTTGCGAAACTGTGCATGACTTTGGGGAACTACCGCCAAAGTGGCAAAAACCAATGCAAAGATGAAAGATGTCCGTCTCATAATGCTACACTTTTGTTGTTCATTGCTTTCCAGATTCAGGGGATCCCAAAACATACAAGCCGATTCATCACGGCCACACACCCTGATGTACTAATATACACAAATTCCCCCTCTACGTTCCAGAATGTGTTCAGATAAATTGGTCTGGGGATTCAGATTGAAAACAATCCGTCATCCCCATTCAAGTCAGGAACGAATCATGAACGATCTGCGATCTTCCTGCACCTGGATCAGTGCGGGTAAAAAGAGCAGTGCTGCTAAAAGTGTCGCTCCGATTCCCGTGATCGCAAGCGATCCGATGGTGTTCAAACCCGGATGGAAACTCAGCAGGAGCCCCCCAAAGCCGACCATCGTCGTCACGGCTCCCATCGTCACATGCTCCCCTGTAGATCGCAGCGTGCGCCAAAGCGTTCCGGCTCCCTCCTCCCGGTAGCGATGCACCAAATGGGCCCCCGCGTCATTCCCGATTCCAATAATTGCCGGAATCACAAACATATTATAGAAATTGAGCCGCATGCCGAAGATCTGCATAAATAAAATCATCCAGATAATCCCAACCACCAGGGGCAGCATGGCCAGGAGCGCCCATCGAAACCGACCAAAATTAGCCCACATCAAAAGCACCACGATGATCAGCGTCGCCAGTACCATATAGGGACTTTCCCGGCGCATCAGACGCAAAACCTCCGCGGCAACAATTGATGGAGATCCCGCGTGGTAGGTTTTCCCGTCTTCCGTCGTTATGTTGGCGACATCTTCCGCAAACGCCATGGACTTGCGCCCGTCTGAAAGCCCCACCCCCGGCAGAATCGTGATATATCCTCCCAACTCTCCTGTCTTGGACATAAAGCGCTGACTCAGGAGTTCCGGTACATCCTCAATCGCAATGGGGGTTCGGGTCTGTGCCGCCCTCCGAATCCGCTCCAGATCCTCATCGCCGGCCAGAACGGGATCTGTCAGCAGGGAATCCCGGATATAGGCAATCCGGGCAATCCGGGCGGTTTGTTTCTGCGACTCCAGGGGAAACCGGTCCTGAAGCGTTTCAACATCCTGAATCGTGGTACGAAAACTGTCTGCATCAATCACATGTAACGCGGTGTCCCGTTCCATTCTGGAACGCAGTGCCTCCGCAACTGCAGGTGCCTCCGCTGGATCATCCACCACAATGTACGCAGGATTCCTTCGATTAAAATCACTGTAGGCCGCTGCCACTTTTGAATTCACGGCAACCCAATCCTCATACTCCGGCTCCAAAACAGAAAACCGGTACTCAAACTCCGTGCCCGGAGCCATGAACAGGGCAACGATCGTCGCGAATGTACATCCTGTCAAAAGCCCGCGAGCTCCGACCAGAGGGCCATATGTAACCACTTCTGCCGGGCGACTGCGCTCAAAATGCAACACCTTCCAGCGCTCACACAGGACCAGCAATGCAGGCAGTACATGAAGCATGGCAATCAATGCCACCAATACGCCGGTCCCCGCCAAAAAACCAAACTCACTAAACCCTTTGAAATCCGCGGCCATCAGCACATACATTGCAGCAGCCGTCGTCAGTGCGCCCACGGCAATCGCCTGCCCGGTGCTCATGAATGTCTTCTCTGCAGCGTCCTCCACACGATGCCCCGCTCCCCGCTCTTCTATGTAACGCGCATAAAAATGAATTCCATAGTCAATCCCCAGCCCAAAAAGAACCAGGCCAAGAGTCGAACTGAACAGATTCAATGTCTCATAGACCAAAAAACCTATCGCCGCCGTCCAGACTAAGCTCATCAGAAGGGGGATCCCAATCAGCAGTGCCGTAACCGGTGCACGCGCAAGTTCGGACCAGACCGCCTCTTTTCCCCGCAGTTGGATCGCCTTGACAAAAAAGTAGGCCATCAGCACCAGAAGCACGGCAACAGCCCCCGCGCCAAAAGAACCGATGACATCGTCGGTAATGGCACGCACTTCTATCCGCTGTCTCCACAATCGACCGGCCAGATAGGTCTGCATCTGCACATGGTGGAACGAAGGCCCGACTTCCTCAATCTCATCCTGAAGGGTGCTGTAGACCGCCTCTATATAATCTACATTTGAAGAGGATCCCGGAACAAAAAAGCGGACCACCAGAATTGTACTGTCTGCGCTCACCCGATACTCCGGGCCTACAATCTGATCAAAAACCTCCTCCAGAGATTCCATCTCCGAGCCCTCCTCCACTTCCTCCTCCTCATCCAGACTGAAAAAGAATGGATTCGCCGCAAGCTTGGCCTCTGTGATCTGATCCTCCAGCCAGATTGTCAGCGTGTTTAATTCTTCATCCGTTGCAAAATACAACCCGTTATCCGCCATAAACCCGGTATCTCTTCGCAGTTCCTCCCGCAGAAACAGCGGCTGCCCTGTAAGGGAATCCCGGAGTGCCATTGCGCGAGGAACCAGAGCTTCCGCGAACGCCAGATTTGAAGTGAACGAAGGACTCTCAATGGCCAGATCCACCGAAACCTCCCCTGCACCTATCGTATCCCTGATCTTTTCAAGCGACTGCACACTGGGATAGGACTCCGGAATGAGATTGGCAAAGTCGGGATCTATGGTCAGCCGTGCTGCGAGCAGCACGCTGCCGACCGTAATCAAAAGAGCCGTCAGCAGCACGACACCGGGATGTCGCACCACCATGCGGATCCATCCTCGTAACCGGGCAAAAAGAAAGGTCATTCTTCCGAAAGCACTACGATGTCGTCGAAGTACACATCGGCCGCTCCACCTGTGTTGTCACTGTCACTCCACACCATAATATAAAGCGGAAATTGTGTCGGCTGCCTGCCAAAAAACATCTCATAGTCCCGGGCGACATTCCGTTCAATCTCAATCCACTGCCCTTTGGACTCAAGTGCAGACGAAACGACCAGCACCTGCAATTTCCCGTAGCGCGCCAAGGACCCCCTTGTCAATGTGCTGCTGTAGGTGTACTTGATCGTACATGGGCGTCTTAGCCAGTCATCACAATCAAAGGCAACATAGAGGGCCGCTCCGGTATCGTTCAGATTCCTGTGATCTTCTTTTGCCCCCTCCGGCAGCTGATCCGCCCGCCAGCGCCAACGCAGCCGGGGAAACTGATCCACATTCCACTCCAGTCCATCCCCCCTTGGCAAAGCGATCTGCACCGACTCGCCCTGAGTATATGCCCGCAGAATCTTCCCCCCCTCTCCCGTCACCACCTTTACATAGTCGTTGGGTTTTGCATGGTCTGCCGGAAGAACACGCATCATCCTTGACCGTTTGTCGGGAATCCTCCATGAACTGGGAAGACCATCAATCGCATACCCTTCAAAGTCCTCAATGACCAGAAACTGCTGGGCAGAGATATCCGGAATACATGGACCTGCCAGAACGAACAAAGAAAGGATTGCACTTGCACGCATTTTTTACAAAGAGGCCGATCTCCCTGACGCATCAAGAGGCGGTTTGGTCACGGACAAGGCATCTGCCTCTTTGGGCATGCGTACAGAGAGAGTGGTAAAAAAGAGCAGATTGATCAGCCGGTTCACGAGTGCAACCGCGCCAAAGAGCGCCGCAATGTGCGTTTCGGAAACCGTCATTGCCCCCGCAATACTCACCGCAACCGCCATCGTCAACAAATCCTGATTTGGAATGAACGGAAGCCTGTAGACGATAACAGAAACAGCAGCATATGTAAACCATGTTTCTATTGGAACTTCAGACATGGCGAGATGCCACATCGTGATTTCCAGGGCATGCCGAAGCAGCACCCGCGCAACATGGAGACTGAAAACAATCCGGGTCGCCTTCCACGGCATGGAGAAAAGCCATTGCCGGCGCGTAGACGCAATCACAAGAATAATGAGCGTGGCACTGATTCCTCCGATCAGGAAGACCGCCTGGGTTTCTCCGATCAGATCCTGCACATTCACCTGCCCTTTGAGGGCAAAAAAAGCAAGGAGCAGAACCGCAATCAGTGTGGAGGCAACCGCCGAGATAATATTCATGTCCCGAACACACTCCATGAGTGACCGGCTTGACATCTCCACATGATCCCGCGCCCAGGCAAAAATATAGATCTCACCGGAATACCCCAGCACATCCTTGTTCAGGATCCGCTTCTTGATGAAGGCGCGGATAGCTGGACCCGGATGGAAATCCCATACCACCCGATAAGCCAAAAACTGTATGGTGGGCAAAAGGAAGTACACGGCAACCAGCAGCACATAAAACCAGGGATTCCGCGGCAGCCCCTGAAATACGCTGCGGAATTCCATCTCACGCAATTGCCATACCAGTAATGAAACAATTCCCACAGTAAAACTTATGCGTGCAATGCGCAGGATACGCCTGCCTTGCCGGGTCGTACTTAATTCTGTCAGACGTTCCTGTATCTGCATGCTGAAAACATTGACCATTCCATGGACTCCCAGAATGACCGTCTATATCGTATCTTAAAATGCAATCCGTTTGTCACCCGACTATGAGTCAACAAAAATCCGGCCACTCTTTTGATTCTCTCAAGATTGGTGATACTTATGACTTTCACCGTTTTATCAGTGAGGAAGATGTCCAGACATTTGCTCGGATCACTGGAGATGACAATCCACTCCATGTGGATGCCGAGTACGCCAAAAACACCCGTTTCGGAGATCGTATTGTCCACGGTGTATTCCTTTTGGGCCTCATCTCCAAGGTTCTGGGACGTGACTTTCCCGGCCCCGGGAGTGTGGCGGTCTCCATTTCGTGTCGATTCCTACGCCCGGTATGTGTTAACTCAGAAGTGCGTGTTTCGGTCAAGATTGTCGAAAAATTAGAACAACGGCGTTATGTAAAAGCGGAAACCTTCGTATTCACCGATGCCAATAAAAAAGCTTTAGTTGGTGAAGCAACCATCATTCCTCCGGTGGATCCGTGATGATTTCTCCGCGCAGAACCTGAATACACCGATTCGCATCTCTCCCCTGCGGGATGCGGCAGCGCAATCTTTCCGCATCCGCGACGGTTACCAGACTTTGTCCTGTGGAACTGTCCTGCAACCAATCCAAAATCACCTTGGTCCGATCAGAGTCAAGAGAATCAAAGACATCATCTAGTAACAGGATGGGCTTTTCTTCCAGACGCGAATCAAGATAGTGATACTGTGCCAGTTTGAGCGCAATGGCAAACGAGCGGTGTTGCCCGGTGGAGGCAAAGCGCCGGACATCCTGTCCATCCAACTTAAAAACCAGTTCATCCCGATGAGGTCCAACGGTCGTTCGTCCAATTTCTTTATCACGGCTCACGGTTTGCTCAAGCGCAGATATCAGCGCCTTCTCCGCCATGTCCGCCGAAGCACGATCCTCTTTGGGAATGGGACCCTGATAAAGAACCACCGGTTCCTCCATCGCCTCTCCGAGTTGCTGCCATGCATACTTAAGTTGTTCGCCGAATTTCTGAAGAAACGCGGCACGCAAGGCAATAATCTTCCCTCCGAAACGGGCCAGAACTGTATTGAGCGGCATCAGCATACTCATGTCCAGCGGACGTATACGATTACGGATCAGATATTCATTGCGCTGTTTCAGCGCACGGCGGTACTGAATGAGATCTTCCAGATGTGCAGGTCTTGCCTGGCTCAGCATGCTGTTCAGAAATTTTCGGCGCTCCTCCGGCCCCCCGTATGTGAGATTCTGGTCACTGGGCGCAAACAGAACGATGGGAACCACCCCGACCACCTCTGCCAGCCGGTCCAGCGGAGCACCGTTAATGAACATGCGCTTTCCCTGCCGGGCCGCGAATGCAATCCGTATTTCGATTTCACGCCGGAGGGATCCCTCAAATTTGCCTTCAATCTCAAAAAACGGGGCGGCCTGCCGGAGCACATAGCGATCCACATTGGTCAGAAAACTCTTGGAGAGGCAGAGATAGTGAATCGCCTCCAGAATATTCGTCTTGCCTGCGCCGTTTGGTCCGTAGAGCAGGTTAATCCCGGGCGCGAATGTCAACGTCGTGTCCGCATGCGCCCGCATACTTCGAAGACGGAGTGAGCGCAGGATCATTACACCAGTTTAAGGCAAGATTACGCAAATCCCAAATATTCGTTCGCACATTGGTTCATTTATGCGAGCAAAGCGTATACCCGCTTTCTATTAAAAATCAACCCATGACTACACCCCCCCAGCTATTTGAAGAGCTTCAAAGCTTAGTCACGGAGCAGCGGAATCCACGCTCCATGAATATCGACAACGCATCTGTAGAAGAAATCCTTGCGATTATCAATACAGAAGACCAACTTGTCCCCCAGGCCGTAAAGGAAGAGCTGCCCTACATTGCAAAAGCAGTAAACATTGTAACGGCGGCGCTCGAAAACGGGGGGCGTTTAATTTATATCGGAGCGGGCACCAGCGGACGGCTCGGAATCCTGGATGCATCCGAATGTCCTCCCACCTTTGGGTCTTCCCCCGAAGATATTCAGGGCATTATTGCCGGTGGAAAGGAGGCTGTTTTTCGATCACAGGAAGGTGCCGAAGACAGTGCATCTGATGGCGTTGATGCCCTTCACGCTATCGGACTCACTGCGGATGATGTGGTTTGCGGCATTGCTGCAAGCCGACGAACTCCCTTTGTGGTAGGCGCAATGGCTGAAGCCCGGAAAATTGGATGCAAGACTCTGTTTGTCACCTGTAACCCCCGATCGACGTTTGATCTTGACGTAGATGTGGCCATTTGCGTTGTTGTGGGGCCGGAAGTCATCATGGGATCAACCCGCATGAAAAGTGGGACGGCACAGAAACTGGTGCTCAATATGATCACGACCACTTCCATGGTTCGACTTGGTAAAGTCTACCAGAATATGATGGTGGACCTGCAGATGACCGCCGAAAAACTGACGCAGAGATCCCGTCGCACCGTCATGACCGTCACCGGACTGAACTATGAGGAGGCAACCAACGCACTCATCGCCGCCGATGGCCATGTGAAGACGGCCCTGGTGATGATTCTTGCGGAAGTTTCCAGAGAAGAGGCCCTGCAACGATTGAAAGCGTCCAATGGGTTTGTGCGGGGTGCACTGCAATAATACTTGTAGGCGGAACATCGTTTTAATGATAAAATGTTTCACGTGAAACATTAAACTCTCCACTTTTGGCTTTGGCTGATCCTCTTCTGCAACGATTGTCCTCCCGGCTTACCCGGATCCCCTCTTTTCAGGCGTTTTACACATGGTGTACGCAGGCCCAGGGAACTCAGACCTGCCTCTTGCAGGATTCCTCTGGATCTTTGCCGGCGTTTTTGCTCCGGCGTGCCTGGAAATCCGGGCACTCTCTGACCTGCATTCTGCCAGAGTCTGAAGATGCTCGGCTATTGCATGGGGATCTGACAGAACTCGGCCTGCCCAGCCTTCTGTTCCCCCCGTTTGGATCATCACCGTACGATGACGAGCAGGTAGAGGATTCTGCACCGATGGTACGGCGGCATGATGTGCTCCAGCAGCTTGCCCCAGACACACAGACCGTGGTGGTTGCCGGCCTGCAGTCGGTTCTGGAGCGGATGCCTGCACCCGATAAAACACTCTCGGAGTCCATTACTGTACAGGTCCAAGATCGCATTCCACCCGATCATCTCGTAGACCTGCTTACGGAGAAGGGATTTTCCCGGGTCTCCTTCGTACAGGAAGCCGGCGAAATTGCATGGCGGGGCGGGATTGTAGATGTGTTTCCGTTTTCCGGCGGACTGCCTCTGCGTCTTGAATTCTTTGGCAATGAACTTGAATCCATCCGCGAATTTGATGCGGTCAGCCAGCGGTCGGTCAGCCGGCTGGACCGTGCCCGGGTGGTTCCCGAACCCGTCCATACCTCCAGCGATGCCCCCTGGGTTTCTCTGCTGGATTTTGTGACCGGCAGTTCCCTCCTGATCCTTTTTGAAGAATCCCGGCTAAACGAATCTGCAGCGGCCGTCTGGGAGACGGTTCAAACACAATACAGGTCAAAAACACAGGCTGGCGCAGCGTGCCCGGTCCCCGAATCACGGTATCTGACTCCAGATGCATTCGCCCGTGCCTGCGCCTCCAAACCCCGGGTTTATTTTCACACAGCGGCGGCAAATTCTGATACCGTGATTGCGGTGAGCGCCCGTCCACAACCTTCCTTCGGCGGCCAGATGGATCTTGTTCGTTCGGATTTGACCGCACCCGGACGAAAACACACCTATATTATCTGTGACAGCGTCGCCCAGCAAAAGCGTCTGGAATCGTTATTGGAGGAATTGCTGGACTCTGGCAAAATCACCTTCCTGGTGGCATCCCTGCACCGCGGATTTGCACTCCCGCACACCGGCATTGCTGTTTATACCGACCACGAAATTTTCGGGCGTTATTTCCGGCCCCGCACCCGAAAGGCTGCCCGTACGGGCGGAATCCGTCTCCAGGAACTACAAAACCTGAAGCCTGGTGACTATGTGGTGCACAAGGAATTTGGAATTGGCAAATTTGCAGGACTCAAGGTCATTAAGATCAAGGGGCGAAGCCAGGAATCTGTGCGACTGATCTATGCAGGCGATGATGTCGTCTTCGTGAATGTGAATGCACTTCACAAGATCAGCAAGTATGCGGGGAGGGATGGGAATGTCCCTGCATTGACCCGGCTGGGAACCGGGCAATGGGAGCACACCAAAAGCCGGGCCAAAAAGCGAATTAAGGATATTGCACGAAACCTGATCCGCCTCTATGCTCAGCGTAAATCTTCGGATGGGCATGCTTTTTCACCAGATTCGATCTGGCAAAAAGAATTAGAAGCCTCGTTCCCATGGCAGGATACCCCGGATCAATATGAAGCATCGGAAGCGGTTAAACGGGATATGGAGTCTCCAATTCCCATGGACCGCCTGGTTTGTGGCGATGTAGGTTTCGGGAAAACGGAGATTGCGGTGCGTGCTGCCTTCAAAACGGTGCAGGACGGGAAACAGGTTGCGTTACTGGTCCCCACGACCGTACTGGCCCAGCAGCATTATCTCACATTCTGCAAACGTTTTGAGCAGTTCCCTGTACGGGTTGAAGTACTCTCACGCCGCATTACCGGGACAGCCGTGAAAAAGCTCCTCACAGAGGTAGGAAATGGCAAGGTGGACATTCTGGTTGGAACCCATCGACTGGTCTCCAAAGATGTCTCGTTCAAGGATCTGGGACTTCTGATTCTGGATGAAGAGCAGCGATTTGGGGTTCGGATCAAAGAAAAGCTTCGGGAACTGCGTGTCAATGTGGATACGCTGACCCTGACCGCAACCCCAATCCCGCGAACATTACAATTTTCTCTCATCGGTGCCCGTGATCTTTCTATCATAGGGACTCCCCCCCCGAACCGGCAACCCATTCAGACACAAATCCATTCTTCCGACTGGACGCTCATCAGTGATGCAATTCTTTATGAAGTCAATCGTGGAGGGCAGGTCTTCTTTATTCACAACCGCGTGGCCTCCATTGGAGACATGCTGGTCAAGTTACAGGATCTTGTCCCCGGTGTCCGCTTTCGTATTGGTCACGGCCAGATGCGTGCGACAGAACTTGAGCGCGTGATGACCGACTTTGTCGATCATAAGTTTGATGTTCTGTTATCCACATCCATCGTGGAGAATGGACTTGATATTGCGAATGCCAACACGATTATCATTGATCGGGCACATTTATTTGGGCTGGCGGAGATCCACCAGTTACGCGGGCGGGTCGGTCGCAGTGACCGTAAGGCCTTTTGCTATTTGCTGGTCCCTTCCGTTCACGCCCTGAGCCGGGATGCACGGCAGCGCCTGCAGGCCGTGGAGCAGTTCAGCGATCTGGGGAGTGGATTCCTGCTTGCCATGAGGGATCTGGATATCCGGGGAGCGGGAAATATTCTGGGTGGTGAACAAAGTGGCTTTATTGCGGACCTTGGACTCAGTACCTACTACAACATGCTCGACGAAGCCGTTCAGGAACTCCGCAAAGAAGATTTTTCGGAACTCTTCAAGGATGCGGAACTCCCTTTGACCGCAGATACGACGATTGATCTTGAAGCGAACGCCTCGCTTCCCAAAGCCTACGTCGTGGACAATCTTGAACGACTGGCCCTGTATCGCAGAATTGGAGAAGCCGGAAACCAGTCTGCACTTGACGAATTAGAAGCAGAACTCCGAGACCGATTTGGCCCACTTCCAGATCCAGCCTGTCAACTGCTCCTGGGAGCCCGTATGCGCCTGATCGGGCAGACGTTGCATCTTCCACGAATTACATTTCGTAACCAGCGCCTGTTTTTGCGTCTGCCAAAGAACACGGAGGATCAGCGATTCTATACAGAAATATTAGATCCATTCCTGGAAGTACTTGACGCGCTTCCCAACACGTATGTGATTAAGGAATCGAAGGCAGGGAAAATGCGTGCTATTGTGCAGACGGTTCCCTCGGTGAAGGCGGCTCACGAGATTCTCTGCCGGTTGGCGGCGAAAATGACCGAATCTGAACAACAAACCGCAGAGAGTCCTGCACCGGCCGAAGTTTGATTTTCGTCTTCGGATAAGCCGCAGCCAGATCCTCCTGCTCCCCGCTCATGTCTCCTCCTTTGAGACAGTAGAGACTCCCCTCCGGTGTTGCAGCATGCGTATGCCAATCCCATAGAACACGAAGTGAGGCGGTCGCCCGCGACACACTGTGCTGAATCGTAAACGGAAAGTCCTCTGCCCGGCCATGCCATGGATATAAGTTCGGCAGACTTAGTTTTCGCTTGAATGCATTGACGGCGCAAATTTTTTTCTGCGCCGCATCCACTGCATACACCTTCACATCGGGAAGCATAACCGCAATGGGAATGGCCGGCAATCCTCCCCCGGTGCCCCAGTCAGCCAGCGAAGATCCCGGTGAAAAGCCAAGTTCGGCAAATACCAGACACTCCTGAATATGCCCCCAAAACCCTTCCGGCATTGTGCGCCTCGAGAGTAAATTCAGCCGCTGGTTATAGTTTTGCAGAAGCTTGGCATAGGACTGGAGTTTTTCCTGCTGGCAGGATTGCATGGCAACTGAAAAATGTTTCACGTGAAACATTGCGGAGCAATGTATTTCGCCTCCATCACCTCACCGCTCCAGCAGAACCATCAAAACGGCGATGTCGGACGGGCTTACCCCGCTGATTCTTGAGGCCTGCCCAAGGGTTTCGGGTTGAATCCTGCTTAATTTTTCCCTTGCCTCCAGGGTAATATTGTTGACTTCGGCAAAGTTGAAACTTCGGGGAATTTCCCGACTCTCCATAGTGGCCATCTTTTTTGCTTCTTCCTCTTGTCTTGCGACATATCCGGCATATTTGATGGAGATTTCTGCAAGTTGCTCAACCGGTTCCAGCCCCGGCGCAGGGTTCACTATCTCATTCCGAATTCCGGCCGCTTCCAGGAGATCGCCGAGACCAACCTCGGGACGCCGTACAATCTGAATTGCCTTGACCGGTTCACTGATCGGAGATGTTCCTGCTTTTTTCAAATAACAGTTACATGATTTTGGGTGGATTGTATATTCTGAAAGCCGGTTAATGATTGTTTTCACTGTGTTCTGGCGTATTCGCATTCGCTGATAACGGGCTTCGGATACCAGTCCAAGGCGCTGCCCTAGAGGAGTAAGCCGTTCGTCTGCATTGTCCTGACGAAGCAGCATGCGATGCTCTGCCCTGGAGGTGAACATCCGATAGGGCTCCTCGGTCCCTTTGGCAATCAGGTCATCAATCAGGACACCGATATAGGCCTCCGACCGGCGAAGAATCACCGGGCTTTCCGCACCGAGTGTACGGACGGCATTGATCCCTGCCATGAGCCCCTGTGCGGCAGCTTCCTCATACCCGGTCGTACCGTTGATCTGCCCGGCAAAGAACAATCCTCGAACCTTCTTCGTCTCCAGAGAGTATTGAAGCTGGTGCGGGGGAAAGTAGTCATACTCAATCGCATACCCCGGGCGCAGCATATGGACCTGCTCCAAACCGGGCACCTTGCGCAATGCGTGCTCCTGGATTTCTTCCGGCAGACTCGTTGAAAATCCGTTTACGTACACCTCCGTGGTTCGCCGGCCCTCTGGTTCCAGAAAGAGTTGATGGCGCTCCTTTGCTGCAAACCGGTCAATCTTGTCTTCAATGGACGGGCAATATCGCGGACCTGTCCCCTCTATCCGCCCGGCAAACATCGGACTTTGTTCAAATCCCTTTCGCAGCAGTGCGTGCACCTCGGGGTTCGTCCACGTAAGGTAACAGCTGAGTTGATCCTGTGTTAATTCATCCGTCATAAAGGAGAACGGCATTGGATCTTCGTCTCCCGGCTGCTCGGTCACCGCAGTGTAGTCAATGGTGTCTCCATCTACGCGCGGCGGGGTGCCTGTCTTGAGCCGGCCGCTTTCAAACCCCAGTTCATGCAACTGTCCGGTCAGTCCTGTACTTTGTCGCTCTCCCATACGCCCGCCTCCAAACTGACGCTCCCCGACATGAATCAAACCATTCATGAATGTACCGTTGGTGAGAATTACGGCCTTTGCTCCGAAGGTGCGGCCCAGCCGGGTCCGGACCCCGCAAACCCGGCCGTTTTCTACCGCAAGGGAAGTCACCATGTCGGCACGCATATAGAGGTCAGGAAGTTTTTCCAGTGCCTCCCGGACGAAGGTTGCGTACTCAATCCGGTCTGACTGTGCCCTTGGCCCCCACACCGCCGGTCCTTTGCGGCGGTTCAGCATTCTGAACTGAATCCCGGCTGCATCTGCTGCAGCCCCCATAACCCCGCCCAATGCATCAATCTCCCGCACAATATGCCCTTTCCCAATCCCGCCAATTGCCGGATTGCACGACATCCGGCCAATTGCCTCAAGGCTCATGGTAATCAGAAGTGTGCGAGCACCCATACGGGCGGTGGCCGCCGCCGCTTCAGTCCCCGCATGCCCGCCGCCAACCACAATAATGTCAAACCCTGAATCCATCACATCACTACTTGCCGATACAAAATCTCGAAAAGATGGTGTTCAACACCGTTTCATTGGTGATAACCCCTGTGATCATCCCCAGTTCACGCGCGGCAGCATGCAAATCCAACGAAAAAATGTCCGGTGGCTGATTTGCATTTAATGCAGTTCCTGCCTCCAGAAGTGCCTGATATGCACTCTTTAAGTGGGTTTTATGCCGTGCATTGATCACCGTTCTGGATATGTCCGCCTTCCCATAGACCCGTACCGCCTGCTGCTGCAGTGCATGAACCAGCGGTTCCACTGCTTTAGGTCCGCCGAGGGCGGTCAACGGCAACCCCTCTCCTCTTATCCCTGACACCAGGTCTGCTTTGTTCGCCACCAAAATCACCGGCGTGTTCTCCAGTCTCTTCAATGCCTGATGATCTTCGTCCGTCAATCCACTGACAAGATCATACACGTACACCACAATATCTGCTTTGCTCATCATCTGATAGGCACGCTGCACCCCTTCCTGCTCAATGGAATCTGAACTTTTTCGCAGCCCGGCGGTGTCCATAAATCGAAACCGCAGCCCCCCGAACTCGGCATCAACCTCCAAAACATCCCGGGTTGTTCCAGGCTGCTCGCTTACAATGGCCCGGTCACGTCCCGCAAGGCTGTTCAGTAGTGTGGATTTCCCCGCATTGGGTCGCCCGGCAATCACGACACGGATGCCCTCTCTTACCACGGTCCCGAGCCTTGTTGAATCAAGGAGTTCCTGCACCTGTGCCAGTGCATGGTTAATCAGATTGCGGAGTGATGCCCGGTCCGCAAATTCCACATCCTCGTCGGTGAAGTCAATTTCGAGTTCTGCCAGTGCACACAATTCAAGGATTGCGGTGCGAAGTGCTTCCAATCCTTCCGAGTAGTGCCCCTCGTAGGCGGCCAGAGAAATCCGGTGTGCCTGCTCACTGGATGCATGGATCAGGTCCGCAACGGCTTCTGCCTGTGCGAGATCCATTTTTCCTGCCAGAAATGCGCGTTGCGTGAACTCGCCCGGCCGTGCCGGCCGTGCCCCCTGCTCCAGCAGGCTTTCCAGTACCCGTGCAGCCACGTAATCGCCACCATGACAGGTGATTTCCACCACATCCTCTCCCGTTGCGGTGCGGGGTGCACGAAACACGGTCGCAACGATCTGGTCAATCCTGGATCCCTCGATGTCCTTCCAGATTCCAACATGTGCGGTATGGGATGCGACCGTCTCCAGATCCTGCCCTGCAAAGCAGCCGGAGGCGACGGAACATGCTTTGGGTCCGGACACCCGAATGATGGAAAGCGCCGCAAGACCGGGTGCGGTCGCAATCGCCGCAATCGTATCCTGGGCGAGCATGTCTCTACTTCCGTCTTTCTTTCGTCGAATTTTTAACGACCCCTTTCACCGGCTTGATTTTACCTGGCTTTTTGGTGACAGTTTTTTCTGCAGCAGCCTTTTTCTTCATGGATCTATTGATGAACTGCTGCTGCACCGCCGAAAAAACGTTGTAACAGAAATAATATAAACTTAGTCCCGACGGCAGTCGGTTGAAGATCACAAAGATCATTGCCGGCATCATATACATGAAGATCTTCGCCTGCGGTCCGGATGCAGGGGTTGTCTGCAGGCGCATCTGCAGGATCATGGACAACCCCATGAGAATTGTAAAGCCTGCAACGAAATCCCCGTAGAACGGAATCTCGAATGGAAGATTCAAAATCACATCCGGGGCGGACAGGTCGGGGGCCCACAGAAACCCCTGCTGACGTATTTCGATGGACTGCTGCAGGAACTGCCACAGCGCAATGATGATCGGGTACTGAAGCAACATCGGCAGGCAGGCACCCAGGGGATTGGTACCGGACTCACGATACATCTTGATGGTGGCCTCCTGCTGCTTCTGCGGGTTGTCCGGGTACTTTTCCTTGATCTCCTGCATTTTGGGTTGCAGTTCCCGCATCTTCGCCATGCTCTTATAGGAACTTAGCGTTAATGGAAGCAGAACCACCTTGATTAGAAGGCAGAAGATGATGATCACCAGACCATAACTGTCAATGATACTACTCAGGAATCCGAATGCCGGAATGAATACCGCAATGGCCAGCGGTCTGGTCATCCATTCAAACGCATCCCAGCCGTAGTCCACCATGCCGTAGACACCATCATAGCGGCTGATCTTCCGGTATTCAAGGGGCCCCAGATAGATTCGGTAAAGATCCGGTGCTTCATCGGGTGCACCTATAAACAGGCTGGCACGAAAATCAACGGCCACCTCTGGATCATCGGCCTCCCCAAAACGCTCTCCGATCAGTTCGGCCTCTCTTGCCGGATCATCTGCCAGGACCACGGCACCGAAATACTTGTTCTTCACCCCAACCCAGGATACATTGCCCCGCAGCGTCCGATCCACGATCTGGTCTCTCTGCAATGTAATTCCCTCTACATCACTCCCGCTCCGCGCATATGCGCCGACCTTGTTGACCTCTTCTTTTCGGTAATCCACATCTTCGCTGAACGGGATTGCACCATTCCACACCAACTCGTACCCTTCCGCGGTCTGGAATCCGGCTGCATTGAAGTGAGCGACCTCCAGACCAACCTCGTAGTCTCCCGGCGTAAACGTATAGGTCAGACGCAGGCGGCCACTCCCGACTGCCGCCTCAAACTCCACCGTGGCCGGGCTCGCTGTTGCATCAATCCTGTCTCTGGGATCACGCTGTACGAACAGGATGCTTCGCGTATCAATATTGCGTGCCCCGGGGGACTGGAATCCAACACTGATCGCCCCGGGACCCGTGCTGTCAACCAGTTGAATCGGGCTGACCTGATCATATTTGAAGTACTCTTTGAGTTCAAAACTTTTCAGCGTTGCCCCCAGATCTGTGATCCTTGCGGTATACAGATCCGTTTCCACGGTGATTACCCGGGCTGCCTGTACAGGGATCGGGGGATCTGAAACGGCAAGGATAGCTGTATCTGGTGCCGCCTGTCCCATTTGAAATTCATCTGCCGGCGGATTCGCCTCCTGAGTAGAGGGTTCGGGCATCTCCTCTACCGGCTCCGGGGGCGTTGGAGGAGGCATCATCATCATCCACATGATCATGATCGCCGTGATCAGCACGACTGCAATTATCGTATTCCGGTCCACGTGTTAATCTACCTTATTTAATGATTGATGCAGAAGGTGCATCGCCTGTAAGAGGTCATGGGAAAGTCTTTGAGTGCGGTCCGAACTGCGTGCGACCACCATCAGCGTGAGTGTCTGCGTTGCAGCAAAGGCGTGGACCCCGATCAGATGCTGGTGTCTGCGCCAGATTTCCCGCATCTGGCGTTTCACATGATTGCGTTGCACTGCATTCCTGCGTCGGCCGGGTGCAAACCCGACCTGTACAGGCGTATCGGTCCCGGTCATACTGCGGGGGACAAAACGATACAGTATTCGAATGCTTCCGGCCGCCAGAGATCTGGTATCGGGGGCAGACCGATCAAAAAGTGGCGCAATCAACCGCCGACGCTTCAGTCGCATCGAACGCGGAAACCGCTGCTCAGCAACTGTCGTCATTCACTATTTGCCAACGTAACGATCGCTTACGGAAAGACTCTTGCGACCTTTCCGGCGGCGTCTCGCCAGCACATTGCGGCCATCCTTATCTGCCATTCTGGAACGGAATCCATGCTTATTGCGACGTTTCCGGCGACTTGGTTGATAAGTACGTTTCATGGAACTCTATTTGTTCTTGTAAGATAAACCGGGCTGTGGAATCTTGTCCGTTTGGCACTTGATTCGCACTTGCACAACCCTACATCTTGCCTTTTACGCACCTTGTAGTTATTTTGCTTCCTTTCGCGGGAATAGCTCAATCGGTAGAGCGTCAGCTTCCCAAGCTGAAGGTCGCGGGTTCGACTCCCGTTTCCCGCTCTCTGGGCGGTTAGTTCAGTTGGTTTAGAGCGCCTGCCTTACAAGCAGGAGGTCGGGGGTTCGAATCCCTCACCGCCCACATTCGGGAGTTTTTTCTGGTTCTTTGCCCTTCCCTATGAGTATTTTGGGAAAAAGTATGCGATGCTTTGTGCTTATTGCATGCTGCGATTTCGGAGGTTTTTCCTGCGTTCCGTATGAGATATTTGGCCCATTCTGTTTCTCGTGCATCCAATATGGCAACAGCATTGACGGTTAAGCCTGACTCTGCACACTTCTCCCGGATCAAAACTTTTAAGTGACTTCAGAGAAAAGTATACATGGTTTTAGAATCTAAAAAGAGGTTTCCGTACGAACTGGAACTCAATGCCCGTTTAATCACATCTGCGGCATTGGTAACTAATGCAACAGGGGTTCTTGCAAAGCTAAATAATCTAGGCGGAAAAGTGTACCTGGATGCCCCTCAGGTCAACAAAAACCTTCAAGATGGGGAGTTTTGCAAGAGGTTCAACAGAGAGACTCCATGAGCATAATTCCTGAACTTGATTCTTCGGCGGTGAACGCCGCCTGGCGATTCACACAAAATGCTGACCAATTCGGGGATACCCCAAAAAGTATTCTGGCACCGCACCGGCAACAGACGATAGAACGAATGCGAACCCAGCCGGTGGTCTTGTGTGTGCAGGGCGACACTTTGATCTCATTTAATACGCAGTCAAAGATCCGGACCTCCACTGGAAAGAAGCCGACATCTGCCGAGACCAACGGGGTGCGCATGCAGTAATTGCCCTGAACGAGAATGGATTACCGCTGGGCATACTGCGCTGTGCCTATGGAAAAAAGACCCCTAAGACCCGCAACTGTCTCTACGGGCTTCGGGACATTGATCAGGCAGCATCTGACTTAGCAGATGAGACACAGATATTTTCTGTAATGGATCGGGATGCCGATGCATTTGAGATTTTGTCGTCGCAGCAGACACTCAAGCGAACGCATGTGCTGGTACGCACCGAGCAAGACCGGGAGTTGGGCAAGGATGGAGAAACGCTGTTCAAGACGATGAGCACCGCAACGCCGGCAGGCGTGATCCGCATGGAGGCGGATGCGCTGCGTCACTGGCGGAATTCAGGTCGGACTACCCATAAAGGTCCAGTACCACAAAACATGCAAATACAGGTACGGTTTCGGAAAGTGACCCTGCCTCCGACCAAGAACCACACGCAGCCCTCCGCGCAGGTCTGGGGAATACGCCTGCGCGAACTCTATCCGCCGGAAAATACCACCCCGCTTGAATGTTACCTGCTGACCACGAAAGAAATCACAAGCCTGGAAGAGACGGAACAGATGTTTGGATATTATAACCTGCGCAGGCATTTATATGGTACTTTCCAGGTCCTCAAGGCTGGTTGCAAAGCAGAGAGGCTGGAAATGCAGGATGTCCAGTATTTGCACCCTGAACTCACGCTCTATATGGTTACCGCGTGGATCATCATGCTGATGAAGTTTTTGAGGCACATGGCCGAGGAACTGCCGGCGGAGATGCTTTTTACCGAGTCCGAGTTGCAGATGATTCGGGTGTACGCCAACAGTTATAACCTTCCAGACAGCAATGATCTGGCTTCGGCCATCTTGCTCGTGGCAATGATGGGCGGCTACATAAACCGCAAACACGATCCTCCGCCTGGCCCCGCCATCCTGTGGCGCGGCTATGCAAACCTGAGGACGCGTGCAGCCGCCTATGAAGAAATGACCACCTTGTATGACCTTGTGGAGCGTCCCTCACCATAGTCAACCTACAGCAGCCCGTGGATAAAATCCAGGCAACACTTTTGGAATTGATTTTTCAGGATCAGATTGCGGGAAATATCTGCAGAAGGGATGTTTATCGGCCTTAAAAGTATCAAGAACAGACTTTTTTGCCGTTTATGACCTGCAACTGCACGGGCTAATTCTGTGTTCACACTTTATCCATGGGCTGACAGACCTCATATCCTGATCGGACTGAACCGCAGAACCGTTCGGAAGGTGCACATAGAACTGTCTGCCGGCGAGATGGAACCGAATCGTTTCCGCAGGCCGGGTGAAGGGTGCACTCCATTGAAGAAAATCCTCCTGTGATTGATCAGTTGTTGATCTGATCCGGTATCAGGGTATACCTGCTCCGTATCCGCCGTTCGCTGACAAAACTGACTGCGGCTTTGAGCCTCGCCAAAGAATATGGGCAGTGGTTTTACGGAAAAGATTCCCTTTCTCTGGTGCCCTGCACAGCATTTCCCCGTTTGCTCCCTCCGGTAGTATTGTGCATTTTCCGGCATATTGAATCAGCGATAATTGTCGTATCTTCATATTTGCTTACTGATTCTCTAAAGACAATTTAATGGCATTTCAGTCTCTGATCACGATCCATAGAGCAATCCGCCGGATTGAGAGCAGAGAATATGTTCTCCCTGTCAGCGGGGACAGTGGGGTGGATTTGCTGCTTATTCGACTTAGGGAAGTAATCAAAGAGCACGGTAACAATGGTTTCCCCGTTAACAAGATTGAAGAGGAAATGAGCAGACCTGGCAAGAACTTGACTTTCTCACAGGAAGAGCTTCAGGACTTGGCAAAATCCAAAAATTATGAGTTTGCCTCCTTGCAACTTTGTACCCATTCCTGGACATTCAGGGTTATCGGTTCCACATTGATCATATCTTTCCAAAAAGCCGTTTCACATGGCTCAAATTAAAAAAGGCCGGTGTTCCCGAAGAGGACATCTCACAGTTCCAGGACTGTGCATGGGGGATGCCTGACTATCAACCGCTCACAGAGGAAGAAAATGAGCAGAAAGGTGCAATGCTTCCGGCGGACTGGCTCAGTAATATGGAAACTGGAAAAGCCAGCGAATACCGACATCTTTACGACTTCGGCGAAGTGCCTGCAGACATTACTGATTTCTACAAAAGCCGGCGTGACCGGCTGCTCAGTAAACTGGAGGAACTTCTCGGCACCAAGATGGATGCTGACATCGATACGTGAGGATACGCTCGTTCAACAACTAATTTTGTATCGAAAGTGAATCACACTGACTCAGAATTTACCCCTGACCATTTCCTTTGCGGATATTTGACATAACCAGCTTGAACCCGATTTAAGATGCCCAAACCCTCTTCAGACAACCCTGTATTGCGAGCAGCCAGGCACTGGCGAGACCGCTGCCTTCTAAATAATGGCTCCGTATTTACCGATGATCATCTTTGGACCCCGGAGAATATCAAATCCCTAGTCAAGCACTTCGTAGAAAATCTGGACGAGGGGGAAGGTAGTTTCCTTGATAAACTGAAGAAACAACTGGCACCCTCACCTAAAGGGGTGAAGAAACTGGCTGCAGAAATGCTCTGGGTGATGTACTTAATCCCTGAACAGGACGCAATGCGTACCAAAACGAAACTTCAAAATATTCGTCAAGCATGGGAATGGTCCGGTGATCCGCTCCCCGATGCTCCTGAACTCGGAGAGCCCCTTCGCCCAGGTATTCGGCATCTGAGCCAAGCTTTCTTTAGTGTGAATATATGGCAGAAACTGCTCTTCTTCATCCAAACGATGGAAAAATGGACAGTACATCTACCAACTTCGGAGCGTGAGGTACTACTTAAAGAACCCCAGAAATTCGAGGAATGGCTTGGGCTGCAGGACGAGGCCGCAAGTCTTCAACTTCGGCGCATTTTTCTGTATCTGCTCTTCCCAGACGATTTTGAACCTTTCACAAAATTCCAAAAGGACTATATCGTATGTACATTTGCACTGAAATTCGGCGAAGATCCGGCGGCATTTGACTACGCGGATCTGAACGGCCTTGACAAGAAGATTCTTTCCATCCGGAAAAAACTCCTGGAGGAAGGTGCCCCTCCCGACTTTGATTTCCATGACGAACCCTATGTGAAAATCTGGTGGCCATCCAAAAAAGACCTTGCCCAATGGTATCAAGAAAAATTCGGGGAAAACAGGGTGTGGGTGTTCGGCACTGGTCAACTTGCAAAGAACTGGGATGAATTTCAGGAAAAGGGGATCATCGCCATTGGATGGGATAAACTAGGTGACCTACGGAAGTTCAATGATAAAAAAGACATTCTCAAGAAACTCTCTGAAATCTCTGGCAAGAAAAAACCAACCATTGACGCTCATGCCTGCTATGAATTTGCTCGTGAGATGCAACCCGGCGATCATGTCTTGTTCAAGGAAGGTCCACTTTGCCTGCTGGGACACGGCATCATTGAGTCCGACTACGAATTTGATGAGGCGCGCCCTGCACTCAAAAATGTGCGACGCATCAAATGGAAGAAGATCGGTTCCTGGAAGATCCCCAAGCCACGGCAGATTACCGGCAAAACCCTCACCGACTTCAGCGAGGACAACGAATCCTACAGGCGTTGGATTCGATTCGTTTTTCGGTTAATATATCCTCCATATCTCAAACCGGAAGCCTTAAAGGATCTATTCCTTCCGGAGGATAAACTGGATACTATCATCAATGCTCTGGAACGGAAGAAAAATATTGTCCTTGAAGGACCTCCTGGGGTCGGAAAGACCTTCATCGCCAAGCGGCTGGCCTATCTGATCATTGGATATAAGGCCCCAAACAGGGTTCGAATGATCCAATTTCATCAGAGCTACGCATACGAAGACTTTATACAGGGTTTTCGGCCGCGTAAAGAGGGGGGCTTTGAACTCCGTGATGGGGTATTCTACTCTTTCTGCCGTAAAGCTGCGGCCAATCCGGATCATCGTTATGTATTCATCATTGATGAGGTGAACCGCGGGAACCTCAGCAAGATTTTCGGTGAACTGATGATGCTCATTGAGGCCGACAAGCGAGGCCCCGAGTATGCGGTTCCACTGACCTATTCGCCGGAAAATGTCCCCTTCTATGTTCCGGAAAACCTCTACCTGATCGGTATGATGAACACGGCGGATCGGTCTCTGGCAATGGTGGACTACGCACTGCGAAGACGCTTTGCATTTATTCACCTTCCTCCCGCCTTCAAGAACAGTCAGTTCAAAAAATATCTCCAGGAGAATATGCAGGTTTCTGAAGAACTGGTCACAAAGATCATCTCCCGGTTGTCTGAACTGAATGAAAAAATTAGCGCAGACCATGCAAACCTCGGCCCCGGCTTTGAGATTGGACACAGCTACTTCTGTTCAAACATCGGTGGGGAAAAGTTCGACGAACCCTGGTATACGGAGATTATCGAACAGGAAATCAAACCTTTACTCCAGGAATACTGGTTTGACAAGCCCGAAACTGTAGATAAAGAGGCCAATAAGTTACTGGAATGAAAATTCCTATCCGTAACATCTACTTTCTCCTCGCCTACGCCTGGGATCGTATCGGACAGGGCAAAACGGTTGATCTAGGATCCGAAAACATTAAGGATTTGGTTGACTTGTTTGCCAAAGTTTTGAATGATGGCGTCTTTCGACTCATCTCTCACGGGCTGGATCGTGAATACTTCGCCGTCCATGAGGACATCCGGGGAATCAGAGGCAAACTTGATTTCGCAACCACCGTAAAGCGGAACCTGCTGCTAAATGGCAAGACGCACTGTTCCTTTGACGAACTCAGCTACGATGTGCCTCAAAATCAAATCCTGAAAGCAACCCTTCGCCGCCTAACACAGATTGACTCCCTGAACCAGAAAGAAAAACAGCGGAGCGAACGCTTGTATCGCAAACTGGGTGCGGTCTCCGATGTCCGTCTCACCGCAAAGAAATTTCACACAGTCCGAATTCATCGCAACAACCGCTTCTATCGCTTTCTCCTGCACATCTGCCAGATCATCCACGAGAATCTCCTGGTAAATGAAACTCTGGGAACCGTCCAATTCCTGGACTTCCAAGAGAGTGAGCAGAAAATGGGGAAAGTGTTTGAAGACTTTGTAAGAAATTTCTACAAACGAAACACAGATTATCAGGTACGGGCACCAAAATTTGGCTGGTACGGGGCAAAAGGCACGGATCATGATCTAAACTATCTTCCCAAAATGCAGACCGATGTCGTATTACGGTCCCCCGAACGCACGATAATCATAGACACTAAATTTTATAAGACTCCGCTGCCTAAAACGCAACGGGGCAATAAGCAAATAAGATCCGCTCACCTCTATCAAATATCCTCCTACGTGACGAACTGGGCTGCCAAAGTTTCCGCTGATGCTCCTGCTCCAGAAGGGTGGCTCCTCTATGCGGCAGTTGATCGAGAGTTTGACTTCCGTTTTGAACTTTCAGGACGGAAATTCCGAGTATGTACAATCAATCTAAATCAGGAATGGAGAAAGATAGAGAGTGATCTATTGTTGTTGGTCGGAGAGAAAAATTTAAATGGCACTGAACATTCGCTAAATTCCATTTAACGTCAACTGGTCCCGTGAATGTGGATGCGGCGGTCTTCCGGTATATCCTCAAAGGTTGCAGATTTCAGATTCAACCCTGCGCATGCAGTCCATCCGCAAAATTATCCACGACGGGGAGAGGGGTTTTGATCTGAAGAGATGCTGCTCCGGGCGCTCCCCCTCATAGGAAGTACACAGTCGCTGGCAATTGACCAGAGAGCCATGCCCCAATTTCAGCAGGCCGGACACCGGCAGCCCATTCGCATACCTGCCCGGCACCGCAGAGATGAATTCGCCAGTCGAAGCGAGATGACCGCTCTCCAGTACAAATAAAGGGAACAGGTTCGACAGGCCTGCTATTGCGAGAAAAAAGTGCCGTAGGCTAGAATGAATGTGAGCACGCCACCGACACCGCCGATCAGCCAAAGCAATAGTTTGTATCGGCCGTCTAGCGCTTCCCACTGAGACCTATTCGCTTCCCGGAGTGCCTCCATCTGTGTCTGGTGGACTTCGGAGAGGGCGGCAAGTTGTGTCTGCGTCGTCTCGGAGAAGGCGGCGAGTTGCGCCTGCATTGCATCCAGTTTTGCGCCAAACTGGGCGATGATGTTAATTCCAGCCATATTGAAAAGCTCGTTACTCAGTTCGTTGATCTCGTGTGGTTCCAGCCCCTCGCTCTGCAGTTTCCGAAGCAAGTTCGTGTCGTCCGTCACATACCCTCTTGACACCGAAGAAATGAACTTTCCAGCCGAAGCGAGATGGCCGCTCTCCGGCATAAATAAAGGGAACGGGTTCGACAGGCCTGCTATTGCGCGAAAAAAGTGCCGTAGGCCAGAATGAATGTGAGCACGCCACCGACACCGCCGATCAGCCAAAGCAATAGTTTGTATCGGCCGTCTAGCGCTTCCCACTGAGACTTATTCGCTTCCCGGAGTGCCTCCATCTGTGCCTGATGGACTTCGGAGAGGGCGGCAAGTTGTGTCTGCGTCGTCTCGGAGAGGGCGGCAAGTTGTGTCTGCGTCGTCTCGGAGAGGGCGGCAAGTTGCGCCTGCATTGCATCCAGCTTTGCACCAAACTGGGCGATGATGTTAATTCCAGCCATATTGAAAAGCTCGTTACTCAGTTCGTTGGTCTCGTGTGGTTCCAGCCCCTCGCTCTGCAGTTTCCGAAGCAGTTCGTAGAGCCGATTCGTGTCCGTTGACGGTTCCATTTTTGCTCAAACTGGCTGGGACTGTTTTGGTTCCCGCAAAAATCTCTCAGGCATTATTCTCATTTATCCAGCCATTTTTCCATGACGCTAAACATCCCCAGAATACCATTGACCCGTAGCGGTAGCCGTGAATGTAATGCCATACCCATGTGTGTTTTCGGCGCAGACTACGGAACCGGTGCCACCCCAATATTGACAACAAGACCGGCGTGATGGTCAAAACTACAATAAACATGTTTGTCTCGGAGTTCTACAGAGGTGAGAACGTAAAATACAAATTCCGCCTGAAATTTACACAAAACGAAACATCTCAATCCGCATACGCGGCCATGCCCCGCTCTACATGGACTTTCAGGGGATCCACATCACATGCCGTCCATTGCGTATCTTCACTTTGGAGCGCAGATGTACATCCACGGCATTTCCACTGTCCCCACTTCACGTAATAACACCTGCACACGGGCATGCCAACATGCACAAGTATACTGGACAGGTGTGCATACAGCGTCTGATACCCACTCCTAGGATGCGTTATGACCGGAAACAGCCATATCCCCCGACATTATGGTCTACTCTGGAGACCTGTCCGCCCGCCATGACCGGAACTCCAACCTGCACCTCAAGGCCAACGCCGTGATGTGTCCAGAATTCGCGGGGAACTGTGCAGGTCCGAACAAATAGAGCGTAGTCCGCACACCTTATGTCTTATTTCCGCCTGCCCCTATGTGGCTTGTTTTTCTGCTTTTGTCTCTCTTGTATGTTCGGGTGCATCCGTGCCTGATTCAACTCGTCAACCAGCATTGCCATCAACTCCGGTTCCTCCTCCGCTAACTCCTGCACCATGGGGACAAACTGGGCGAGACGCTCCCGCTCCAGATTGGTCTTGCCGCGAAGCTTCTCCTCAAGGACAACTGTGACACGCTGAGACGTACGCACAGCAACTTCTTCGGGGGTTGGTAATTCTCGTTTTTCCATCTGAATATCAAATCGGTGTGCAATGGCTTTAAGTTGTGATTCTTCCTCCCAGGCCGCAAGAGTGATTGCAACCCCGGCCTTGCCGGCCCGGGCGGTCCTGCCCGTACGGTGAATATAAAGCTGCGGCTCCAGCGGTACCTCATACTGGAATACGTGACTGAGTTCGGAAATGTCAATCCCCCTCGCTGCCACATCCGTGGCCACAAGAAGACGAATATTTCCCTTCCGTAAACGATGCATGACCTTCTCACGTGCTCCCTGGGAATAGTCGCCGCTGATGGCCCCCACACTGAACCCGTAGTTGTGAAGAAAATCTGTCAAGAAAGAAACCTCCCGCCGGGTATTAGTGAATATGATCGCAGAATCCGGGTTCTCAAATTCAACCAGCCGGCATAATGCACGCGCACGCTCCATCGGATCCAGAACCGTGTAATAACGATGGTCAATCGTTGCGACACCGACACCGTCGGCGCTGAGTCCGAGAAATCTGGGATCCTCCAAAAATTGTTTCCCCAGTAACCGAACCTTCGGAGGCATCGTTGCGCTGAACATACAGGACTGACGCGTCTCCGGTAAATAAGATTTTAACGCAACCATCGCCGGGTAAAAACCCATAGACAGCATCTCATCCGCCTCATCAAGAATAAACGCTCGCAACTGCTCCAATGTGAAGGTGCGGCGCTCTAGATGATCCAGTATCCGTCCCGGGGTACCAATGACAACCTGCGCCCCCCGCCTGAGCCCGTCCAACTGCCTTTTGTATCCTACCCCCCCATAAACCAAAATGCCCTTGAGTGTTTCCGGGGTCGGATTCATTCGATTGAACTCATCATAAATCTGACCTGCCAATTCTCTGGTCGGTGTGAGTATAAGAGCCTGGGTCTCATGGATGGACGGGTCTAGGCAATCAAAAATCGGCAGAAGGAAGGCTCCGGTCTTACCGGAGCCTGTACGTGATTGCACAATCAGATCCTGCCCGGCAATCATGTAGGGAATTGAATGCGCCTGAACGGGCATCAACCCCGGCCAGCCACTCTTCTCAAACGCCGCACGAGCACCGGCACCCAGCGATTCCGGCGTTGCCTGCTCAACATTCGGGTCCAGTGCCTCAAAACTGCGCTCTGCCGCAGACTCACGGCTAGACTGCTGCGCCCTTGATGAAAAATCCAGATGTGTGGTAAAAGACTTTGTCACTGGTCACATGGATAAGCCGCCGTCAACACCAAGAATCTGCCCCGTGATATAAGAGGCATCTCTGGATGCGAGAAACAGCACAGGTGCTGCAATTTCCTCCGGCACTGCTGTGCGACGAACAGGAATCGTACTCAATAATTTCTCCTTCACCTTCGGATTGATGGCATCTGTCATATCCGTCTCTACAAATCCAGGGGCAACGACATTCACCGTAACACCTCGCACGGCAAGTTCCTTCGCCAAACTTTTAGAGAGGCCCACAATGCCTGCCTTGGAGGCCGCATAATTTGCCTGCCCCGTATTTCCGGTACGACCAATCACGGAAGAGATATTGATGATGCGGCCATATCGCTGACGTATCATGGTGCGGCAAACCGCTTTGCTGTAATTAAAAACACTCTTGAGGTTTGCGTCCATGACCTGGTCCCAGTCAGCTTCACTCATACGCATCATTAGACTGTCCCGTGTAATCCCCGCATTATTCACCAGAATATCTACACCCCCCCAGGCTTTTATGATGCCCGCAACAACCTGATCAGCAGCCTGAAAATCTGCTGCGTCACACTGAAACGCAAGCCCTCCAATCTCCCCCTTCAACCCCTCCGCGACTTCCACGCTGCTTCGGTAGGTAAAGGCAACCTGCGCTCCCTGATGCGCGAATGCCTCCACAATTGCACGGCCAATGCCACGAGTACCGCCGGTTACCAGAATACGAGATTGTTTGAATTCCATGTTTTTACGTCAATCCGTCAGAAATGCAGCCACCGCCTCCGCGGTGGAGATCGAAATTACATCCGCCCCGCGTCCTAGTGTCTGACGTACCAGCCCATTCAGAACACGTCCAGGTCCTACCTCGATAAAACTCACGTTCTCCGGCATATTTTGCAGGGACTGCGACCACCGTACCGGACTGATCAACTGCTCCAGCATTCGGGCCCGAATATGCTCTGGATCCAAAGCCGGCTGTGCCGTTACATTCAGGTAGACCGGACATATCGGAGGCCGCAGGGTTACCGTCGCCAGTTCCTGCGCCAGCTCTTCACGCGCCCGCAAAACCAACGGGGAGTGGAAGGCTCCACTTACAGGAAGCTGCACCAGCTTTCTCGCCCCCGCATTCCTGAGAATCACTTCCACCGCACGGAGGGCCGCCGTATCCCCGGAAATCACCACCTGCCGGGGAGCATTGTAGTTTGCGCATACCACGATGGATTCCGCAGAACTCACCTCTCTGCACGCACCGTCCACCACCTCACCCGACAGTCCGATCACCGCGGTCATCCCCGCCGAACGCCCCCTCCCTGCCATCGCCATCAACTCGCCTCTGCGGCGGACCAGACGCAACCCATCTTCAAATGAAAGTGCTCCACAGGCATGCAGTGCACTGTATTCTCCCACGCTATGCCCGGCCACAAAATCAGGGGCAAGATCCAGAGCTGCCAGAACCGCAATAGAATGCGTGTAGAGCGCGGGTTGACAGATTGCCGTGCTCGTCAACTTCTCCAGCGCCTGAGGATCCTCGTCCACACTTGTGAAGCAATACTCGGTAAGTGGAAAACCTAGAACCTCATCTGCTGTCTCAAAAATAGTCCGTGAACGGGAGACATTCCGGAACAGATCCCTGCCCATTCCCGGCACCTGGGATCCCTGTCCCGGAAATAATACCGCCAATTGCTTATCCGCCATGAGACTCCTTTTTTGATCCAGGATTGTACGACCAGCGCAAGTAGGTTGCTCCCCAGGTAAACCCTCCGCCAAATGCAGCAATCACGATTTTATCTCCCTTGTTCAATTGATGCTCCCAGTCACACAGACAAAGCGGAATCGTCGCCGCGGTCGTATTTCCGTATCTGGAAATATTGAGCATCACACGATCCATACCCAGCCCCATTCGACGGGCAACTGCGTCTATAATCCGCTGATTTGCCTGATGGGGAACTAGGTAGCGCACATCTTCTCCTGTAAGTTGATTGCGCTCCATGATTTCAGCGGCCACATCGGCCATCCCTTTTACTGCAACCTTGAAGACCGCTCTACCATCCTGATAGATATAGTGCATTTTTTTGTCTACGGTATCGTGCGTGGCCGGATAGCGGCTGCCTCCGCCCAGCATGCATAATGCTTCCCAGCCGCGTCCATCCACATTTAACACCGAGTCCATCAGCCCCAGTCCGTCATGGTCTGCTTCCAGAAGCACTCCCGCAGCGGCATCTCCGAACAAAACACATGTCGTTCGATCCGTGTAGTCGGTAATACTGCTCATCTTGTCGGATCCGATCACCAGTACTTTGCCGGCCCGCCCACTCTCAATTAAACCTGCACCTGTGTTGAGTGCAAAAAGGAATCCACTGCAGGCGGCCGACAGATCAAACCCCCAGGCATTCTGTGCTCCAAGTTCCGCCTGCACCAGACATGCGGTCGCAGGGAACGCCATGTCCGGCGTGACGGTGGCGACAATGATTGTGTCAATCTCGTCCGCGCTGATCCCGCGTTTGTTCATGACATCCTGTCCTGCACGGGCAGCCATATAGGATGTGCCCTTGCCCTCTCCCGTGAGAATCCGACGCTCTTCTATGCCTGTCCGGGATCGGATCCAGGCATCATTAGTGTCTACCATTTCGCTCAGATCCTTATTGGTCAACCGGGTCTCCGGCAAGTAACGGCCGACCGCCGTGATCGCTGCGCGTGCTTTAGGCTCCATCACCAGACCATCTTCTTTCAGGGAGCCAGGGCTTTTTGAATCGCATTGTTAAGGTTGGCTTTGGCCGCCTGTGCGGCGGTCTTGATACATTGTTCCACCGCACCGGCAGTTGCGGATCCATGCAGGATAAACACTTCTCCCTCCACCCCCAATAGCGGGCCTCCGCCTCCATAATTCTCTGGATCAAACCGGCGGGAAAGCCTCGAAAGGACTTCTTTGATCAGGGCAACCTCAGCGGGCTTGGCATTCAGTTCCTTCAGTTCCTGCTGAACCATTTCCGGTACGGCCGTCATAATGCTCTCTCCAAATTTAAGAATCACATTGCCGATAAAACCGTCGCATACAACCACATCCGCCTTTTGATGCAAAATATCTCGACCTTCTACATTCCCGATAAAATTCAAATCTACGATGTTCAGCAGTTGTTCATGGGTCGTTCGTACGAGTTCATTCCCCTTTGCCGGTTCTTCGCCTACACTCAGCAGCGCAATACGGGGATGTGCGATGTCCATCATGATCCGGGCATAGGCAGATCCCATTTTTGCAAATTGCACCAGGTGCTCCGCGCGGCTATCCATATTGGAGCCTACATCCAGAATGGTGCAAACTCCCCGGGTCGTTGGGTAAAGGGTTGTGATTGAGGGTCGAAACACACCGGGGAGCCGCCCCAGTACAAAAAGCGATGCGGCGGCAATTGCGCCGGTATTGCCTGCACTCAAAAACGCATCTGCACAACTTTCTTTATGCCTTCTAAGTCCGACATGAATGGAGGAATTAGGTTTGGTGCGGACCGCCGCAACCGGGGAATCCCCCATCCCGATCACCTCCGGGGCTTGCACCACTTCAATCTCTGAGGGGGCCCCAAAGCTGTCTAACAGGGGCTGGACGACCGTTTCCGGTCCACAAAGTTGGACCTGCAACCGTCCACTGGAAGCCTTTACGGCCCGCACCGCACCCTCCACCACAACGGCGGGGGCACGGTCTCCACCCATTGCATCAACTGCTACACGAATCGCCATAACTCCTCAGCCTAAATTCGGGACAACCCGTGGCCACTACTATACGTTCGAACTTCGCTCTACAATCTGACGCCCCCGGTACATCCCGCAACTAGGGCAAATCCGGTGCCGCAGTTTCACATCACCACAATCCTCGCATTTGGATGTCGTTGGAGTTCTGAGGCTGCCGTAATACACGCTTCTGCGTTTGCGGGTACGGGATTTTGAATGCTTTCTTCTAGGATTAGCCATTATATTATTTATTTATGAGAATACTCCTTGCGAACTGCAAGCAGGGCCGACCAGCGCTGATCTGCTTCCTCGGCAGGAGCACCAAAAACGGTTTGAATTTGCAGTTTTTCTGCTTCCGGCGCAACTTTTCTGACGGGAATCGCCAGCATCAGGGTGTCCCGGATGGTCTCCGTTAAGTCAAATACACGCTGTTTCGGCTCAAGTTCAACCTGCTCAATCCGATCCTCTTGGGGCAACTCCCCGCCATGAGCGTACAGACGCATCTCGTGGACACTGGCTACGGGCGCAACGAATTCCTGCAGCGTCCGGTCACACTCCAAACGTGCCTTCGCACGCACATCTAACGTAACATGTATCGCCCTGTCCAACTGCTCAACCTCCAAATGTATCTGAATTTCCGAAAACTTCGATTGACTCAGGCCCAAGTCCGAAGCGGAAACTTCAAAACTGCCCCCCTGGGGAGCAGATAAATCAAACTTGAACATCTCTTTTTTGCAAAATAGCCTAGGTAAACCCACAATCCCTGCTTCAGGTTTCCTATGAAGAATTTCACCCGCCTGCCTGGAGCGTCCGTAAAGATCTGATGCCCCTTCCCATATCCTCTGAATTCTACGAAGTATTGCAAGGAATGGAGGACTGATTTCCTTGGATCCAGAGTCTCTAAACAGGCAGAATTTGGAGACAGCGATAACGTCAGGAGATTAATTAGGTCGAATCAACGGTGAAGGCAGCCGTCATGTCTTCTGCGCATTGCCGGGATCTGGATCGTCATAATCAAACCGCCCATATTCTTCTTCCCACAAGCCCCAAAAGTATCTGTCGGGATCAAACGCACCCGCCATCAGAAAGATTCGGATGGCATTTTCTGCCATCGCTCTGCTCTCTTTAGGGTCTATTCCATACTCCAGAAAGTGGCCCGTAATCTGGCGGCACAGGCTTGCGTAGGATCCTCTGGTGTTCCAGCCTATGTTCCGGACACGACGGGGAAGCCTATTCTCTTCACTTTTCTGCCCAACACCAATCGTGATCATATGTTTGGCGGATTCAACCACTGTGACGGCGCGGGCATTGGTTGCATCCCCCTCCGTAGCGAGGACGCAGAAGGCCGTTGCATACGCAGTCTGGTACAGGCCCTGAAGGTGCCCGTCAGTATCCCGGGCGGGAATGTGACTTTGCAGATTCATGAGCGATTTCGACGGCAATCTGATGGGTGCACCTGGTTCCATGGGGATCAAACTTCAGTTTTTGATGTCGTTTTCCCGTTTTACCCATATTGCTGTTGTGCGGGCGATTGCATGAAGTGCGGCATATTTTGCTGCCCAGTATGCGTTGATCGACGCATCTTCTCCACTGTCCCCGCGCTCCTTTGCCTTAATATATGCACTCAAGAACATCATTGAGAGATGCGATCCGATTGGAGAAAGTCCGGCTCACAACCCTTCCTCCAGCCCCTTAACACAGATCTGTTCAATTTCCTTCAACCGCCTTGCTTCGTCTTCTTTTGTGACGAGGCGCGAACGAATGGGTTTACGAGTTTCGTCCTGTCTGAACTTCGGGCATTACAGAGAATCACAGTAGATACACTTGAACGTTCCAACCACTCAACGGCTCCGCTTTTGATTCGCTGGACGTGCGGTTTCTCTTATTCCTTCAGGCCCCCGGCGGCAGGATTTGGTTGATTTACACCGTGCGGGTTGAGTTCGTTTTTCAGTTTCTTCAGCAACGGTGCGTCAATCATGGATAGATCTCCAGCGTCTCCTCGTCGGTCAGCATGCTCGAATAGTATCCGCCAGGATCAAAGGCCTCTCTGATCAGAACTATTCGTACGGCGTTTTCCGCCCCTGCCATGCTTTCCTCCAGATTTTTCCCCGACCTTAGAAGGCGGTTCTTCACTCGTGTGCGAAAACTCGTATAATACCCTTCCGTATCCCAGTCCAGATCCAGAACATGATTGGGAATTCTATTCTGCTTGACTGGCGGGCCAACGGCCACCCTCGCCATGTATCTGGCAGACTCATCAATCGCAACTGCCCGGGCATTGGTTTCATCCTGATCAACTGCGAAGGTGCAGAAAGCCGTTATGTGCGCGGTCCGGTAAAGCTCCTTGCGGTGTTCGTCAATATTCCACACGGGGATCTCGGTCTCACTGATGTCCTGAGCAATTTCGTCGGCAGCATGCCGGGCACGTCTGGCTCCATGGGGATCAAACTTCAATTTCTTGATATCGTAGTGTGGACGCTCATTTTTCAGACTCTCCAACCCTCCTCCTGCATGGGCGATGGCAAAAAGTGCAGCAGACTTTGCGGCCAGGTATGCGTCGTTCTTCGCTTTCGATTCACTGCCCCCCTGTGCCTTTGACTTAACATAGGTCGTCGTCAATGCACTGAAGAGGGCGAAGCCGATGGGCGTAAGATCCGCCCGCAACTCTTCCTCCAGTCCCTTGACGAAGTCCTGTGCAATTTCTTGCTCTCGCTCTTCAAATTCTCTTCTGGAGCGGGGCTGACCGATAGGTCTGCGTGGTTTCATGCTGTCTGTACTCTTAGGCGTCTTAAGGATTCCGCTGTACACTTGTACGATCCTGCCACTCAGCGGCTCCGCTTTTGAGGAGCTGGGTGGGTTGTTTTCGTCCTGTCTTCAAAGTCCGCATCAGTACTCTTTACTTGCTTTAGTCTGTATGGAATGATGATTTTTTGCTCATTTTTCCAGCAGCGGTGTGGAAATCATAAATAGAATCCCAAATCTGGTTCTTCCACCAGTACATCCGTGTAGCGTGCGTCGGGATCAAAGGCATCCCTGATCAGGACCATTCGCACTGCATTTTCTGCCATTGCCTCACTCTTCTTGAGGTCTGCTCCAGCGTTCAGGAAGCGATCAATCATCCGGCGGCGAAAAGCTATGCAGTATTCACTCGTGTTCCAGCCTATGTCCGGGACGCGGTGAGGCAGCACTTTTTCTTCGCATTCTCGGCCAACGGCAATCGCTGTCATGTACCAAATTGATTCCCCTATTGCGACTCCCTGGATATTGATTTCATTCGGATCAATTGCGCATGCAAAGAATGCGGCTCCGTAGGCGGCTTGATAAAGGTTCTCACGGTGCTCGTCGATATCCCAGGCAGGGATGTCGGTCTTGCAGATGACCGAGGCGATTTCGGCAGCAATGCGGTGAGCACGCTGGATTCCATGGGCATCAAACCTCAATTTGCTGATGTCATAGACTGGTTTTTCTTTTTTCCATTTCACCCTGTCTCCGCCTGCGCGGGCGATTGTAAAAAGTGCGGCATCTATTGCGGCCTGGATTGCCTCATCCCCCGCTTTCTCATTGTCGTGTCCCTCCGCCCTTGACTCCGCATATGTCATCGCGAATGTCTTGAACAGATCTGAACTGATGGGAGCAAGATCAGCATCCAATTCTTTTCCCAGCATCTTGACGAAGTCACGTTCAAATTTTTTCTCCCACATTTCAACTTTTGGGCGGGACAGGCTAATGGGTTTGCGGCGTTTCATATTATCTGGACTTCGGGGTGGTCCATCAAACTTGGCACAGGTATACACTCTGATTCCCACAGCAGTTCCGCGTTTGAGGATTTGAATACGCTGTTTCCATACCTCTTAAAAAGCGGAATCAACAAGGTGTAGGTACACCATCCACAAATGCGTCAATACATTTCCGCCTCTGCCTGGAGGCCTGCCTTGCGGTGGGCATGACGGCTTTAACCTGCCCTGCTCGGCGATCACCGATACGGGCGTTCCCGTCTGGGACTGGCTCCCCGCCTGGGGGATCATGAAGAGCCCTCCCTCCGACCATCCGTTCCGGGGCGGTCTGTACGACCTGCGCTACATTCTGGACACGGCCCGCTCCGCATGCATCAATCTCGCCGGGGCGGCGGTGACGCTGCCCGATCTGGCATGGTGGCGCGAAATCACGAACGACTTTTATTCCCGTTTCTGGAACGTGTGGAACTCCGCGTCCGCCGATCTCTGGCCCCGCTCCGATGATGACGCGCCTTCGCTTGCCGGGGCACCGGACGAACTGTGCGCTGCGTAACGTCTGGGACTGGTTTTCAATCTTCGCCCGCTTTATCGGGCATCATCGTCTTGACCGGCAGGCGGTTCATTCCCTGGCCGACCCGGATGGGGTCATGCACATGTGGGGGCCTGACTTCAACCTTTCTTTTGCGGCGGTGGGCGGCCATGAGCAGCCTGTCTCTGCTTTCCGCATCCGGCACACACGGAATGCTGGCCGCGCTGGAGGACTCCCCCGAACTGCGAAATCTCGTTCAGCAGTCGGTCGCTCCCTCCACGTTCCGCCTCTACTCCCGCGTCTGGCTTCGCTTCGCCGATTGGCTCCAGTCCGAAAACGTCCACCTGGACGACCTGAATGATGCCGCCTTCGCCCGCTGGATCAGCGACCTGTTTGATGCGGGCCTGGCCCCCGCCTCCATCGGCTGCTACGCCGCCGGCGTGAAGTTCATCCTCCGCCTGGCCGGGCATCCGTCCCCCGCCGGCCCCCTCTCCGAACGTGCAATGGCCGGTGCGATCCGGGCTGGCAAAGACCGCGGGCGCGGACAGTCCGCCGGCGTGCAATGGAAGGCCGCCCAGCGCCTGGCGAACACGCTGTGCAATAAGCAGAACGTCCACGCTCCCTCCGCCTCCCTCCGCGATGCCGCCGCGATTGCCCTTGCATCCGATTGCCTGCTGAGGGTTTCCGAAATCGCCGCCATCAATGCCGGTGACCTGTCTTTTGACGGGGACGGCAACGGGGGGCTGCTTCATATCCGTTCCTCCAAAACCGACCAGGCCGGAAAGGGGGCCGTGCTTTATTTCGGGGCGGGGGCGTTCCATGCGCTCTCCGAATGGCTCCGCCGTCTGGGGAACGCCGTCGGGACGGGCAACGGTTCCTTTGGCCTTCCTCCCGGTCAACCCGTCTTCACCCGCGTCTACCGGGGGGATGCCATCAAGGCCGACCGGGTTTCCTCCCGCCGCCTGCAGGAAATTCTCAAGGCCGCCATGGTGAACTTCCTGCCCGATGACGGCCGCCGCCGTTCCTCCCACTCATTCCGGATCGGCACGGCGCAGTCGCTGGCCGCGAAGGGGGCTTCCCTGGTTGAACTGCAGAACGCCGGTCGGTGGGCCGATCCCTCCATGCCCGCTCACTACGCCCGCGGCGAGTCCGCCAAACGCGGGGCCGTTGCCCGTCTGCTTCACCGAAGGGCCGGCTGATGGCAAAGAAACGCTACGCGGTCTACCTGCTTGACTGGTCGGCGGTCGGCGGCCTGGCCTATGTGGGCATGTCCAACGATGTGGAACGGCGGGTTGCCGAGCACCGAAAAGCCGGACGGCTCGGCTTCCCCCTCGGCGAACCTGCGGTGTCCGTGCTTCATGCCGGGCTCGGCGTGTACGAAGCGGCCGACCTGGAACGGCGCGAAATCGCCGACCGAGGGACGCTGGTTCCTGCCGGCTACAACGTCTCTGCCGGGGGCGAGTATTCCGGGAAGCGTCAAGATGCCATGTTCAACCCGGATCACCTGCTTCGTCTTGCCCGCGCCGCCGTTGCGGTCCTGGACATGGCCGATGAAGGTGCGGCGGGGCAGATCGCCGAGTCGCTGGTTGCCGCCGGCGGGAAGGCGGTCATGGAACGGTACGTCCGTGCGATGGCGATTGTGGTTGCGCTCCGCCGCCGGGGGCTTGCCGTTCCTCACATTGCCCGGAAGGCCGGCCTTGGCGTGGGGACGGTCTATGGCATGCTCCGCGATGCCGGTGCGAAATGACCGGCGGGGGTTCCGCTGGCCGGCCCTCCGTCAGACCGCGGACACACGGAATGATCAGGTTTGGGGGCTTGGTGGTTCCGTTCCTGGTTCCTCGGCTATTACGGGGTTCCTCCGCTACTCAATGAAGGCCAGTTTAAGGGGTTCGCCGCCCAGCCTCTGATGAAGCCCGGATGCCGTGAATACCATGTCATCCGCCGCCTTTGTGCATTCATCTGCCGCCCATTCCGCCTCGCCGGCGGCGGTGCGAATCGCCATGTTGCGGGCATGATACTCAATGGCCCCCATCTCGACAACGATTCTGCTACAATCCGACCATATTTCGTTCAGTTGCCGGTGTAGTCGTTTTACGGTGGGACGGTCTGCTGCGCTTTTTAACTGTGTGGAAATGACCTTCAATCGTGCGGCGTTTCCGGTAAGTTTGACGGTTGCCATTTCCATTTTGGCTCGCCGCTCGGTTGCCGATTCCTGACTTACCGCAGGGGCGGCCTGCCTGCTTCCTCCTCGGTCTGAAAAAAGGGCTACCATCACGATCACTGCGAGTATGGCGGCCACTACGATGATGCTGCTGCGTGTACCTTTTTCCTGCCAAAACATGGCAAGGTTATCTTTCCGGGGCGGGCGTGTCATGAGTTTGGGGGTTTGTTCCTCCGTGAAACCGCCTGCCGCCGGGCATGATCCTTCGCTTGGCCGTCTCTCCGTCCGACCGCGGAATCACTGATTGTTTTGGTCGTAAGACTCACCCACCTTCTTGAACCCGGATAAAAACATCCATATAAGCATGACGATCCCAAGTATGGCCCCTAATATGAATGCCCAATCCCCGGTTGCTATCGCTGCAATCAGGATAAAGATACCAAAGGGAACGGTAAGTACTGCGGCGGCCATCATTGCGCAACCGAAAGTAGATTTATTTGTCAACTCCTGCTCCTCCGTTTGAGCGGTTGACTGTTGCGGGCTTTGTTCCTGTCTCGACGGTAAGATGTACCTATCGTCTCCCTGTGGTTGCATGGTTGTCTAGTGTCAACGGGGGATGCCCCACTCTTTGCGGATCATGCCTTCCTGTGGTTCCTGGTTCATTCTTCCCCCGCTTCCGTTCCTGCGCTGATCAGCAGGGCGATGGTCAATGTTGCGATGGTACGTGTCATGCTGTCTGGGCCTCTGCCCGTCTATTGGTTTTGCCGGTTTCTACTGCGTTCCTTCCGCTGTGATCCCTGCCGCCGGCCCGCTCCCTGCCGAGCCCGGACATACGGAATGATCACCGGCGGGCAGGTCATGGCTCCCATTTGTAAGCGCCTGGCGGCGGTGGGGTTTCCGGCCAGTACTTCGCCAGAATGGGCCTGCTTCCGCCGTTCCTTCGCCGCTCCCTGATGATCAGCGAATCGTGCAGAATCCTGAAGTGCCGCTCCCCCCTGAATGCGGGGGCGGTGATCCAAAGATCGGATGCCAGCGTCCCCTTTACCGTCCCCAGCAATGCCCGAGCATAGACAAAGACTTCGGCCCATTCCTCAAGGTCGGGATCCTCTTTTCCTTGCCGATCCCAAATTTCTTGCTCCGCCCTGTTTTTTGCCCATCGAACGTCATCAAGAAATCTGGTTTTTTGTTGTTTATCTATCTTTTTTTACATCATCATTTGAGAGGTATATGATCCGGTTTCTGATGCCCTCGTGACCTGCGGGGGTTCCCCTGCAATCTCTCTTGAGAAAGAAAACCCCGCCAGAGAAATCTTCAAAACTCTGACGGGGAACCCACAAGGCCGTCTACGTCTATTGGTTTCGCCGGTTCATCCCGCTAAGCCTGGACATACGGAATGATCAGCGGGCGGGCAGGTCATGCCTCCAGCTTAAAGAGCCCCGGCGGCGGTGGGATTTCCGGCCAGTACTTCGCCAGAATGGGTCTGCTGCTCCCGTTCCTTCGCCGTTCCCGAATGACGAGCGAATTGTGTCGAATCCTGGATATCAGGGAGCCACGCCGGCGGAATTCTACGGTGACACAAGATCGCAACCGCCCCATCTTCCAGTTCGGCACCGATGGCCATTATGCCCTCATCAAGACAGATCATATTCTTCCCATCCATTAGGGGGATCACCGTTTGATCTGACGGATTTGCAAACCTTCTGTCATCATTGACCCATGCAGAAAATGCCGAACCCCCAGTTCATCCATTTGCAGTACGATAGAGTTTCTCGTCCCGGACCTCGAACCCCGCCCGGAACCACCTCCAATAAGTACGGAACAAAGGGTAGATGAAACATGTCATGTCGTTATGCACCGGTGACCCCGAGTTCATTCAGGAACCGGTAGATCCTCCTGTCACCTCGCAGACGAAAGCGGAAGTTCACATAACTGCGGGGCCTTTGAACCAACGGGAGACTTCGTCTTACAACCCTTAACGGACACCGCATTATGCGGATGATGCAGTGTAGGCAATCGGGGAGGGCGATGCTCCTTCCCGATTGTGTCCGTGTTGTGCGTCTGGCTGGAAAAGGTTTCCATCCCAGGCTGCCGTTTTCGCTGTAATTCCTGAAATTTCTCCCTCGGAGGAACATCTTTTCCTGCAAGGCCCTGAACTGTGAATAAGTTGTGAGTATCTCCATCACCGTTGCCCAAAATTCAACGCCTTTGCCTGAATTTTCCCCCTTGAGATGCAATTTTAGGGATATTTGGCCTCTTTTGGGGCCATTTATTCCCCCAAAATGCCCCTTGAAGCCGACCAGCGCCCACAATTCAAGAATTGTTCAATTTTTGCATTCTGGTAATTTTTGTGGATAAGTTGTGGATAAGTTGCGGATCCTTCTATCTGAAGTGCCTTTTCATTTCGTATCTTTGGTTACGCAAAGCAATTCTTTACACATGTTAGATTACAGCCAATTCAACCCGTTTCAACGAGCCTGTCCCTGATGCCACACACCGCAGAATCTGCCTGGAGTGCCTGCCTCGACGTAATTCAAGATAATGTGACCCCTCAGTGCTTCCTGACCTGGTTCAGTAAACTGAAGCCGATTGCTTTGGCCGGGGAAGAGGGAGCCGCAAAACTGACCATTCAAGTGCCTAGTCCATTCCATTATGAATACCTGGAAGGACAGTATAATCTACTCATCCGCTCAACGGTGTCCCGGGTGCTGGGCAAACAAAGCCAATTCTGCTACGAGGTGGTGGTCGTGCAGGATATGGAGCCGGATCGTGAGCACCGAACCTATCGGGTCCCCGCTTCTACGGATCGTCCTGCCGAGATCGTGAGTGCTTCCTCTGCCGAAGATGTCCGTGCCCCCAGAGTAAAGAGCAATCTGACCGAAAGCTATACCTTTGAGAAGTTCATCGTTGGGGATTGCAACCACTTGGCCTACAGTGCCTCGCAGGCAATTGCCAAATCTCCAGGAGGTACCGCCTACAACCCCTTTCTGATCTACGGCGGCGTCGGGCTAGGCAAGACACATCTTATGCAGGCCATCGGGAATCAGGTCCGCCAATTCAAACCGGACAAGGAGGTCCTCTATATCTCCAGCGAACGCTTCACCAATGATTTTGTACGGGCGATTCAGGAAAAACAGGTCCAGCAATTCTCACGAAGCTACCGGAAAATTGATGTCCTTATCATTGATGATGTTCAATTTTTCGGTGGGAAAGAAAAAACACAGGAGGAATTTTTCTGCATCTTTAACGAATTGCAGCAGAGAGGAAATCAAATCATCCTCAGTGCAGACCGTCCGCCAAAAGAGATCAGCGGAATCGAAGAGCGATTGCTCTCACGCTTTTGCTGGGGACTCCAGGCCGACCTCCAGCCGCCGGACCTTGAGACCCGAACCGCAATCCTGCTCCGTAAAGCCGCGGAAATCGGACTGGAACTGCCAATTGATGTGATCAACTATATTGCCCGGAATATCACCCGAAATATCCGGGAACTGGAAGGGGCCCTCGTCCGGCTTCTGGCACAGGCGACCTACACAAAACAGGAGATCAATGAGGACCTGGCAAAACAGGCCCTGAAGGATTTTATTCGCCGCCCCCATACAACGCTCTCCATTGATCGTGTACAAAAACTGGTTTGTGAGTATTTTGGAATTGATCAGCACCGCCTTCACGAAAAAACAAAGAAGCGGGAGATCGTACAAGTCCGCCAGTTAGCCATGTATCTCTGCCGGGAGTTAGATTATACGCATAAAGCAATCGGCCTGCAATTTGGAGGCCGAGACCATTCCACGGTCGTTCATGCAATCAAAAGCGTGAACAATCTCATAGAAACAGATAACAACTACCGGAACCGCTTCACTGATATTCGGCGCAAAGTTCACCTGTTATCTGATTGACAGATCCTTTTTTCATGAAATTCTCGACTACTAGTACCGCTCTCTACACCGCACTGGACACCGTCAGCGGTGCCCTGCCCAGCAAATCCGACAAGGAAATCCTGGAATGTATCCTCCTGCAGCGCAAGGGGGAACTTCTGGAAGTTCGGGCTTCCGACCTGGAAGTGTCCATCCGGCATCGCTTTCCTGTCTCGTTCTCCAGTGAACCGAATGAGGACCTTGATCTGGTTGCGGTTCCCGCAAAACAGTTCCTTGAATCCTGCCGGACCCTCCCCGAAATCCCCATCACCTTTGAGGTGAAAGAAAGCTACAAGGTCATCCTCTCGCATGACCGCGGAAAATATGACTGGATGGGCTTCGAAGGCTACTCATTCCCGGACTTCCCGTCCATTACGGAAGCCCAGTCCGTAGAGTTTGACCGGGGACAGCTGAAAGCCGGATTTAACCTCGTTAACTTTGCGGTCAGCAAGGATATGTCCCGACCCGGCATGATGGGAATCCTCTTCGAAGTCCTTGAGGGATCCGCCCGGATTGTCGGAACGGACGGACACCGGCTTGCACGGTGCATCTTTCAGGACTACGAAGGGAAACTAGATGTCAGTGCGTTAGCCCCTTTCAAAGCATTCCAGCAGGTGGCACGCGTGGAAGGAGCGAGTAAGTGCAAGATTGAAATCAGCGAGAACTACCTCTCCTTCAAATTTGGCCATACGCAGATCAGCAGTACACTGATCAACGCCTCTTTTCCGAACTATGAACGCGCAATCCCGACCGAAAACGACAAGATTGTGCTCCTGAACCGAGACGATCTGCTGGACAGCGTACGCCGCGTAAACTTTTTTGCCTCGGAGAACTCGCATCAGATCCTGCTTGATTGCAAAGATGACATGATTGAGATCAGTGCACGGGATGTCGAACGTTCCAGTGAAGGCGCAGAAACCATCTCCTGCGAATACCGCGGTGACGCAACACAGGTCGGATTCAATGCACAGTACCTTCTGGATCTGCTCAGAAATCTGCCCCCAGGCGAGGTATCCCTGTCGATGGGCACCCCCAACCGTGCGGCCCTCATGCGGCCGATCCCGCAGAACGAACTCCAGGACCTCACACTCCTGATTATGCCGGTGATGCTCAACACCGGAGACGACTATTAAGGAACCCTGTGAACTTTGTATCTGGGCTGTGCGTACCAATGTGCTACGCTATAAATACGCATCGCCAATTGTGCAAAGCAATGGAAACTCAGACTTATAAAACTCGGAGTGCTAAACCCAGCGAGGTTCAGCGCAAATGGTATGTTATTGATGCACAGCAGGCCGTGGTCGGCCGGTTAGCATCACGGGTCGCGACCATTCTGCGCGGCAAACATAAGCCATCTTTTACGCCCCATGTGGATACAGGGGATTATGTGATCATCGTGAATGCCGACAAGGTCCGCTTCACTGGAAACAAGGAAGACGCAAAACTCTACTACAGTTACAGCGGCTATCCCGGCGGGCTGAAATCGCGGACCGTGCGCGTTATGCGTCAGCGAAAGCCGGAGCATCTGCTCCGCCATGCCGTGAAGGGGATGCTGCCCAAAGGCCCGCTTGGCCGCCAAATGCTGACCAAACTCAAGGTCTACGCCGGTGCAGAGCATCCACACAGTGCACAGCAGCCCGAAGAGCTTCCGATTCACCCTTAGAACCTGATTAACAAACTTGCCCGCTCATGGCAAAAATCACTGAATTTATCGCGATTGGACGCCGAAAAACGTCAACGGCCCGGGTTTATTTACGCCCCGGTTCCGGTCAGATACGGATCAACCGGCGTCCGATTGATGAGTACTTTAAACTGGAGACCCGGCGCAGGGCCCTGCTCTCCCCCTTTGAAGTCACCGACACGACCGGAATGTATGACCTGGTGGTCAATGTGAAGGGAGGCGGACTCACAGGCCAATCCGAAGCTATCCGGCTTGGCACCTCACGTGCACTTGTGAAAGCGGATGAAGAGCGGCGCAAGCCCCTGCGGGATGCTGGCTTCCTGACGCGGGACCCCCGAATGGTGGAACGGAAAAAATACGGCCGCCCCAAAGCACGCAAGCGGTTCCAGTTCTCCAAACGATAACTCTGTCATTCCTGTAAACTTCATTTCGCACAGAACTGGATGCATGGCCGGGTGCCTTTCCGGTTGGCCATGCAGGTGATCGTTCTGGCGGCTTAACCCAGTTTAACTTATCATGAATACCCTCCTTTCTACACCGGATGTGACCCAATACCGGGTTTCGGTCGAAGACCTGTTAAAGGCCGGCACGCATTTTGGCCATCTGACCAGTCGCTGGAACCCCAAGATGCGCAGTTACATCTTTATGCAGCGCAACGGGATCCATATTATTGATCTCCTGCAGACCCAAAAAATGCTTGAACAGGCGGCAAACGCCGCCGCCCGCTTTGCCCGGCAGGGAAAATCAATCCTGTTTGTCGGAACCAAAAAGCAGGCACGCCAAACGGTCAAAGAAGCGGCGGAGTCCTGCGAATCTCCTTACGTTGTGGAGCGGTGGCTTGGAGGGACGCTCACGAATTTTCAGACGATCCGGAACAGTATCCGCCGCATGGAAGGACTGGCAAAGATGGGCAAGGACGGAACCCTGGATCAACTCAAAAAGAAAGAACGACTCATGAAGTCCCGTGAGTTGGACAAACTCCAGCGAAACCTCGGCGGTATTGCTGCCATGCCCCGTACGCCAGGATGCCTGTTTGTTGTGGATATTCGCCGGGAGCGGATTGCTGTCAATGAAGCGCGGAAACTTGGCATTCCCATCATTGCCATGGTGGACTCAAACTGTGATCCTGATCTGGTGAATTACGTCATTCCGTGCAATGACGATGCCTTCAAGTCGATCCATATGATTACACAGACAATTTCCCAGGCGGTCAATGAAGGCCGAAAAGCAGCGCAGATTGAAGCAGCGAACAAAAAAGCAGAAAACGAAAAGCGCAACGAACAGAAAACGCGTTAAACTTCAACACCGCGCTCACTGGCAGACGGTATGGGGACGGACCTTCCCGTCTCTTTTGAGTCTCTGGCCGCCAGCCGCCCGTGCCTGAACGAACCCCGTTCTGTAAACAACCTTATTCTGATGACAAAAGTATCTATTTCAGCAAAAGATGTAAAGAAACTCCGCGACCAGACCGGTGCGGGAATGATGGACTGCAAACGCGCCCTTAGCGACTCGAATGGAGATCTGGAGGCTGCGATTGACCTTTTGCGCAAAAAAGGTCAGCGTGTGGCGGCAAAGCGGGCCGACCGCGAAGCACTGCAGGGGCTCGTGGTGACACGCATTCATCACTCCCGGCGCATCGGCATCATTGCGGAGGTGAACTGCGAAACCGATTTTGTAGCCCGGAACGAAGAATTTGCGGACTTCACAGATTCGATCGCCGACCTCATCCTGGCACTGCTGCCCCCAGATCTGGAGACACTCATGGGCTTATCCATGGAAAGCGGCCGTACCGTTGAAGAGACGCAGACCGACCTCACCGGCAAGATCGGTGAAAAACTGGAGGTCCGCAAATTTTCGGTGATCTCCTCGGAAGAGGGGAAGGTGATTGACTATATCCATCCTGGATCCCGGCTGGGGGTTCTGGTTTCGCTCAAGGGAGATGGAAATCTGACCGAAATCGGACGGGATGTTGCGATGCAGGTCGCTGCCCTGAACCCGTTGGCGGCACATCGCGCAGATGTGCCGCAAGAGACACAGGACAAGGAATACGAAATCGGCCGGGAGGCGGCCCGACTTGAAGGAAAACCCGAGCAGATTCTAGACCGGATCGCCAAAGGGAAACTGGAGCGATTCTTCAAGGACAATGTTCTGGTCGAGCAGCCCTTTGTTAAGGATGCCTCACTGCGGGTACGGGATGTACTCCGCAAAGCCGGTGCAGAAGTGGACGGATTTGTCCGGTGTGCACTCGGTGAATAAGTTGGCCTTCCGGCACTTACCATGCAAGACTCTCAGCCGAAAAAGCCCATCTACAACCGGGTTCTGGTCAAACTCAGCGGCGAGGCATTGCTAGGGGAGCAGGCGTTTGGTATTGATTCCAAGGTGCTTTCTGCCTGGGCAAAAGACCTGCAGAAGGTCGTCCAAAACGGGATTGAACTGGCGATTGTCATTGGCGGCGGCAATATATCCCGGGGGGTTATGACCACAGCCCGAGGTATGACCCGTGCCCATGGAGACTACATGGGGATGCTGGCAACGATGATTAATGCCATGGCACTGCAGGATGCGCTGGAGCAACTGCACCTTGAAACCCGCCTGCTCTCAAGCATCAAGATGGAAGAGATTGCCGAACCCTTTATTCGCCGGCGAGCAATCCGCCATCTTGAAAAAGGCCGTATTGTTATTTTTGGCGGGGGAACCGGGAACCCTTATTTTACTACGGACACCGCAGCTGCACTGCGTGCACTGGAGATCGATGCGGATGTGGTGGTCAAGGCCACGCGTGTGGATGGAATCTACTCGGCTGATCCTGAGGTGCATGAAAAAGCCGAGCACTTCGCACAGATTGCCGGACATGAAGTAATCCGCCAAGGGCTGAAAGTCATGGATAAAACTGCGTTCACCTTGCTTGAGGAATCCAAGATGCCGATTGTCGTGTGCAATGTGAATGAGCCGGGAAACCTGCAAAGAATTGTCTTTGGTGAGAAGGTGGGATCTTATGTACATTGGGATTAGTTTTTTAGAGTCATGTTAGACGAACTTCTGGAGATTCTTCTTTTGGAAAACAACGAAAAGATGGAGTGCTCCCTGAGCCATCTGAACAAAGAATTGCTTGCGATTCGGGCAGGGCGGGCCACGCCGGCCATGCTGCAGAATGTTCGTGTTGAATTCTACGGCAGTATTTCTCCGCTCAATCAAATTTCAACGGTCAGCGCCCCCCAGCCGGACCTCCTGGTGGTGACTCCCTGGGACAAGTCCGCAATTGATGCTATTGAGAAAGCGGTGCAGTCTGCAAACCTTGGATTAAATCCGTCTAATGACGGCACACTGATCCGGGTACCGATTCCGCCATTGACCGAGGAGCGGCGTATTGCCCTGTGTAAGCGGGTCCGGCAGATCGGGGAGCAGGCGAAAATTTCCATCCGCAACATCCGTCGCAGCACAAAAGACGAATTAAAATCCACGCAGGAAGCCGAGAACCTCTCGGAAGATATGCGCTACTTCGCCGAAGAGAAATTGCAGAAAGAGACGAATCGATTTGTCACTGCAATTGACAAACTCCTTGACGAGAAGGAAAAAGACATCATGGAAGTCTAGGAGAGGTGCCGGAGCGGTCTAACGGGCTCGCCTGGAAAGCGAGTGTACCCTAACCGGGTACCGAGGGTTCGAATCCCTCCCTCTCCGCGCTTACGGGAACCGGCACGGGATGCCGAAGCCCTGTGTTGAACACGGTCTGGATCTTTCATTTGTCCTGTAAGATTCCGGCCGCCTGCAGTTTTTTCTGTATCGTATCTCCATTCTGCTTCTTCATGATGCCTCAACGGAAACTGATTGGACTGACCGCGCCGAGCGGTGCTGGAAAATCCAGCGTGGCGCAGTATGTTCTGGCCGCATTTCCGTCTATGCGTCTGTCTGTATCGGTCACGACAAGACCTCCGCGCCCCTATGAGCAACATGGCCGGGAGTATTATTTTGTTTCTGTGCCGGAATTTGAGCGACTGATTGCAGAGGATGCTCTCCTTGAATATGAGGAGGTGTATCCGGGCCGTTTCTATGGAACCCCGCTCTCCATGCTTACCGACTCCGACACCCCGCTCCTGCTGGATATTGATGTGAAGGGAGCCAGCCGGGTTCGTACCACCTACGGCGGATTTTTTATCTTTATTGCTCCACCATCCGAGGCGGAGTTGGAAAACCGCCTGCGAAGCCGGGGAACTGAATCTGCCGAAACACTTGCCCTGCGACTGCAAAGAGCAGAACTTGAACTCTCCTTTTCTGATCAATTTGATGCACTTGTGGTAAACGACTCTCTTGATGAAGCTGCAACGAAAACGATTGACCTGATCCGGGCCTACCTTCGAAATGCGTGAATCCAGCCGAATTACCGAGTTACACGGCAGGCGCCTCCTTCTTGGGGTGACGGGAAGTATTGCGGCCTACAAGGCGGCCGAGTTGATTCGGCGACTGCGAAAGCTAGGCACCGAAGTGCAGGTTCTAGCCACTGAGGGGGCCGCCCGGTTCATCTCTGCGACAACTCTGGCGACCCTGTCCGGGCGACCCGTGCTCACCGACCTGTTTGATGGGAGCGAGGAGGATACCTGGACCAAGCACATCACCCTGGGACACTGGGCAGATCTTTTCGTGATCGCCCCGGCAACCGCCCAGACACTGGCAAAGTTGGCAAACGGGTTTGCGGACAATATGCTGACCGCGACCGTACTGGCCGCCCGCTGCCCCATTCTGGTATGCCCGGCCATGGATCACGATATGTACATGCATCCTGCCGTCCGCCTGAATCTGAAACGGCTCCAGGGGTTCGGCTATCATGTCCTGCCCCCCGGTTACGGGGAGCTAGCCAGCGGACTCGTAGGGCTTGGGCGCCTCCCGGAGATGGATGATATTCTCGAGCGGATGGCCGCTCTTCTGCCGGACGAATTGCGTGGAAAGCACGCACTGGTCACCGCCGGCCCCACGCGTGAGCCCATTGATCCCGTTCGCGTGCTGACCAACCATTCAACCGGTACAATGGGATTTGCCCTTGCAAAAGATCTAGTCCGGCGCGGCGCACAGGTGACGCTGGTGACCGGCCCGACCCTCCTGAATACCCCTGACGGCGTGCGGCGCATCGATATTACGACGAGTGCTGAAATGCTTGAGGCAGTTCTGGCCCATAAAAATGCGGACATCATCTTCATGGCCGCGGCGGTGGCGGATTATACACCGATTGAATCTCATTCTTCAAAAATAAAAAAACAGGAGGATCAGCTTACACTCCGCCTGCAGCGCACCTCTGATATCCTTGCACAACTGGGAAAACTCCGCCGTGATGACCAGACCCTAGTCGGCTTCGCCATGGAGACGGAAAACGGGCTGGTGAACGCCCGGAAAAAACTCACGGAGAAAAACCTGGACTGGATTATCCTCAATAATGTAAGCGAAGAGGGTGCCGGCTTCGGCACGGAAACCAATCGGGTCACGCTTATTGGAAAAGATGGCTCGTCCTTTCCACTGGAGGTGATGCCAAAACAGGAGGTTGCGACGGCCCTCCTGGATCGAATCTTGACTGATTGTGCATAATCCGTGGAAAACTGACGGGGATCCCGGCAGAGTTTTGCAGTAACCTCAGTCCTGTACGTGGATAACCGTCTTGGTCATGACTTCGAGGGTCTGACGGTAGCCCATTTGTGAAAACCTCCATTTCCAAGTTCTATGGACGTTTTTTTCTTTTTTGGTGTTCATTACCCTTGGGGATCTGGCATCTATTCCGCGTCTTTGTTTCCTCACAGGACTGTAGATTCAGATTGATGTTGCCCACCTAGCAGCCTGTGGATATTATTGATGGAAGGTTCGTATATTAGTATTAGCTGGGCAAGGAAAGATCCGAAGAGGATATTTTGGCCGACTCCATTTGTTAAGCTTAATCGAACACATTCTCTGAATGAAATACCTCCTATGAGGGGCCTGAACCCCGTTCGTATAACCCTGCTTGCCATTAGCTTCGGGCTATTGATCGCAAGTTGTAACGATTCGGCAATTCTCGAGGTTGATTTGCCTGAACAAAACTCTTTTGATACGCCGGAAGCTTATATCGAAGCAATCGCCAAAGCCCAAACAAATTTAGTCAGTCATGCGTCAAGCGCTATGCGCGAAATGGATGAAGAAGAATTTGAAAAGGTTATGCGCAACGCTGAAAAGGTGCTGGAGCGTTCGCCGGTTTATAGCCAGTATTATTCTGCAGAGGGAGACTTCGAAGTGAAGAAGTTTTCAGAAGAGGAATACAGATTACAAACTGAGCGATATGAATCGGACCGACAGGATTTTTTAGTTGCGCTCAGTCCCATTATTTCCCCGGAAATATATGGGGAGATTCAGAGCTTGATAACCGAATTTGTTACAGTGTATGGCGGGGCAGAGGTTGATACAACGGGATGGAAGGAGATCATGCACAAAGCAAACCAGGATGCATTAGCGCAAGAAACGGGTAGCCTGAGCTGCAGTAGCCCACAGCAAATTACAGTGAATCAGGCGAGTATTTTGCCGATGCCGTCCATTGCAACTATTATGGGTTGGTTTGGACACAACGAAATGCAAAACGCCTGCGGGTCCTGCTGCATAGAATGTTGCGGATGTAAGAATGGGTGCCATGAAGAAGGATATAAAAAATTTAGCGATGCTCAGTGGGCTGCCATAACCACATTTGGTACCTGCGTTGCTATATCTGGGTGGGTTGGCCCCATATCATGGGGAAGTTATGCTGTTGGCGGACTGGTAGCTGGAGATATAATGTTTATGAGAGCAATCTGGTTTAATTACAGATGTGACGGCAAGTGCAGGAACAATCCGGCCTGCGTCCAATGTCCAGCGGGAATTAACGAATGGTGGCCCGGAACCAGTTGCCGGACCGCGGACAGATGGTAATATCAGTTATGACAAAAAGAAGGAAGTTTTTTGGAAAAATCTTTGCTTCGGTGTTGTTCCCCCTAATCGCTTTTCATGGCTACTGGCGGGAATTTGACGGGGCTTACGCTGATATGGATTTGTTCTGGATCGGAGTAGTTATGGTAGTTTTGGGTACGGCCATTTTTATGTATTTTCCTATAGCGAATAAGATTGAGACCTTTAGCCCAGCATGGTTCTTGGGGCTGCTTATCATGGTAAACTTTGTTGTCGGTGGATGGATAATGACTGACCCTTATTTTCTACCCCTGCCGATTGCACATAGAGCATGGGGAGAGTATATCTTCATTTTTGGACTTTTGATACCGATCATACACTTTCTAGCGCTCAAAAGTCATACATCTCAAAAGGGATCATTTTTCAAGCGCATACGGCTAAAGCCAACCGATAACACTCAGGCATAGGGTAGATACGGAAACTATAAAACAAGATGGAGTCCATCATAGAATCATTCTTGGTGGAGTCCATCCTGTTAAAGCAATAGTCCTATTAATCAGTATAATATTCTATATTAAACATGATTCAGATACAGTCAATGGAAAATAGATCATGGATGATCCCCCTATACCGGCAAGGTAATGCTGTCCAGACATTCGCCTAATGAGTAAATCACGAAACCAGCAGTACACAATTCATCTCCTGTCCGCTTGTCTGAATCAGAACGTCTCAGGCACTGGTGGATAAATGGAATGACACCATAGTTGCAAATCCACGATACGGGGGCTGATCATCAGAGAGACAACTCGCCGAATCCTGCGGTCAGGCAAACCTGCCGGAAACAAACCTAAATCTGAATCATAACACTGAGAAAGTTTCATTTAAATACATAATTCACCTTTGTTTCCTCACTGAACCCTACAGTACCAGACCGTGTTCTTCAAGGAAGGAATAATCCCCGAAACTCGACATCCAGAGCGCGTTTCGGGGATTGAGTGTTCAATTTCTCGGAAATCCCGCCCTGCACATCTCCATTTGAGGGGTGAGCGTCGAATCCAGGAAGGTCTCGGATATTCTCCCAATACGGCTACATGCTTTTAAGTATTGCCCCTCGGAGTGCATACATGTCTGGATGGAGATTGCAGCCAGACATATCATTGGTGTCTGGAATGCTATAGATCGAACTCGTATCCATAGACATATTCTTCCCAGGGAGAGACCACATACAGATAGCCTCTGTGTAAGAGAAAATCTTTGGCAGCCACATTTTTTCTTTCTTCCGGGTCATTGATGGGCCGAAAAATCATTTTCCTTGCGAGTTCGTAATCCTCCCCGGATAAATCAAAAATGTAATTGTCAATTCTATGTACCCTTGCAACCAGATAACGAGAATTTATGAACGTTATCGTCCCTATAAACGAGAAAGTGCCCGGCTCAACGACCTCTGGCGGGGCTTCACCAGGGATACCTATAGCCTCAAAATTGCGGACATCCTCTCCCTCGAATCGGATCGTCTGAAGATGCCTAAACTTATTATCATAGATAAAGATATAGGGGAGCCAGTGATACCCGATAGCAATTCGATTCCCATCGGGAGAAATTGATGCAACGTAACTATTTTCTCCCCCCAAATCAGGCATATCCAGAACAGGAAGAAATTTCCCAGATTCATTCCAGACATAGGGGGCAGAGGCACCGCGGGTACAAACCAGCCAATCTCCCCCTGGACATTCCAGAAGTATATAGTCAGACGAAACGGCGAATTCCCTCCACCAACTGGAGTAAGAGAACGAATCAATGTATTCCATTGTCTCCGTGAATACTTGTATCCGCCCACTATCAAAGGCGAATATATTTGAACCGTTGTGATGTATTCCCCACAAATCAGTAAACTCGCCAGGTGCTACACCAGGAGTGCCTATCTTTCGGCCAAGATAGCCGTCTGGCCCTACCGCAAAGATCACTGAAGATTGACGATCCGAGATATAAACGCTATCCCCTATTGCGATCATGCTATTGGGAGTGCCGAGGATTAATGAATCCATCTCAATACCCAATCTGGCACTTGCAACCCATTTTTCCGGTTCAATATCCGTATTGACTACAAAGTGGGGGGCCGAAGCCAGCAGGCTGTCAATGATTGGTGAATCCTCAAATCTTGTCAGGGAGGTATCCCCGCTCTGACATGCCATAAGGGGGAGAAGCAGGAGCAATACTCCAGTGCTCCTCCCCCTGGCGAAGAAAGGAGAAACGAGTTCCATCACACCTGATTCACCGCAGAGAAGAGATGCTTGATGAGCATTCTGCTATACTTATTTAAACGTGACGGAAACACCGCACAAACTGCCTCCCCAGGCTCCGCTCCCGCCACCCCTCCAAGTGTTACCTCCTCCGCAATCAATGGTCATTTCCCACGATTTTTCAGAGGTCGTAACGGAACTTGTACACTCACCATTGTCACATGAGATTGTAACCTCCTGGCCGGAACTGGCGATGTTTGCAGAAAGGACACTTCCGGGAAGGAGGAATGCGCCTGAACAGGCAAAATTGAAAATTTTTGCATTTAAATAAGAATTGGTTTGAGAAAAACGTCCCGTAGCGGACACTGCCAGACAATATAAGAAAATAAAACCAATTCACATCCAATTTTGCCATATTTTCTGAATTTAGGGTTCCACAGGGGCGATTTCTTGGCACGTTTCAGCATAAACAGAATAAAATGGCATCCGTACGGTGTCCGATACAGGCATGCGAAAAGGGCAGTTGTCTCTATCAAGTCGTCAATCAAACCCTGCAGCGCCAGACGGTGCACTTCAAGGAAGGAACGCTCTCCTGAGTACGGCATTTTCATCGTACTCAGGATTTACCCCTTAGAAGGAGTAGGGTTCATTTTTACGGAAAATCCCGCTTAGCATATCTCCATTCGGGGGTGACCGTTGAAGTCAGGATAATGTAAATGAAGAGGGAGCCGACTTCGGCACGGAAACCAACCGGGTCACGCTTATTGGCAAAGATGGCTCGTCCTTTCCACTGGAGGTGATGCCAAAACAGGAGGTTGCGACGACCCTCCTGGATCAAATCTTGACTGATTGTGCATAATCTGTGGAAAACTGACGGGGATCCGGGCAGAATTTTGCGGTAAATTTAGTTTTGTACGGGTACAACCGTTTTGGTTTGCAGACACAGGTATGCGATGATCCATGCTCTTCACTATCTTAAGGACAGTCTCTCGGCGGAGATCGGCCTGCACGGCCCCCTTGTTCCGTTAGAGCCCGAAAAAACATTCGCACAGAAGATCATGGATCTAGTTGACACGCAGCATCCGGTACATCAGATCCGATCTCTGGATGCACTTCAGGAGTATATACAGTCCTCTATTCTGGTTCCGATTGATGCAGAACGAACCAACGCCGTTTTTGGCGAGGGGAATCCGCAGGCCGACATCATGCTCATTGGCGAGGCCCCGGGGGCCGATGAAGATCGGCAGGGCCGACCCTTTGTCGGGCGGGCCGGGCAACTACTTGATAAGATGATTGCGGCAATCAACCTGTCCAGAAGTGAGATCTTTATTGCAAACATTCTTAAATCCCGTCCTCCTGGGAACCGGGATCCGAATCCTGATGAGATTGCGGCCCATCTGCCTGTTCTGTACCGGCAAATGTCCTTGATTCAACCTAAATTTATTCTCTGTCTGGGAAGGATTGCAAGTCAGACCCTGCTTGGATCCAGGGCTCCGCTTGGAAAACTCCGGGGACAGGCGCATGCATATCATGGAAGCACCTTGCTTGCCTCCTATCATCCGGCAGCGCTTTTACGCAATCCAAACTGGAAACGACCCGCCTGGGAAGACTTGAAACTTTTGCGTCAACTCTACTCGGCTCCATAAACCCCCGATCCCGCTATGCAAAATGAAGCAATGCCCTCCCCGGGCCCCGTTCTGGTTCAGAATTTGCAGGATTCCACCGGGCGTGTTCCACCTCAGGCAGTGGATGTGGAGAGGTATGTTCTGGGGGCAATCCTGTCCGAGCCCGAGGCCGTGAGCATTGCAACAGAAATCGTGCCTCCAGATGCTTTCTACCTGCCGAAGCATGCAAAAATTTACGATGCGATTCTTGTTCTTTATGCAAAGGGACAGCCCGTAGATGCTGTTACGGTTAGTAATCAACTGGCAGCAACAAAGCAGTTGGACTCCGTTGGCGGGTTACCGTATCTGAATGACCTTAGCGAGCATGTCGCAACGGCTGCAAACATTGAGTACCACGCACGGATCATCATCCAGAAAGCTCTCTTGCGCAAGGTCATCGGAAAGATGGGGAAGCGGATCTCAGAGGCTTATGACCCGGCAACCGATGCATTTGAACTCCTTGACGGGGCCGAAAAGGATCTCTTTACCATCTCTGAAAGTCAGGTGCGCAGATCAGCAAGAGAACTGAAAGATGTCGTACATGACACCGTCAACTACCTTCAGACGATTTCGGAACGAACGGGGGGGATTTCCGGGATCACCAGCGGATTTGCGGATCTTGACAAAAAGACCGGTGGATGGCAGGACTCTGACCTGATCATCATCGCCGGGCGTCCCTCTATGGGAAAAACTGCGTTTGCGCTGGCGTGTGCACGGAACGCAACCATGGCCCCCGAGCGCCCGGTGAGCTGTGCTATTTTCTCTCTGGAAATGAGTGCCAGGCAACTCACGCAGCGCATGCTGGCCTCTGAAGCCGGGATCAATGCGCAGAGCGCACGCACGGGCAATTTGCAGCCTCACGACTTTGAACTGGTTGCAATGGCGGCCAACAAATTAAGCAATGGCCCTCCGATCCTTATTGACGATTCGGCCGGTCTGGGGATTCTGGAATTGCGGGCCAAATGCCGTCGATTAAAATCTGAATATGACATTGGGCTTGTACTGGTTGATTACCTGCAGCTTATGCAAGGGCGCACCAAGGACAACCGGGAGCAGGAAATTGCGAGTATTTCCCGCTCCCTCAAAGCACTTGCCAAGGAACTTGACATTCCCGTGATTGCACTCAGTCAGTTGAACCGCAATGCCGAAGACCGGAAAGACAAGCGTCCGCAATTATCGGATTTACGTGAGAGCGGGGCGATTGAACAGGATGCCGATGTGGTTGCATTTATCTACCGTCCATCCTATTACGGCATTGAAGCGGAGAAAGACGGTACACCGACCGAGGGGGTTGCGGAGATCATTCTTGGTAAACACCGGAACGGCCCTACCGGAACCGTTAAACTCAAGTTTCAGCAGGAGTTTGCCCGCTTCACAAATCTTGACCCGTATCGGCAGCCCGATGAGTTTCACTCTGGATCTGAGGCGGAAAGTGCTGTCTTTTGAGAGTCCGCTCCCATGAGAATGGGCGCAGGCAGGTTGAGATGAGACTTTCCATCGGTCAGCGGGCTGTGGATCAGAAAGACACCGGATTGGGCGATGCGCCATTCGTCTGATAGAGACTCTGCGCATCCGGCAGTTCGAGTCTTGCTTTCACACGATTCGTCACGAACGTTTGAAAAGATACCCGGCCCTGCAATAGAGCGTACCTTCGATGTAGATCAAGAAAAAAGTCTTCTGCATCCGAAAAACTCCTGGGAGCAACCGCTGAACATAAACGCTTCGCGGTATAGCCGGACCGGTCACTGAACTCACGGAGACGATGAGCAAAATAGGCAGTCATTTGCGCTTCACTTGGATGATCAAGTTCAAGTTTGATCTCAAATCGACGCCATGTGGCCCGATCAAGCAATTCAGGATGATTGGTCGCGGCGACTAGCACACAAGAGGATGGAAGATCATCGAGTTGCATCAGAAGCGTGGTAACAACCCGCTTGATTTCTCCCGTTTCGTGAAGGTCTCCCCGTTCCTTCCCGATTGCGTCAAATTCATCAAAAAAGAGTACACAGGGCTCGGTACGAACAAAATCAAAGAGCCGCCTGAGTCTTTTTGCTGTCTCACCGAGGTAACTGGTCATCACCGTATCATATCGAACGACAAAGAGCGGCAGTGCGAGTTCAGATGAGATACTCTCTGCCAGAGATGTCTTGCCATTCCCTGGTGGCCCGAAAAGCAGAACACGATGTCGGGGCTCTATGCCATGAGCCCGCAGAACATCCGCAAGCTCTTGTTCTTCAATCAGTTCCTGACAGACTTTACGCGTAGATTTTTCCAAAAACAAACTTGATATTGGTCGCTCAACGTAGCGACGCTGAATCCCGCCCGAACCATCCCGAACTTTTAATCTTCCAGCTCCCGGCAGCGCATTGTTTTGGGACTTGGATGGTGTCTTCAGGGCACGCACAATCCTGTCCGCTAACAGATCATGCTTTTTGGAGCGCTCATTTGCCGCAATTTCTTCTGCAATATTGCGGGCCGATTCCTGATTTCCGCTCACACCCGCCCTCACAAGATCAACGATTAAATCACCTCGGGCCATGGAAACGGTTTTATGCTTATTGACGAAAAGGATGGACGATGGCTGTCGGAATATACCATGGACCACCAAAAATGTTACCCGTTTGGCAACCCCTTTTTGGATTGTCGGATTTTTGTCGATTTCGAAGCAGTCGGCTGAGATACAGGATCCCTTCGACCGGACCCCAGTCAGGGGGCACGGCTTCGGATACCGGGACACGTTCCAGTCCGTTTGGGTCCCCGGCTTTGGAGCATGGGGACTTCTGAGGTGACGGGCGGATTCGAACCGCCGTACAAGGCTTTGCAGGCCTCTGCCTAGCCACTCGGCCACGTCACCATAGGCACGCCCGGCAGGACTCGAACCTGCAACCTGCGGATTCAGGTTTGTGCCGGTTTCCCGACTCCCTGGACTATCTCTTCACCTTTTTCAGTCTTCACTGAAGGAAGGGGTGGCCGTCTAGTCTCTACACCTTCCCCAAAGGGGGCTTGGCTCGGGATTACCGTGAACTTCGGTTCCGTAGGCTTCCCCGAATTTGACCACTTACACGCTGGCCGTTTCCAGCCAGCGGCCCGCTTTTGCTGCAGAAGTCCGCTGCTCTATCCAGTTGAGCTACGGGCGCCTGTATGTCATAGAACTGATATCCGTACGGTCGGGGCGGCCGGATTTGAACCGACGACTTCTGCGTCCCAAACGCAGTGCTCTACCGGGCTGAGCTACGCCCCGAATCGGATGATCTACGTGACGGCCTTCAATTCGGCCTGCACATCCTGCTGGGGGACCATTTTCTCTCTGAAGCGGAAACTTCCGTTCGGTTTCTTTTCCGCAACAATGATCTTCGCCATCACTTTCCGCTCTTGGCGCCGCTTCAGGACCTTATCCCCAAATGACTGTTTCTTGGCCATCTTTACTTGATCTCTCTATGCAGTGTATGCTTTCGCAGTGTCGTATTGTATTTTTTGAGTTCCAGTCGGCCGGACGTATTACGTCGATTCTTGACCGTTGAGTACCGGCTTGTGCCTGGAGCTTCGGTACACTCAAGAATGATTTTTTGCCGTACGTCTTTTCCTTTTCGTGCCATGTTACCGCGTTATGTTTTTAGACAGAGATACCTTGGGCGCGTGCTTCACGCAGCACCGCCTCAACCCCTTTCTTGTTGATCGTCTTAATGGTCTTCGCCGAAACCCGCAATTTTACCCATCGCTTCTGCTCAGGCAGATAAAATCGCTTTGTCTGCAAATTCACGCCAAATCGCCGACGCGTTTTGTTATGTGCATGTGAGACATGGTTCCCCGACATGGGTCCCTTGCCGCTTAATTGATCTTTACGTGCCATTGGTTTTTATGCCTTTCTAGTTTTGGGCGACCGGCTTATATGAGGCCACTGCCGAAAGGGTTCCCAAATCATTGACCGTGTGCAACTGCCCGGCTGGGCTCACTCCGTGCAGCACGCCATGCGGGATACAATGCGGCCACTAGGCACAGGCTAAACGAGACCCCCAGTACGAGAACCAGATCCAGCATCTGGATTGAAACCGGGTAGGCCTCAATCACAAACGATTCCGCCCCCAGAAGAGGAACGATCTGGAAGTATTTCTGGAGAAGAAGAACCCCCAGCCCCACTACGAACCCAGTTCCAGCCCCGATCATCCCGATCATCCCCCCCTGCACCAGAAAAAGCTGCCGAATATCCCTGGAAGTCGCTCCCATCGCCTGCAAGACCCCAATATCCCGCCGCTTTTCTACGACCACCATCATAAGAGACCCGACAATACTGAATGCGGCAACCACACAAATGAGGGCCAGAATCAGGGAGGCGCCCCATTTTTCCAGTCGCATGACATCATACAGAGAGCGTTGCAGGTCGTACCAGGTTTGAACCCTTAGCCGGTTCGGGTAGATTGACTCCAGGCTTTGCTTCACTGCCTGTGCAGTTTCCAGATCCGTGAGGCGTAACTCTACTCCGGTCACCGTATTCTTCAGATGAAAAAGATCCTGTGCCTCTCTGATTCCGATAAATACATGTGTGTTGTCGTAGGTCTCTTCGAGCTTATAGAGGCCGCGAACTTCAAATTTTCGCACTGCTGGCGGAGAAAAGATGCGCGTGAGCATTTGCCCCAGCCCCTGGGCAGAAAACAGTATTGCCTCATTATTCTCTGCACCAGGCGACAGCCCCAGACGCTGTCCCAGACTGAACCCCATCACCATTCCCTGTTCACGGGTATCAAACTCTCCGGCAACCATCCCGTCGCCGGTTGCATTTTCTGCCACGCCTCGCAGGACAACAACCCGATTGACTTCTGACGGTGCGGAGGTAACCAGAAGGGCTTTCCCTTCTACATAGGGCTCCGCGCTCAGCACCTCGGGAAACTGTCTGGACTGTTCTGCGATTTGATCTGCTTCTTCCTCCGGCAGTCCGCCCCCGGTCTCCGCAACGATACGGACATGCGGGTCCAGCGAAACCAGCAGATCTCGTACAACATCATAAAACCCGTTCATCACAGACAGCACCACAATCAGGGCGGCAACGCCCACCGCCACACCGGCCATGGAAATACCCGAAATAATCGTCACTAAGGGGATTCGATGCCGGCTGTACAGATAACGCCGTGCAATAAATATCCGGTAATTCATTCAGGGCATCTCTTTTCCTGTCGTGATCCTATGCGTTCGGCCGGGACCGATGACCTTGCGCAGGATTCCAACCAAACTATACATTGAACCGAAAAAGGATCACATCTCCATCCTGAACGATATATTCCTTCCCTTCGGACCGCATAATCCCGGATGCACGCGCAGCGGCTTCGGAGCCGACACGAATCAGGTTTTCCACCTGTACGGTCTCGGCACGAATGAATCCGCGTTCAAAGTCACTATGAATTTGTCCTGCCGCCTGTGGAGCGCGAATTCCACTTTTGATCGTCCACGCGCGGGTTTCGTTGGGACCGTGCGTAAAGAACGTAATCAGGTTCAACAGTTTATATGCTGCCTGGATCAGGCGCTGCAGCCCATCTTCCTGAAGCCCTTCGCTTACCAGAAAAAGATCTTTTTCTTCGTCTTCCAGTTCGGAGAGTTGCGCTTCAAATTCTGCACTCAGGATGAGGCATTCTGCCTGCTCACTGGCGGCGATGCGTTGAACCTCTTCCGCCCAGTGGTTCCCCTGCGGCAAATCCACCTCGCCCACATTCGCTACATAAAGCACCGGCCTGCTGGTCAAAAGAAACAATCCCCCTATATAGCGTTGTTCTTTCTGGGAGAGATCCCTCAGGAGCCGTGCGGGGCGGCCCTCGGAAAGATGCTTCACGAGGCGCTGGCCGAACTCCGCCTTTGCCGCCGCGGCGGCATCCCCTCCCTTCGCCACTTTTCCCCACTTTTCCGCAAAGCGCTCGGCGGTTTCCAGGTCTTTCAACAGCAGTTCCGTATTCACGATTTCTATGTCACGCCCTGGATCGACACTTCCGGCAACATGAGAAATACCGGAGGCATCAAAACAGCGGACAACATGCACCAGTGCATCCACCTGGCGAATATGTCCAAGAAAAGCGTTCCCCAGCCCTTCGCCGTGTGATGCCCCCGCGACCAGACCCGCGATATCTACGAATTCTATGGTCGTTGGAACAACACGTTTGGACGGGGAAACGGCAACGAGCCTCTTTAGCCGTTCGTCGGGGACAGGCACGATCCCCCGATTGGGATCAATGGTGCAAAACGGATAATTTGCTGCCACCGCGCCGACTCCGCTCAGCGCATTAAAAAGGGTGGACTTCCCGATATTGGGCAGTCCAACTATACCACAATTGAGGGACATTGCCTGATGGCCACCGGTTCTTGCCGGGATGGAGCACAACTCTGGTCAAACAATCAGGTTTACCGATATACAGCCTTCCCAACGGTTCGCGTGTGTATGAAGTTATCCTTATCCATCCTAGACGTTTCGGCCTCTTATACGTTCGCCGGGCAATGAGGCTCACCTGACATCCCCTTTTCCTTATCTGGCAGTACCCCCGAACCGTCTAGCGACATTAACTTTCCCGTGTTCACCTACTTTTGATCGCAATGGGAAAAGAGTTTCTATCTTAACCGTGACACAGAATCATCATCCCCTTTTCGGAGAAAGATTCCTTTCTACAATTTTTTGACAAGTCGGTTAAATTTTTTTAATCTTGACCAATATAACTGTGGGTTACGACAATAAACTTCCATGATTGATGCAGGAATGCTCCCATCTATCACCGATAATCCGAACCTGCTGCACTGGTGGTTCAATGTCCCAGATGGACTGCAGAAATCTGAAATGAGTTCTATGCCACGCTCGGTTTCTGAAAGGCTGGCATGCGGACATGTCATCCGTATCCTCTCCTTTAGGTGTTTGCGTCTTGACTCTGACCACCGATTTAAATCAAAACGAATAGAGAAGGCCACTTTTAATGCGGACACGCTTATCACTAGCAGAAATACAAACCCTGCGAGTTCCCAAAATGTGCTTGACAGGAATTTCATGATTGATTTCCTCAAAATAATTAAAGAACAGGTGCTTGGACGCTTCACGAATACATGTGTTCACTGTTCACATAATTTTATTTTACATGCTTAATAAATTGTCGGCCTCTTTGTTGGCAAACAAAGATATCAATTTCCCCAGGAAATTTGAAACTGCGGTTCTTCGTTGAAGAGACTACATCATTTTATGCTCCGCTGCTTGAAAACCGCTCAAGAACATCTTGGGATAATGGAAGATCTTGATTTACCCAATTTCGGATTTGATAAAGACCTGTGCCATACGATAGATCAACAACTCTTCAAATTGATCCTCACGCATCTGCCGACGCAGTACAAGAATCTGCGGGGTTCCGTTAATCCCTGGCATTTTCTTCAAATAGAACTGTGCTACAACTCCTTCCCATTTTCGACCCGTGATGATTTCGTCAAACTCCCCAAATTTGCCCAAATGATCAACTCCCTGCTCTGGTATCCAGTCTACGGATACACCGATTGCACTGAAAGACCATCCCTGTCGGATGGCCATGCGCTGTAATTTTATCTTTGCATCATCCATCAATTTGGGCAGAGAACTATCATTGCTGTAACCGCAAGTAGACGATCCAATGTAGACCATCACGATCTCCTTCTCCGAAACTTTTTCGTAGGACGGCGAATACCTGTATCCAGAATCTTGATGCGGCCAATAAATTTCCACGACGGGCAACAGTTGGAGTTTCCCGCCAATTCCAACGACAAAAGACGCAATAATAATCAGAGCAACGAAGAAATGCCATCACCGATTCTGTATGCTCCGGTTTATTGCATTCATTTCCGAGGCGGCTTTCGATTTCTATTGGATTATCGGTGAGGCTTGTAAATTCGGATCTGGGGAAATCCCTTGTTCTCTGTAACGGTGAAGCGATAATCACCATCCAAAGCCATCAGATGTTCACCCGATACCGGCCCCGCAGCCCCCAAATAAACCCCTAGCCCCGTTTGTGCATTTACCCTGAATGCATGACCGGCTGAATATTTAATTGGCGGATACTCTCTGGGAGCCCTGAACTGGAAATTGTACGTCACATAGAAATACTTCCCGTCAGAAAAAAGAGACTTAAACACAGAACGATTGTCCTCCTGTAGAACGGCGAAAAATTTTCTTTCGTTTTCCCAGGACTCTTTCGCCGTGTCTGAGCGGTAATCCGGAAAGGTGACTTGCCACAATTTATCTCCCTGCTCTGAATAGCCGGTCATGGAGGGAATGTGTTGCGTCACTACTGCAACTGTTCGGTGCTCCGAATTACAAGAAAGAAAGACATCGCCGGTGAACGAACTTACAATAAATGGATCATCATCTTTGTACGGCTCCCCAAATGAGGCGACCCATTCACCGTCTAGTGTGTATTTGTGAATAAGAGGCTCTTCCTGAGAGGGGGAGTACGCCGTAAAATAATGTCCCTCCGTTACACATAACTGTCCTAGTAATGATGGATATTTCGAGCGTTGTGTTGAAATCAAGTTGAAGGTCGTGTCGCTTCGTTCAAAAACATGATTCACCTGTTGATCAGATACAATCACTTGCTTACCCTCTGGAGTAACTGCAATACCAATGGGGAAACTCAGTTCTCCTGGGCCAACTCCAGGAGAACTGACATTGGCGATCCAATTACCGTCGTAGTTGTAAGCACGAACTTGCGTGTGGAGTAATCCAAATAATAGAGCGTGCCCTTATGGTCCAATTCCAGATCCCAAACCATCCCGAGCATTTGGAGATAATCTCCTTCCTCAACCCCAATCTCTGCAATCTCAAACGATTCCCATTTCCAAGCATCAGAACCATCCGCCTCGTGTCGCAACTCAAAGCGAGGCCCCGAAGAAACAGGAATATTTTCCTTTGTCGGATGGATGACAGTCTGTGCAAGCCCCGTTCCACAAACGAAGGTGGACATTAGCAACACGGTTGTTACGAATCGGCACATTTTGTTAAGCTCTGAAATTAAAAACAGTAACTCTGAGAGGTTGGATCATAACTAACCACAGATTTATTGATCTGCCGCACCGTCTTAGTGCATCACGGGTCCATCAGCACATGTGTATCTTCGACATCCTATTCCTTTCATGTTGCAACCTGTGTTCGACGGGATAAGAGCATCAATGCAGACCCCAAACCATGGACCCCCAGCACACCAGTCACTTTCGCAACTCATGCTCTGGGTGGTTGCAGACACTCGGTCAACCACCGTACCCCCGGCATAGGCAAGAAAGGCCAGCACTACAACCGTAGCAACTCAGCGGGACCAAAATTTGATTCTGTTTTGCTGTCCCTCTCCTTTATGAGTCGGTGTATCTTGTACTTTCGTGTATTTCATTGTATCGCTTGTTTGTTAAGGTTTGTCGAAACGTTACTTAACACTCTCAAAGAGCATCTGACTGCTATGATAGGTAACAAATCTCAATTGTGGGTTGGGTTTGCTCCGACTTCACCAAAAATTCACAATTGGCCCAGTTTTTGTCCCTTTTGCCCTATACGCTGTCCGCGGATATGTGCAAAGAGATCTTCGCAAGGAAACCGATATTGCCACTATAGGTCTGGACTGAAAGTCAACTCATTATTCAACTTTAGCAGCGGAGCACTGAGATCCAACCAGGCCTGAATCGCCTCTGGCCCCACCTTCCTGACGATAAATTCTTCGCTGAGCATTTTGAAGTACGATCCTTCTGACAGAAACCGATCCATGATGATCACCTGAGGCGTGTCCGGTGCTCCGTAGGAGCCTTTCCAGACATATTTCATGATCCCCTCATTCGCCCGGCCATGACTTCATCGAATTGGCCAAACTTCGCAAGATGGTCGAGCCCCCTCTCTACGTCCCAATCCTTAGGATATTCCAATTGCGGCAAATCTCCGCCCATTTTCTTTGGTTTTGCATCAAGTTCTTGAGACGATTTATCTTGTATGGTACGTCTGGCTTATTGGAATAGACACAACCTGATGAACCAAGGTATCTCAGAATAAGTTCTGCACCGCCTTCTGCCCTAAGACTGGACTGATAACTGAATTTATCTGGGTGCCCCCATTTGATGGATATATCCGGTGCACCGACTAAACCCGCTGATGCCGCATAGAAGCCGGCGGCAAACACCGTCAGGAAAAGTGAAGAAATCCATACAGCACGATGGGATTTAGAGGATTTCATTTACACTTTGGGGCTGGAGTCCATACAGAGATGGAACCTCTGGATGCACACTGGAACAAATCTGCCGTGCTGCTCCATTTTGAGCAATGACTCTTTCGTACTGCTCATCCTGCAAGTTGTCCGATTTTCAAATTAATTGAGGGCTTATTAGCTACTTTGTTACTTCACTGATACCGTAGACCGAAATTTAGGGATTGGGATATGTACGGTGAGCGTACATCTGACTTCTCAGTTGTCGCTGGACAACTTTCGGTCACTGCATGTATTAGAGGCACCGTGTCACCGAACAAACATGGAGGTATTTTAACTGCACGGGTCCATCCCAGCAGAAAAATTCGGCTCGAACCATCTAATCATAATGGCCGTTGCCCTGATCGGTTCCGTTTGATGCAAAATGAACGCTCATGCCGGTAGATGTGTAAACGATGGCCTTGTTTACCTGCCTATGCAGTGTTGAGATTATTCCGAACAACTTTCGTTTTTGCCGTTCTGACCCTGACCGGGTTTTGTGGATTCGCACAGTCATCCCACATACAGATTGGACTGGGAGGCTGGCCAGGAGCCGGCATACAATTTGTACACATTCAGGCCCGCAGCATCTACTCACTTGAAGTTCTTGCCTCGGTTGATACCGAATTTTGGAAAGAAAGGAATCCCGTATATATTTCCGCAGGTGTTGGTGCAGCATTAAGACCTTTGGGGATTCTTCGTGTAATTGGTCAGGCAAACTATCCCTATGATCTCTATCTGGGAATCCGATTCGGTCCTTCGCTAACTTTCCTGCACAAACAGACCCGCGCAGAAAAAAATCGCCAGTTCAGCCTCTTCCTTGATCCGTTCCTGCGATATACACAACCAGTTGGACAACTGACCGCTTTCATTGAATTCGGATCACAGCGTCCATCTCTGCGTGTTGGGCTGTGGATTCCCCTTAACCGAGGTCTTTAGTGTAAGCATAATGTTTCTGCAGTAAACAGGAATACATTCAGTCCCAAAGCATACCGAATGTGCTGCAGGAACTACTTTGAACGCTGCGTATCCTGCCTGCTAATCATCTCTTCCCATCCTTGACGGCCTGCCTCACTTTTTATCAACCTTCCCCCCTTCCTTAACCGGAACGCAATTGTATCCAGTACTCCATTCACGAAGTCTTTGCTTTCCTCGGTACTGAAAATCTTTGCCAACTCAATCGCCTCGTTCATTGTCGCCTTCGGTGGGATCTTGTCAAAATGCAAAAACTCACATACTGCCATGCGAAGAATGATCAGATCAATTCTGAGTATTCGCCCTAAATCCCAGTTTCTGGTATTCTCAGCGATGATTTCATCCAGTTGGTCCTGCTTTGCAATCACAGTTTTAAATAACTGGATTCCCATTTCCGTTGCTCCATCCTCCCTTGGCAGTCTAGGAAGAAGAGTCGTCTTATAGACATGTGCCTGTGAGTCTCCACTGAGCATATGCGCATAGAGTGCCTGCAGAGTCGCATAGCGAGCACGGCGGCGGGGTGGTATCGACATTGGATCTTTCGTTGTATCCGGGGTTAACTCTTGAACTCACTAAATGTACCTCCTTCTGGTCACACACGATGATACACCCTTGAATCCAGACAAAACCCGCCTTACCGAAGACAATCCCGACTTGCTGCAGCAGAATCATCCACCCGACCGATCTCACACTCTTTGGCAAATTTCCAGTCTGACTCCGTTCCACCGAGAATACACCGCAGGTTTTCTTCCGGTGTGAGATTGTAACTGGTCATCCTCAAAGGCATAAAGGATTCGCCGCAAGTATTCAGACGAATGGTCTGGGAATGATACAGCATTTTGAAGAATGGCTATCCACAAATGTACGCGGTCGATATTAACAAGGATATTTTGAAAAAATCTCATATATTGTTGAGCATGTGGAATTGTTGATAACGTGCTATGATTCTGGGATATTTGGCCATTGGATATACCTTGAGGGGAATTAAGACCGTCATCCATGATGTTGGAATCCTGTGGGTTACCGGCAGTAATTCCACAAATTCAGACCTTTAAGATAGAATCTGTACAGAATGACCGTCAGCGTTCACACATTATCCACTCAAGTCTGGCAGATATTCACATTGTGTCTGGTTGCGGGATCAAATAGGATAGAGGGCCGGTGGGATGCTGAATGCCGAAACTGGACTGTGTGCTTATTTTTTCTAATGGCACGCAAGGATTTTATCGCTCATTTGCAAGATGTGGGTGGTTTGATCAGCCCTTATCACCGATATTAGTGGTGCATATTACTTACTGAAATTCAGTCAGTGCAGCACCGGTTTCGTCAAATGGCGCAGGTTTCGGGAATGTGGACTTATCTATCAGCGTTCCGAGAGATCTTGCCGTGTTATGCTGGATGCGGATCAAATCTCAACGTTAAACATCCATGACTCGGAAATCCCCCATGCTGGAACCGTGAATCATAAAATTTATTTAAAGTGGCTCGGTATTCCCTGCGTGGAGATCTATCCGATCCACACTCACCTCAGTTACGATGGGTAAATCACGGAAATCTCGCCTCGTGAAGCCTGCTACGTTGGAGCGGGGCGAGGCCCGTTATTTTCATGGACGTACGAAGATCCTAGATGATTTCAAAAAATTACTAGGGAGAGCAAGGGATGGAAATTCTGGCACCTCGTTCCTTATTCAGGCTGCGCCAGGCGCGGGCAAGACCGCCCTTCTAGCAGAGTGTGGACGAATCGCCGGGGGGCGTGGATATGCGGTAGCAGAGGTGGAGCCGAGTTGGTTTTTAGATCCGCAGACCCTGTACAAATTAATCAATTTGTCCTGGAAGGGGTGGCGCACTTGGCTTGATCATGGGTCGGTTAGCATAGATCATGGACCCGTCAAGGCGGAAATTGTGGTGGGAGGGAACGCGAATAATCCACTGGAGGTTATTAAAAGCGGGGAGGAGCCGTTATTGCTCCTGCTGGACGAGGCACAGCGGCTGGCGCGTATTGTCCGCAAGCAGGGGGAGCGGTTCATACAGTTGGTAGATATGTTAAAGGTTATCCACGCGGGTGGGACTGGCCGACCGTTGATCCTGTTAGCCGCAGGGCTGGGCGCAACCGCGCAGGCCTTCAAGGATATGGATATCTCAAGATTTCATACCGGGTGCAGGATTGATTTGGGACGGCTGAAGGAAGAACCTACACGGGCGATTCTTCAGGACTGGCTCTTGGAAGATGGCAGAGCAAAAGGGGATCCCGCAAGATGGATTGATGGGATAGCTAAAGAGACTCACGGTTGGCCTCAGCATATTATGGCATATGTTTTATCAGCTTTGAGGCAACTGAAATTGACGGATGGAGAAATGACTGAGGCAGGACTGCAAACGGTATTGAAAGAAGGACGGGAAGGGCGGGATCAGTTTTATCAGGCGCGAGTGGACGAATTTGAGAGCAAGGAACTTCGTTGTATCGCATTAGCTGTTGCAGATGTCCAGCCAGGGGAGCGTATCAGTAAGGAAGATATTATGGATTCCCTCTTACAGGACTTCAGCCGTGAGAAAGCAAGGACAATTTTCAGGCTGGCACTACACAAGGGTTTGTTTGATAGGCAGAAGAACGACTACATCATCCCGATACCCTCCATGCATGACTGGCTGGTGTCTAATTTTGGAGGCAAACATAGATAATCCTTCACATCGTAGTTTCCACCGTCTGGACACATTCTCTCAGTACCTTGCCTGATTTTGAACGTGGAATAGCTATCTGATGTGGATGGCTCAGTCTTGAAGGAACTGCGTCCAGTGCATCCCCTCAGAGAGGATAGAGTCGCATCCGATCTGTATCCAGTTCAAAGAATAGGGCACCATGCAGTTGGGATACAATTAGAACGGATCTCAACCGGATGCAACGGATCATCGTATTAATATTCAGTTTGACGGGGGGGGAGATCATCAATGATCAACGGATATAGAATGTCCAAGTTGGGCTATATGTTTATTTTTAGGAGTCCAACTGAATGGGAATTCTAACAGATACAATCATGTGGTGTCGTGAATTGAACACAGATCTACAAAATGTGGACGATTTGATCAATCTCTATCATCGGTATTGGGAGGTGCATATTGACTGCTGAAATTCAGATTCGTGCAGGTCAGGTTTTGACGGGGTCGCTGTTCGATGAGCCGATGAGAGTGGAGACGGTTCAGGCAAATGGGAAAGGATTCTGGAATGTGGGATTGGTCGGTCAGCGTTCCGAGAGATTTCGTCGGGTCACGCTGGATGTAGATCAAATCTCTACGCTAACCATCCATGACTCGGAACTCTCCTATGATGGAGAGGGGCAGTTATTACGACTTGCTCTGCAAGCCTACTCACTTGGCATCGCCTATGAATTTGATCCTTACTTTGGACTGTCCATTTCAAAGGTAGACCCGTTACCGCATCAACTTGAAGCGGTATATGAACATCTGCTCAAACTTCCTAGAGTACGATTTTTGCTTGCGGATGATGCGGGTGCAGGCAAGACGATCATGGCTGGATTATTGATCAGGGAACTCAAACTGCGGGGGCTTATAGAGCGTGTTCTGGTGATTTGTCCAGCGAATCTGTCATTTCAGTGGCAGCGCGAACTGACGGAGAAATTTAAGGAAAATTTTCTGGTTCTGAAAGGTGCGAGCATTCGGGAACAGTTCGGGATCAATCAATGGATTGAAAATAACCAGATCATTACTTCTCTGGATCTGGCGAAGCGGGATGATATTCTACCGGGGTTGAAGCAGGTCAACTGGGATCTGGTTATCGTAGATGAAGCGCACCGTATGTCCGCACGAGACAAAAACAAGCGCAGTTTGCGCTATCGTCTTGGAGAGTTATTGCGGGACACGACCGATCATATGTTACTTCTCACTGCGACACCGCATAAGGGGGATCCGAAGAATTTTACATTGTTCCTGCAGTTGCTTGATGAAGATGTTTATGCAGATGTGCAGTCTATCCGCGAAGCAATGGAGAACCGTCATGCTCCCTTCTATTTGCGGCGGACGAAGGAAGCCATGGTTTATTTTCCTGAACTTCAGGCGGACGGGAGCTGGACGGCAAGGCCGGTCTTTACCAATCGGATTGCGCGTACCGCCAACTTTACAATGGACGGTCAGGAGTACGATTTATACGATAAGATTACACGGTTTGTAAAACGGCAGAGCCGGCGTGCTGCAGCAAGGGAGGATGATCCTCGTTCCAAGGCCGTTGGATTCCTGATGTCACTCTATCAAAGGCGCTTAGCATCCAGCATTTATGCGATGAGGCGGTCTCTGGAAAATCGGGCGGAAAGGCTAAAACGAGGCTTGGCGGATGCACAAAAACTCGTTCAAACTGCACCACCAAAGATTCCCGGTTGGGACGAATTAGAGGAGTGTGATGATGCTGACCGAGAGGAGTTGGAGAAATTATTAGATGCGATCACGCTTTCAAAGAACGCAGACCAGGTGCGTGAAGAAATTTCTGAATTGCTGGGATTAGCAGAGGATGCCCGCCGGGTTCAGGAAACCGGCAATGAAGCGAAATTAGATCATCTTCGCAAGATTCTGACGGATGAAGGATTCTTTGACCGTTCAGATCAGCGCCTCTTGATTTTTACAGAGTTTAAGGATACACTCTACTATCTGATTGAAAAATTAGAAAAATGGGGGTTTCGGGTGGGGTGTATTCATGGCAGCATGAAACCGGGATCCCGCAATGATCCAGGAACCCGCCTTTTCGTTGAGCAGCAGTTTCGAGAGGGTGCCATCCAGATTCTGGTCGCCACCGAAGCAGCTGGTGAGGGGATAAATCTTCAGTGCTGCCACATCCTGTTCAACTACGATATTCCCTGGAATCCAAACCGGCTGGAACAGCGCATGGGGCGTATTCACCGGTATGGGCAGCAGCAGGATTGTCTTATTTTCAACTTTGTAGCAACAAATACCATAGAGGGTCGCGTACTCCAGCGACTGCTGGAGAAACTTCAGGAAATTCGTGATGCGCTTGAGGATGATGCAGTGTTCAATGTGGTGGGAGAAGTATTACCGTCCACGCACATAGAGGGGGTGCTGCGAGATTATTATGCAGGAAAACTGGGAGATGCCGATCTTGAGGATCGACTCCTGATGAATGTGGACGAAAAGCACTTCAGGGATATCTGCCAGACGGCTCTGGAAGGTTTGGCGACGAAAAGACTGAATCTTGAGATTCTTAAGAAGCGCCGTGCGCGAGCGCAGGAGCGACGTATCGTCCCCGAGACCATTGCGCGGTTTCTTCAGGAATCTGCACGAAATGCCGGCTTGAATCTGAGGCCAATGAGTAAACCGGTGCATACGTTCCAGCCGGGTCGAACACCGGCGGAACTGAAGAAATACGAGCGGGAACCGGAATGGAAGCTAGCTGACCTGGATGTACGGTATCCACGCCTAACCACGGATCGTACGGCAGCAGAGAAGTATAACCTTGAATGGGTAACTCCCGGACATTCCCTGTTTGAGGCTTTACGGAGACATGCGCTGGATGCCGGGCAGGAGGCGTTCGCGTCCGGGGCATGCTTCTATTCGTTGAAGTATGACACTCCGAGGCGAATAGATTTCTACCGGGCTCGGATCGTAGATGGTTTGGGGCAGATTATTCATGAACGGCTCTTCGCCGTGGTACTGTCAGATGATGGCACGGAGGTCCTGAACGATGCAAGCATGTTAGGGGATCTTACTCCGGCACCTGCCCCGGAGGAATTGCCAATAATCGCTACTCTCCCCCAGAAAACGGTCTTTCTTAACGAGAACGCCCTTGTACCGTTCATTGGGGAGGTTCAAAGGGGGCGGGAAGTCGAAGTCAAGCGAATCAGTGATCATGTTGAGATTTCTCTGACGGAGATCCTGCAGCGTGTAGACGAGGAGATCGGCCGTGCCCATGAGGAAGTGAGCCGCAAAATTATTGGTGCAGAGGGACGCTATGCGAAGGCGGAGCGCCGACATGCGGAAGTTTTGGCACGGCGTTCCCGGCGGCGGGAAGAACTTAAACGGCAGCGGGCGGTGACGCTGCAGGGGGTTGAGCGACTGACGAGCGTTCTGGTTCTGCCTCACCCGGAGCGTGATCATCAGGATCTGCGACACATGCGTCCACACCCCGAAACGGAAATGACCGCAATGCGAGTCGTCATGGAATACGAAACCGGGCAGGGCAGAGAAGTCAAAGATGTCCACAAGATGAATATTGGCTATGACATTACCAGCTTTGATCCAAGATCCGGCGACTTGCGTCTAATTGAAATCAAGGGACTTGCCGGCCCTATCGGAAGCATTCTGATCACGCCGAACGAGTATCGGGTCGCAGAGGATCGCCGGGATTGTTTCTGGCTTTATATTGTGACCAATTGTGCAGATACACCGGAGCTCCATCCACCGATCAGAGATCCGGCCAGTTTCCCATGGAAAGAGATCAGCAAGGTACAGCATTACCAGTTGAACGTTAAGGCATTAACGGGGTAAGGGATTGCGGGGGAACCGCTGTGTCCTTCCCTGGAAGAGATGAGTTATGACAGAACTGTTCGCGAAGTCAGTCGCAATTAATCAGAGGGGGTCTTTGTTTTTCAGCAATGTGTCCGTCTTTGATGCTGTCCTGCTACGACCCACATCAGATGATTGGTCTGATAGCGGTGTAAATTCGTGGTTGGTCTCGATGAATCAGGGGGCTTCTTCAATTCTCCAGACGGTGTCTGTAGAATCTGGAAGTGATGTAAACTCGCGGCCGGCCTCTATGAATCGGAGGGATTGTCCAATTCTCCAGACGGTGTCTGTAGAATTAGGAATTGGTGTAAATTTGTGCCCAACATCTATGAATCGGGGGGATTCTTCAATTCTCCAGACGATGTCTGTAGAATCTGGAAGTGATGTAAAGTTACTTCTGGTATCTACGAATCGAGGGAATTGCCCAATTCTGCAGACGGTGTCTGCGGAATCTGAGAGGGGTGTAAAATTGTGGCCGACATCCATGAATCAGGGGCGGTATTCAATTCTCCAGACAGTGTCTGTAGAATCTGGTAGAGGTATAAATTCGTGGACGGTATCTGTGAATCGGGAGATGTATTCAATTCTGCAGACGGTGTCTGTAGAATCTGGCAGTGGAGTAAATTCGCCGCTGGTATCTATGAGTTGTGGGGATTGTCCAATTCTGCAGACGGTGTCTGCGGAATCTGAGAGGGGGGTAAATTTATGGCCGACATCTATGAATCGGGGGAATTCTTCAATTCTGCAGACGGTGTCTGCAGAATCCGATAGAGATATAAATTCACGTCTGGTATCCATGAATCGAGGGCGTTATTCAATTCTCCAGACAGTGTCTGTAGAATCTGATAGAGGTATAAATTCGCGTCTAGTCTCTACGAATCTGGGGGATTGTCCAATTCTCCAGACAGTGTCTGTAGAATCTGGAAGTGGAGTAAATTCGAGTCTGGTCTCTATGAGTTGGGGGGATTGTCCAATTCTCCAGACGGTGTCTGTAGAATCTGATAGCGGTGTAAATTCGTGTCTGGTCTCTATGGATCATGGGAGATGTTCAATTCTCCAGACAGTGTCTGTAGAATCTGGAAGTGGAGTAATTTCGTGGACGGCCTCTATGAATCATGGGAGATGTTCAATTCTCCAGACGGTGTCTGTAGAATCTGGAAGCGATGTAAATTCGTGTCTGACTTCCATGAGTTGGGGGGATTATCCAATTCTCCAGACAGTGTCTGTAGAATCTTATAGAGGTATAAATTCGCGTCTGATCTCTACGAATCGGGGGGCATCTTCAATTCTCCAGACAGTGTCTGTAGAATCTGGAAGTGGAGTAAATTCACAACTGGTACCCATGAATCGGGGGAGGTATTCAATTCTGCAGACGGTGTCTGCGGAATCTGGAAGTGGAGTAAATTCGCCGCTGGTATCTATGAGTTGGGGGGATTATCCAATTCTCCAGACAGTGTCTGTAGAATCTGGTAGAGGTATAAATTCGTGGACGAATTCTATGAATCAGGGGCGGTATTCAATTCTGCGGACGGTGTCTGCGGAATCTGGAAGCAATGTAAATTCGCAACTGGCACCCATGAATCGGGGGAGGTCTTCAATTCTGCAGACGGTGTCTGTGGAATCTGGAAGTGGAGCAAATTCTCGGACTACTTCTATGAATAGGGGTAGGTATTTAATTCTCCAGACGGTATCTGTAGAATCTGGAAGTGGAGTAAATTCGCCGCTGGCATCTATGAGTTGGGGGGATTGTCCAATTCTCCAGACAGTGTCTGTAGAATCTGGAAGTGGAGTAAGTTCGCGGCTGGCACCCATGAATCGGGGGAGGTATTCAATTCTGCGGACGGTGTCTGCGGAATCTGATGGAGGTGTAAATTCGCGTCTGGTCTCTATGAGTTGGGGGGATTGTCCAATTCTACGGACGGTGTCTGCGGAATCTGGAAGTGGAGCAAATTCGCAACTGGCATCCATGAATCGGGGGATGTATTCAATTCTCCAGACGGTGTCTGTAGAATCTGATAGAGGTATAAATTCGCGTCTGATCTCTACGAATCGGGGGGCATCTTCAATTCTCCAGACGGTGTCTGTAGAATCTGGAAGTGGAGTAAATTCGCGTCTGGTCTCTACGAATCAGGGGGATTGTCTAATTCTCCAGACGATGTCTGTAGAATCCGATAGCGGCGTAAATTCGCGTCTGACTTCTATGCATTGGGGGGCTTCTTCAATTCTGCAGACGGTGTCTGCGGAATCTGGAAGCAGTGTAAATTCGCGGCTGGCACTCATAAATCTGAGGAGATATTCAATTTTGCAGACGGTGTCTGCGGAATCTGGAAGCAGTGTAAATTTATGGCCGACATCTATGAATCGGTGGACGTATTCAATTCTCCAGACGGTGTCTGTAGAATCTGGAAGTGATGTAAACTTGCGGCCGACATCTATGAATCGGGGGAGGTATTCAATTCTCCAGACGGTGTCTGTAGAATTTGGAAGTGATGTAAACTCGCGGCTGGTCTCTATGAATCGGAGGGATTGTCCAATTCTCCAGACGGTGTCTGTAGAATTAGGAATTGGAGTAAATTCTCGGACGACATCTATGAATCGGGGGAGGTATTCAATTCAGCAGACGATGTCTGCAGAATCTGTAAGTGATATAAATTCACGTCCGGTATCTACGAATCAGGGTGCTTCTTCAATTCTCCAGACGGTGTCTGTAGAATTTGGAAGTGATGTAAACTCGCGGCCGGCCTCTATGAATCGGAGGGATTGTCCAATTCTCCAGACGGTGTCTGTAGAATTAGGAATTGGAGTAAATTTGTGGCCGACATCTATGAATCGGGGGAGGTATTCAATTCTCCAGACGGTGTCTGTAGAATCTGGAAGTGATATAAATTCACATCCGGTCTCTACGAATCGGGGGGATTGTCTAATTCTCCAGACGGTGTCTGTAGAATCTGAGACCGGTGTAATTTCTCGTCTGGTATCCATGAGTTGGGGGGATTACCCAATTCTCCAGACGGTGTCTGTAGAAACGAAGGTCGCAGTTGTGCAGGAAGAAGTTTCATTTGACTAAATCAGAGCCATGAGATGGTCAATGTGCATAAGGGGCAACGTAGAATAATTCAATAAAACAAAAGAACCATGGCCAAGTCTGTTGAAAAGAAAGCATCATTTAACGGGAAATATGAAGCAGTTCTGGAAGATGTGGCGAATATCGTTGATGCTGCTCGAGGATCCGCAGTTCGTTCAGTGAATGCCATCATGACGGCTGCATATTGGCTGATCGGCCAATACATTGTTGAATTTGAGCAATCGGGAAAGGAGCGAGCCAACTATGGAGAAGCAATTGTTAAACGTCTATCGGAGGATCTTTCGTCTCGTTTTGGCCGAGGGTTTTCTGTTAGCAATATTTGGCAAATGAGAGCATTCTTTCTTGCTTGGCCAATTCCAAAGATAGCAGATAGAGAACATGAAGACCAACTGATTCTCCAGACAGAGTCTGGAGAATCTTCATTGAGGCACATTGCTCCTTTTTTTCCCTTGCCGTGGTCTGCTTATGTACGATTGCTTTCCGTCAAAAATAAACATGCAAGAAAGTTCTATGAGACCGAGGCACTACGTGGAAGTTGGTCTGTTCGACAACTGAATCGACAGATCAATTCTCAGTTCTACGAGCGTACAGCATTATCAAAAAACAAGGCCGCAATGCTAAAGAAAGGCCAGATAACAAAAGATGAAGACATTCCTATTCCTGAAGAGATAATAAGGGATCCGTATGTCCTTGAATTCTTAGATCTTAAGGACGAGTATTCCGAGAGTGAACTTGAAGAATTTCTGATTCAACATCTAGAGACTTTTCTTCTTGAACTGGGAGGTGACTTCTGTTTCATGGGCAGACAGAGACGCCTCCGTATGGGTGACGTTTGGTATCGCGTAGATCTACTGTTTTTTCATAGACGACTTAGGTGTTTGGTTATCATTGATCTGAAATTGGGGAAGTTCACGCATGCCGATGCTGGGCAAATGCATGCATACCTCAATTATGCAAAGGAGAATTGGGTTGGTGAAGGAGAAAATCCACCGGTGGGGTTGATTTTGTGTGCACAGAAGGATGAGGCAGTTGCCCGATATACATTGGAGGGACTGCCAAATAAAGTAATGGCCGCGGAGTATTTAACCACTTTGCCAGATGAAGGGCTCCTTGCTTCTGAAATTGAGCGTACGCAGAAAACATTGGATTTCTCGGAATCATATCACGCGAATACCCGCAAAGGAATGAAAGACAAGTCAGAGAGCGGTTCATGATTCCAAAAGAATGCAAGCGAATTGCCGAGGTAGACTTTCCCCTTGCCGAAGTGTCAAGGTATGCTGCGCGGGAGAAATTGCTTCGGCATGGGCATCCCTCCACGCTTCATCAGTGGTGGGCCCGTCGCCCGCTGGCATCTTCCAGGGCAGTGTTACTGACCTTGCTGTTTCCAGACCCATGTGATTCTCATTGTCCAAGAGCATTCAAAGAGGATGCGCGTCAAATTCTACTGAAATGGCCTAAAAAACCTCAAGGATGGGCAAAAACCATTGTCTCAGATGCAGGACTTCGTAAGGCAATACAGGAGTTCATAGCTGATTTTTCTAATTGGAATAATGCTACAGATCCTTCCTATCTAAGGGTGAGCCGTGCACTGGTCAAAGCTGCCCATGGCAATGAACTTCCATTGGTCGTGGATCCCTTTTCTGGTGGAGGGGCAATACCACTGGAAGCATTACGGCTTGGATGTGAGGTGTTCGCAAGTGATCTTAATCCAGTGGCATGTCTCATTCTTAAGACAGTTCTAGAGGGCATACCTCAATCTGGTCCAGAGTTAGCGGAAGACTTGCGCCAGATTGGAGCAGAAATTAAAAGCGTAGCCGAACGAAAATTGGCCGATTTGTATCCGGCAGATCCAGATGGATCAATACCAATAGTTTATCTATGGGCGCGTACTGTTCGCTGTGAGGCCCCTAACTGTGGGGCAGAAATTCCGCTTATGCGCTCATTCTGGTTATGCAAGAAGGCTAAGAAAAAAAAAGCATTACGATACAATATTAAGAAATCAAGCGGTTCGTCTCCCCGAGTTGAGTTTGAAGTTTTTGAGCCCGAATCGGACGAGGATGTACCCGTAGCTACGGTAGTGCGTGCGAAGGCCACATGCATCTGTTGCGAGGCGGTGTTGCCCCCCGAACGGGTACGGGCACAACTTGCAGTACAAAAGGGAGGGGCAGATGTTATTTTTGATGCCGAGGGCCACCGGATAGGAGGGGCACGCATAACGGCAGTGGTAACTCTACGGTCAGGACAAAAAGGCCGGTATTATCGTCTTCCAACCGAGGAGGACTATGTAACGGTTCGTGAAGCACAAGAGCGTGTGGCGAAAATTTTAGATGATTGGGAGCGTGGAGGAAAACAGGATATTTGCCCGATTCCAGATGAGCCAACTCCGGCGGGTGGTGGCTCAGGGGCTGGGCGTGCTTTCAGTGTGCAACGTTACGGAATGCTCCAATGGGGTGATTTGTTTACAGCCCGCCAGAAGGTGGCTCTGGTAGAGTTTGGAAAATGCTCGAGTAGGAATTCGATCTCATTTGGAGCACAACATATCTTGATAGCGCTGCTTCTAGGGAAAATGGCTGACGGAAATAATTCACTCGCTCGCTGGGAAAGTGGAGCAGAGAATCCCGTTAACCTATTCTCACGTCAAGCCATTCCTTTGGTATGGGACTTCTGCGAATCTACTCCAGGCAGCAATGCGAGAGGCGTTTTTCTTTCAAGTCTCGATTCCGCGTGTAAGGTGATAGAAACTCTTCAAGTTGAAACTTCAGGCCAAATACAACAAGCGGATGCGACGAATCATCCGTTACCAGATCAGTCTGCCGATATCTGGTTTACCGATCCACCGTATTATGATGCAGTGCCTTATTCGGATCTGTCGGACTTTTTTTTAGTCTGGCTCAAACGCACTCTACCCAAGCATTATCTTCTTCAGGACCCCTTTAACACGGAAAACCTCCTTTCTCCTAAAGAGGCTGAAATTGTGCAGGACGAAACGAAAATAAGTAACGGTCAGCCTAAGGATCGTCACTGGTTTGAGGAGAGTATGTCACAAGCTTTTGCAGAAGGAAGACGAATAATACAGGAGGACGGTGTGGGTTCGGTTGTGTTTGCACACAAAACCACCGAAGGCTGGGAGGCTCTTCTTTCGGGAATGATTCGCGGCGGTTGGACCATTACCGGTTCATGGCCGATTGCGACCGAAAGTCCATCACGTCTGCGGGCAAGAGAATCTGCCGCACTTGCTACCAGCGTTCACCTTATTTGTCGTCCAAGATCAAAAGAGGCAACGGTTGGTGACTGGGCAGATGTGTTGCGTGAGTTGCCCAAGCGTGTAAGTAGTTGGGTGGAGCGCCTTCAGGGAGAGGGCATTCGAGGTGCTGATCTGGTTTTTGCATGTATTGGCCCGGCGCTGGAAATCTTTAGTCGCTATCGTGCGGTAGAGACTGCAGAGGGCCACCAAGTCACACTGGCAGAATACCTGAAAAAGGTCTGGGAGGTTGTGGGACGTACGGCATTGGAACAGATCCTCGGTACGGGAGAATCTCGTTCGGGTGATGACTTAGCCGGAGCACTGGAGGAAGATGCCCGCCTTACGGCTTTATTTCTCTGGACACTTCAGAGCACACGAACGGCCAGAGACGACGAAGAGGAAAGTTCGGAAATCCCTGCCAAGACGAAAGCCAAGGGCTTCAGTCTCCCATTTGATGTCGTTCGCCGTTTTGCTCAACCCATGGGGATTGATCTTGATTCCTGGAGTGGCAGTGTTATCTCCCAGCAAAAAGGCATCGTACGTTTACTGCCGGTTATGGAGCGCATTAAGGATCTCTTTGGTGAGGAAGGGGCAGTCTCAGCAGCGGAATGGATTCATATTGATTCTCAAAAGAGTCTCCAGGGAGAACTTTTCGCTGAACAAGACACCGTAACAGCTCCCAAGAGATCCCGCAAAAGAAAAAGAATTCTAGGGGATGATTCAGAATTCGACTCCAGCGGTGTTACAGTGCTGGATCGGGTGCATGCAGCAATGCTGTTTCAGGCTGGTGGCCATACGAGCGCTCTGCGGAAATTAATCGAAGCGGAACTTGGGCGTGGTCCAGAGTTTCTACGGTTGGCCAACGCATTGTCTGCGTTGTATCCGGGGGGGAGCCAGGAAAAACGGCTTTTGGATGCGATGTTACTAGCAGCACCAAAGTAAAACAAAAATTCCGATGAAAGAGATAACGTTAGAAAACTTCCGGTGTTTTCACACGAAGCAGTCCGCTCACCTTGCTCCACTCACGCTGCTAGTAGGAGAAAACAGTACAGGCAAGACATGTTTCTTGGCCGCAATTCGGGCACTGTGGGACTGTATATATGGACAGCGCAATCCAAATTTTAGAGCGTCTCCGTTTGATTTGGGGGATTTTGACGAGGTCTCACATCGACGAAGTGAGAGGAGTAGGTCAGCATCTGAATTTGAGATAAGGGGGCAAATTGATCAGGGAGGGCATGCCAAGGTTGTATTTAAGAAAGAGGGCAGAAATCCCGTACCGGCAAAGATCCGTTTTACCGAAAATGACAATTGGATAGAAGACTCCCGTGAGAGCGGAACGAATCACTGGATGCGGGTTGGTACTTGCAGAGGAGCATGGGAAGTATCCTTGTCCACGATTTTTCAGGGCAGAGCCATGCCATTGATTGATTCCAGACAATTCATCTCGGCGATTTTATTAGGCAGGCTCTCGAATGAAAGCGAAGATGGAACAATGCCCGTGCCCTTAAATGGGGCACCTGCCTTCTCAAAAGAAGATTTGGACTCAATCAGAAACATCAGGTTGATGGATCACCGTCTTGTCAGGAATCAGCCATATGCAAATGCGCCAGCCCGTTCAAATCCACGACGCACATATGATCCGGCATTCCTAGGCTCAGACCCCAAAGGAGAGCATGTTCCGTCGCTCTTGGCGAATTTGGTCGTTGAGGCTCCAGATGTATGGACAAGCCTTAAGCAGAGGCTACAAAAATTCGGCTCTTCTGCTGGAATTTTTGACGAAATTGACATTAAGCGTTTAGCAAAGCCAAGGGGTGATCTCTTTCAGATTCAGATCAGAAAATCTGGCAAAAGACTGAAAGGAACGAAACACAAATTAATGGACGCAGGATACGGAATTAGCCAGATTTTGCCCATCCTTGCGGAACTCATGTTAATGGAAACCCCAAGAATGGCACTACTGCAGCAACCGGAGATGCATCTTCATCCAATGGTTCAGGCAACGTTTGGAAGTCTGTTATGCGAAATTGCTGGCCAGGGACGACAGCTAATCGTTGAAACCCACAGTGATCATTTGATGGATCGGGTTCGCATGGATGTGCGGGATCGTAAGACGAGTCTTAAGCCCGAAGATGTCATCATTTTGTTCTTTGATCGAAATGATCTAGGTGCTCAAATTCACCCGATCCGATTAGACGAACAGGGAAATTATTGTGGTACACCAAGAGGTTATCGTAAGTTTTTCATGGAGGAAACAAGGAGGTCTTTGGGGCTTTTTTAATGTGTGCCATCGTAGATGCAAATGTTGTCTCCCAAGTGTTCGAAGCTAATCCCCCCGAGGCAGGCATAAAAATTTTGTTGTGGATTGAGAATAATGATAGTGGACATCTAATGGTCGGGGGTAAATTGATTGAAGAATTAGACAGGGTTTCAAGATTCCAGAAATGGGCGATGGACGCTAAAGTCTCTGGAAAAATCAAATTCGCTGACGAAAAACAGGTTAAGGCCCGAGAGGATTGCCTGCGAAGGGAGTCAAATTATATATCCAATGACCCACACATTATTGCGTTAGCCCAAGTCAGCGGTCCACGCCTGTTATATTCCAATGACATGAAATTACAGCAGGATTTCAAAAATAAAGAATTGGTGGACAACCCGCATGGTAAGTTATACTCAACCAATCAGGGGCGCGAAGCTTTTTCGTCCAGCCATCGGCAGTTACTGGCGAGAAGGGAGCTCTGCCATGCGAAGTCGTGATATAGATATGATTCCAAGTTTGTTTGTACAGAATAGCGCGACGGTTTTGCGTATTAAGGGAAAAATTTCGCCCGGCGGGTCTATCTCATGCGAACCCAATTCTGGAATATGGAGTTATCCCAGCCGGGCTTGTTGATGTGGAGCGAAGTTGGCAGAATCAGAAAGCCTTCGCGGAGAGATTCGTTTCCGAATTACAGAAAAGGAACCAATCACTGCTTGGGAAAGGGGCTTCGGTGATAAAAGCAGTTCGCACAGTTGAATACCTATCTCAGCTTGAAGTTGTCAGTTTTGGACCCAATGTGGGGACAGGAAAAACAGTTCTAGGATGCGATGCTGTTAGCGGTACCACGGTAAAACAGAAATTCCAATGAAAGAGATAACACTAAAAAATTTCCGATGCTTTCACAGAGAGCAGAGGGCTCGTCTTGCCCCGCTGACGTTACTCGTCGGAGAAAATAGTACGGGTAAGACCTCTTTCTTAGCTATGATACGGGTGTTATGGGATTGCGTGTACGGTCATAGTTTCCCAAATTTTAAAGAGCCACCTTTTGATTTGGGGAGTTTTGAAGAGATAGCACATCGACAAAGTGAGAGAGGCGAGCCTGCATCTGCATTTGAGATGAAGGTTCAAGTTGATCAGAATTCGCAGGCAGAGTTCGTGTTCAAGAAAGAAGGAACGATACCTATACCGGTGTACATCCGCCTGACCGAAAATGGCAACTGGATTGAAAGTAGCCGTGATAGTGAAAAAAATCACGGGCTACGATTTGGCACTCATAGAGGGGTTTGGGGAGTACCGTTCTCCCCCTTCTTTCATGGTAGAACCACATCATTGACTCACATAATACGTTTCGCTCTGACGGGTCTATTCGGCGGATTTTTAAGTGAGGGAGAGGAAGACACAAGTCCCATACCACTAGATGGATCTCCTATTTTTTCAGAAGAAGATTTAGACCTGATTAGAAAAATCGGGTTTATGGCATATAACTTCACAGAAGAACGGCCATTCGCAAGTGCACCGGTTCGTTCCAACCCAAAACGTACTTACGACCCGGCTACTCTTACACCAGATCCTGAAGGTGATCATGTTCCCATGCTGTTGGCTAATTTAGCTATTGAGAATCCAGATGTATGGAAAAATCTTAAGCAGGGATTAGAAAAATTCGGTGCATCTGCTGGAATTTTTGATGAAATTAATGTCAAGCATTTTGAAAAATCGGGTAGTGCACCGTTCCAGATTCAGGTCAGGAAATACGGCAAAAAACGAAAAGGGACGAAGCAGAACCTGATAGATGTGGGATATGGCGTTAGCCAAGTGTTACCAATTCTAGCGGAGGTCTTATTGCCGGGTATATCTAGAATGGCATTGCTGCAGCAACCGGAAGTGCATCTTCATCCAAGCGCTCAGGCTGCTTTAGGAAGCCTGTTATGTGAGATTGCCGGCCAGGGACGGCAGTTGGTCGTTGAAACCCACAGCGATCACCTGATGGAACGGATCCGTATGGATGTTCGTGACGGGAAGACAAATCTGAAACCGGAGGATGTCTCCATTTTGTTCTTTGAGCGAAATGACCTGAGCGTTCAGATACATTCAATCCGTTTAGACGAGGAAGGGAATGTTTGTGGCGCACCGGATAGTTATGGCCGGTTCTTCATGGAAGAGACGACAAGGTCTTTAGGTCTTTGAGAAATGTGTGCTATTCTTGACGCAAATGTGGTGCATGAAGTCTTCGGGAGACATGGCACGGAGGCCGGGAAGGAGTTTTTGTATTGGATTAACCGTGGGAGAGGGAAATTGGTGGTTGGAGGTAGACTATTGCAGGAACTGGAGAAGGGTTCAGGTAATTTCAAGAAATGGGCCAGAAATGCTCAAGCGACTGGAAAGATTAGACGCGTGAACAGAGAGCAGGTTAATGCCCGGGAAAATCACCTCCGGGAGGAAAAAACGTGCAAATCGAACGATCCACATATCATTGCATTGGCTCAAGTCAGCGGTGCACGCCTGCTATACTCCAACGATAAAAATTTACGGCATGACTTCAAAGATACAAAACTGCTCAATGGCGGAAAGATCTACTCAACTCTACAGGATAAGCGTTTCTCGGATGCCCATAAACGTTTACTGGCGAGAAGGGATCTTTGCCAGGCAAGGTCATGACTTGGACATGACAGTTAGCTTCGATTGTACAAATAGAGTGGTTGAATGCTTTGCTCATTAATGAAAAACAAATTTGCCGAACAGGGTGCGAATAGCTTGATGCCGGGGATGTTGGGCGACGGGATGAAGACCGTGGACAGAACTTTGCTTATTTTGGCCCTGTAAGGAATCTACCATCCGCGTATAAAAATCATGGTGATATTATGGCTAATTTGAGAGTGGGGCATAAAATCTGGCAGGTCTCTGCAGGGGCATCAAATCGATCTTATGCGGACCAATTTCTGGAGTATGGGGTTGCCCTGATCGGGCCCGGTGACACGGGACCCTGGCCTTCAGGATACGATGAGCTCGGATTCGTTGACAGATTTGCATCCGAACTCCAGAAAGGGGATGTGTTATTGCTTCGGACAGGAACTTCAGTGATACAGGCAATTGGCATCGTTGCATCGGAATATCAATATCTATCCCAGTTTGATGATGTCAATGGGTGGGATCTGCAACACGGCAGACGCGTGCGCTGGGGTTCTCTCCCTGAACCGTATGTTTTTGAGGAGCGAGTATTCGGTGCAAATCCAGCACGGTTTTCAATGATTCAATCGGAAAAACTTATTGATTATGCGAATCGATTTGTTCAGTCACCTCCAACCGATTGGCAGACATGCATATTACCTGATTTGCCGCCTGAGGAACCTGCGCTTGATGCACCTCCATCGGAACTGCGTGAATTGATTGCGCAAGTGAGAGACCTCGGTGCGCTGTACACCAATCGTGAAGCCTTCGGGGAACGGCCGAGCGAGAATGAGGTGGTCGCACACTATGTCGTTCCCTTTCTGCGTGCGCTCGGGTGGCCCGTTGAAAAAATTGCTGTGGAGTGGCGCAATGTAGACGTAAGTGTGTTCACTGAACTCCCAAGAAAGGCGAAACACTGCTACTACTTGATTGAAGCAAAACGGCTGGGGGCAGGCGTAGAAGGCGCATTGAAGCAGGCAGTTGGATATGCCCAAGATCTTAACATTCATTGTGATGTCGTAGTTACAGACGGTATCCGTTACTGCATGTACGAGGCGGACAAGGATTACGCTCAAATCGCATATGCAAATCTGGGACGGCTGAAGGAGTCGTCTCTGGAGTTGTTCAAACGTATGAAAAAACCCTAATCGGAGGAAAATCGTGAAACCTTGGTACAATGTCGTGAAGCTTCGTCAAGAAGTTCGGGAAGGCCGCTCATTCAGCCCGGATGAGTTTGCCATCGCCCTTGAGCAGGTTGTTGCGGGTACTGCTCCCGTGGACTATCGTGATCCAGCACAGTTTTTCTCAAGAACCTGCTTCACGAAGGCACTGAAAGAGCACGCTGGTATTGTGCTGCGCCGCCTTTCCGGTAAGACCGAAAACACATCTCCAGTTCTTACACTGGTCACGCAGTTCGGCGGCGGCAAAACGCACACACTTACCTCGCTGTATCACATAGCCAAAACTGGTGCAGCAGCTTCCGCTCTCTCTGGTATATCCGACTTGGTCAAAGAGGCAAAGATTGCAGAAATCCCATCCGCCCGGGTTGGTGTATTTGTCGGCAATGCCTGGGATCCATCGGAGGGCAGGGAGACCCCCTGGATTGACTTGGCTCGCCAAATTGCGGGAGATCAAGGTGTGGAAGCACTTGGAACCGCAGCAAAGTCAGTTCCACCTGGTACGGAAGCTCTTTCAGAAGTGTTTGCTGCTGCAAATGCCCCCGTGCTGTTACTGTTTGACGAGGTTCTGAATTTTGTGAATCGTCACCGTGATATGGCAGATCACTTCCATGCATTCATCCAGAACCTGTCCGTGGCGGTTACCAGCACAACGCGGGTGGTAGCGGTCATTAGTCTGCCTCGTAGTCAAGTTGAAATGACGGATTGGGATCAAAAGTGGCAGGATAAGATCACGAAAGTGGTTCGTAGAGTTTCGCGTGATTTATTTGCAAATGACGAATCCGAAATTAGCGAGGTTGTCTGCCGGCGGCTATTTGAGGATCGGGGAGAACCTAAACTTCGCAGGAAGGCCGCTGAGTTATATGTAGAATGGTGTTTTGAGCGGAGTGACCGTCTTCCACAGGAATGGCTGACCGTGGATTCCGCAGTGAATGCTAAAAAAGCAAAAGCTTATCTCATGGAAAGGTTTGAAACCTGCTATCCATTTCATCCGGCGACACTCTCTGTTTTTCAGCGAAAATGGAGGGCATTGCCGCAGTTTCAGCAGACGCGGGGAGCCCTTGCGATGCTGGCACAGTGGATATCTGTGGCAAACATAGAGGATTTTAAAAAAGCACGTAAGGAACCTTTGATCACATTAGGTTCAGCGCCATTAGACATACCTGATTTCAGGGCTGTCGTATTAGGTCAGTTAGGCGAGTCACGGCTTGATGTGGCTATTGAGGCCGACATTGCCGGGGAGATGGCGCATGCCAGATCTCTTGACAGCGATGTTTCAGAAGAATTACGTGATATTCATCGCCGTGTAGGCACGGCGATACTGTTTGAATCTTCCGGCGGCCAGGTAGACAAGGTTGCCCATCTCCCGGAGTTGCGCTTTGCGTTAGGCGAGCCATCTGTTGAGACAACGGCGATAGATACTGCCGCCGCTATGCTTGAAGGAAGAGGGTTTTTTATTCGAAAAATGGGATCGGACGGGTTTCGAGTCCATCATCAGGCAACCTTGAAGAAGGTGGTAAATGATCGGCGTGCATCACTCTCAGATGAATCGGAGATTAAGCCAGCTGTTCGCGAATTAGTAAAGAAAGAGTTTCATAGTGGAACAACTTTACCCATAATAGACTTCCCAGAGAATAGCCCCTCTATCCAAGACACTGCTCGTCTGATACTGGTTCTTCTTGATCCCGAAACAGGATGGTCAGGAGAGGTTCAGGATGCTCAGCGTATTCGTCAGTGGATGAAGCAACGGGGACAGTCTCCAAGGCTTTATCCAGGTTCATTAGTCTGGTGTGCGAAATCAACCGGGCGAAAACTTCACGAGAAAGTTGCACTATGGCTCGCCTGGAAGAAAGTGGAGGATGAAATTAATAAGGGAATTTTGGGTGCCGGATATGACCGCGCGGAGCGAGACGATGTTCAATCCAGTGTGAAAGATGCACTGGAAAGCGCCAAGAATGAGGTATGGGCCAGCTATCGATTTGTGATACTTTCGGATTCACATGCGCCGGATGGTCTAAAGGTTATAGATCTCGGTGCAGGTCATTCAAGTTCGAGGGAAACACTCTGTGGACGAGTCCTCAGTGCGTTAAAATCCGAAGCTCTCCTTAACGAAAGTGTCGGAGTTGGTTACATTGACCGCCACTGGCCGCCCGCATTTAAAGATGATGGGGCCTGGCCTCTTACGGGTTTGCGACAGAGTTTTCTTGATGGTTCGCTAACGCGGCTACTTGACTGCGAGAAAACACTTCGCGCACAGATTGCCAAATTTGTGTCCACCGGAGAATTTGGATTGGCATCTGGTGCGAAAACTGATGGCGGCTATAGTCGTGTGTGGCACAATGAGCGGGTTGCTCAGGAAGAAATCATGTTTGAGTCCGATGTTTTCCTTTTGACCAAAAGCAAGGCCGAGGCACTTACCAGAGTTCTTGATCCAGAACCCGATCCTCCTACGCCAGACACGGAATCTGGAGATGATCCACCCCTTGGTCCCGGCCCGCAACCACCGCCTGGTGTAGTGGTGCCAGATAAGAAGAGCAAATCTATGATCAGGGTTACGGGCACCATGCCATCCGAAACATGGAATAGGTTTGGAACTAAAGTGCTACCTAAATTGCGACAGTTGCATGATATTCAGATCAGAATTGAGATTTCCTCCAGAGTGGATTCCACACGGGCCCGCCATACGAAGTCGGATCTGAGCAAGGCTCTGGATGAACTGGATTTGAGTGGCCAGATTCGTGTAGAGTGAGTTTGGTTTTCACTTGCAATTCCGCCGAAAATGATGAATCCCGGTGCCGCTGCGGCCAATGCAGTGTTCCTGATTTCTATGTCCGTTCCCTGAGTGTATTGCGAAAAGGATGGATCCTTATTCTGAGGTCAGCGGTCCCTGCATCTGCCGAGATATCCTCTTTATGGGTGCACTTAGCACGTTAGATCCTCCGCGCATAAACACTCTTCATCTCAGGTCCTTGATGATGTCTTCCATATAACCCTGAAGCCATGGTAATGGCTCGGTTTGCGCCTTAATCTGAAGTAGCTCTCGTATACTTGATCCGCCCCATAACTCCGCTGCACACACTGCGGCATCTCGTATCTCTGCGTCATCCATTGTCAATGCTTTCCGTAGAAGGTCGGTACGCCAAGACTCAGTCCCAGGGTACACTTGCCGTCCCAGACAGCGCAGCACCGAAGCAGAAAAAACAGGATATTTGGGGTCAAGGCAAATTCTGGAAATCCAGTCAAAAAGGCGAGCATCATCGGTAGATCGTAGAGCGTCACCAATAATCGTCTCGGCCGGATGATCCATGCCGTCTTCAAATGGTTGTGCCTCAAATGAGGCATACAGCATGCGCTTAAAATGCGGCAGCCTTTTCATTGCATCCGGTAAGGCACTGATTTGATCCTCATAATCCATGTGAACCGTAATTGAGCAATAGACTTGTGATTAACGTTCAATCAGAACAAAGGATTCAGAACAGAATAGATCCCAATCTGAATACGGATGGATCAATCCAGAAAACATGTTCGGGAAGTTTCGGCATATTTCAATGCATTTCCCAACAGTACCTTGAAAACTGCTCAAGTATGGGCCATCAGGGAACGGGCCGGAGAAGTGCGGAGCAATCAGGTTATATCTAGATATTAAAAGGCTGTCTGTTCTGGGTTGTGAGATACCGATTGGATCCAATGGAAGACGCGACCAAAACCACGGAGGAAAAAATAGCGTGGGATCATCTGTAGATTCAGATTGAATTTGCCCGGGTAATCAGATTGAATTTGCCCACCTGGCTCGGCCCAATTTCCGCTGCTATTTTGTGGGGGATGGGTCGGGGGATTTTGGCGGCAGGACTTGTGGTTGGAGCCTAATGTATTGAACGGCATTAGCGGAGCCTTTAACGAACTAGAGGTTTTTATGCCACGACCACGAATTTCCATGAAACATATCCGGGACGTTCTGCGCTATCGCCACAAAGATGGGTGCAGCAACCGTCAAATCGCAAGCTATTTGCAATTGTCTCCAGGGACGGTGCGCAACTATCTACGCCGAGCGGAGGCGGCGGGATTGCGTTGGCCGCTTCCCTCGGATCTGAACGATGAGGCGCTGTCGGCATTGCTGTTTCCGCCCAAAGTGTTGCCGGATCGTGCGCAACCGAACTGGCCGATGATCCACAAGCGATTATCGCAGCGGGGGATGACGTTGGAGCGAGCCTGGCACGAGTACCGCCGAGTTTATCCGGATGGGTACTCGTATGGTCATTTTTGCGTTCTCTACCGGCAGTGGAGTGATCAAAGGAATGTGACGATGCGCCTGCATCACAAAGCGGGGGAGAAGGTGTTTGTTGATTTTGCAGGCACGACGGTGGATGTGATTGACCAGGTCACGGGTGAGGTGACCGATGCCCAGATTTTTGTTGGCGTACTGGGGTGCTCCAATTACCTTTATGTCGAGGCCCTGCCGGATCAAAAGCTTCGCAGCTGGATTGGGACGCATGTGCGGATGTTTGAATTTTTCGGGGCCGTGCCCCAGATTGTCGTTTGCGATAATCTCAAGTCGGCCGTGACCCGCCCCCGTGGTAAAAACCCGGAAATCAACGAAACCTATCTGGATTTTGCCCGCCATTACGACACTAAAATTTCCCCAGCCCGACCTCGAAAGCCGCAGGATAAAGTGCGCATTGACCACCTCGGTCAGTTTGCGGATCCCTGTCTTGTCGTGGTTCTTGTGATAGTCCAGGGCAAATTCCAGCATTTCAGGG
>JAJECE010000043.1 GCA_022822185.1 Rhodothermales bacterium | reverse complement strand
CACGGTCCCCTCGCCGGCCCCGGAGATGGAAATGCGGCTAGTGGTGATGCCTCCGTAATCGTCGGGCTCGGCGGTGCCGGGGATAATCGTAAGCGGGATCACGACCGGGATGCCAGGATCATCCGTAATGGTCGCCGTGATGATCACCGCCCTGCCTTCGTCCACCGGATTGGGGGCCGCCTCCAGGGTGACCAGCGGCGCATCATCATCCTTGATTGTGATCTCCACCTCTTTTGGGATCCCTGTCAGGATCGGGTCGGCTAAATTGCGTTCATCCACGGCCACGGTAAAGGTCTCGTCCTCATAGTCCCGTTCATCTTCAAAGGTGGGAATCGGCACCGCTCCGGTGGAACGGCCTTGCGCGATGATGATCGTCTCCGCCTTTAAGCTTCCGTAGTCCTCAGGCTCGGCCGTGCCGGCGGTGATGGTGAGGGGGATAACAACTTCCTCGGCGGGGGCCGCGGCGGAAAGGGTGGCGGTGATCGTGACCGGCTCCCCTTCCTCCACCGGGTTCGGCGAGGCCGATAGACGTACGGTCGGTTTCTGATCGTCATCCAGGATGGTGATCTCCACCGTTTTCGGGGCCACCGCAATCACGGCATCGGATAAGCCGCGCTCATCAATGGCCACCGTGAACGTTTCATCCTCGTAATCTTGATCATCCTCATAGGTGCGGATCCGGGCCGTTCCGGCGGAACGGCCTTCCGGGATCGTGATCGCCTCCGAGATGAGACCGCCGTAGTCGTCGGGTTCCGCGGTGCCTTCGGTGATCGTGAGCGGGATGACGATATTTGCACCCATCTCCTCGGAAACGGTGGCCGTCAGGATCACCGATTCCCCTTCGTCCACCCGCACCGGATCGGCGCTCAGAGTGACGGTCGGGACCGACGGGATATCATCATCCAGAATCCGCACACGGACGGTCTTTTCGGGGGTCTGATCAAAGCCGCCGCCGGCGGCCGACAGGGTCAGCGTTGCCGACTCATCGTCATAATCCGGGTCCTGCCTTGCCCAAAGCGTTACCGTCTTCGCCTGATTCCAGTCGGACGCGTTGAAGGTGAGCGTTCGCGGAGCCGATGCCGTGGTATCCAGATCGGTGTTCGCATAGCCGGAGATCGTCACTGCTACCTGGCCGGATGGCGCGGCCTCCAGTCTTGCCGTGAAGGCGGCACTGGCACCTTCCCGAATGGTCAGCGCGGCCGGGGTGACCTGAAGACCGGGTTCGTCATTGTCCCGGATGGTCACCTGAACGGTTTCGATGCCGGAAAAATCCCCCGATGCGGTCAGGGTCAGCTCCTCCGGGCCGTCATCCACAAAATCATCATCGTGCTTTGCGCCAACGGTCACCGTCCGGGTTTGACTCCATTCGGAATCGCCAAGCGAAAAGGGGATGCGCCGGTCGGAGGCCGGAGTGTCCAGATCCGTGCCGTCATGGCCGGAAATCTCCAGAGTGATCCGGCTGGCCGGCGACGCGGTAATCGTCACATCAAAGGTCGCCGTCTTCTCCTCGGGGACCTCGATGGCAAGGGGCGTGACCGCAAGGCCGGGTTCGTCATCATCCGTGATCGTGACCGGGACGGTTTTCTCATCGGCGCTGCCGCCGGAGGCGGTCAGCGTCAGCGTCTCGGATTCATCGTTAAAATCATCATCCTGCTTTGCGGTCACCGTCACGGTCACCCCTCCGTTCCAGTTCTCTTTGGTGAGGGTGAGTGTACCGGGTTCGACAGGATCCAGGTCTAGTTCGCCATCCGGCCCCGGATCCACAGAAATCGCAACGGTTACCGGCTCCGCGGGTTCGCCGTCCAGTTCCACCTTGAAGGTCCTGGATTCGCCTTCGGTGACTTCCACCGAGGCGGGAATGACGATCAGAGCGGGTTCGTCATTGTCCTTGATCCTTACCGTGACGGTTTTCTCATCGGTGCTGCCGCCGGAGGCGGTCAAAGTCAGGATCTCCTGTTCATCTGCAAAATCATCATCATGCACGGCGGCCACCGAAACGGTCTGCTCCCTGTTCCATTCCCCTGGTTCGAAGGTCCAGCTGACTGGATCCACCGGGTTCAGGTCCTGCTCGCCATCAGGGCCGGCATCTACGGTGATCGTGACCGTCACCTCTTCCGCCGGCTCGCCATCAAGGCTGACCTGGAAGGTGCCCGGATCCCCCTCTTCCTCCACATCCAGCGTGAGGGGGGTGACCTCCAGACCGGGCTGGTCATTGTCCAGAATCGTGACCGTGACGGTTTCGGAGGGACCAGCCGAAGGGGTGAACATGAGCATCTCTTCCTCATTCAGAAAATCGTCATCATGCACTGCACGCACCGATACATCCTGATCTTCATTCCAGTCAGAGGATGTGAAGGTCAGAGTCATTGGAAATTCCAGATCCTGTTCGCCATCTGCACCTAGGCCGGCAGTGATGGTGACCGTGATCTCATCAGAGGGCTGCGCTTTCAGCCGAACCGGGATGGTCTTGGAGGGGCCTTCCTCCACCACCGTCACGGAACGTTCCCCGATCACAAGTCCAATTTTGTCATTGTCGGTGATGTCGACGGGGACGGTTTTGGAAACCCTGTCATAGCCGCCGCCGCGTGCGGTCAGCGTCAGCGTCTCTGACTCATCGTCAAAATCAGGATCGTCCTTTGCCGTCACTTTGATTTGATGGAGAAGATTCCAGTCGGCGGGAACAAAAGTCACGGTATTCCTGTCCAGAGTCAGATCCGGTTCGCCATCGGCTCCCGGATCCACGGAAATCGTGACCGCGACATCATCGTACGGCTGCGCCTCCAGTTCAACCGTAAAGATCGCCGACTCCCCTTCTGTCACCTCTACCGGGATGGGAGTGACCGTGAGGCCGGGTGCGTCAGCGTCATTGATCACTAGATGAATAGATGCCCGCTCACGGTCATAGCCGCCGCCGCTTGCGGTTACCCAAAAGTATCCATTATAACTCAAAAAATCGTCGTCTTCTGTTGCCGTCAGCGTCACGGATTGCGGTGTATCCCAGTCGCTTGCGGTGAAGGTCAGGCTGGAGGTACTTGCTGTCAGAGGTAACCCTACAGGGACGGGAATTGCGACCGTGACATCATTAGCTCCCGCAGGTGGATTCGAAAGTTCGACCGTGAATTCTTTGCCTGCCTCTCCTTCATAAAGCTCTAACCTTGGTGGGGCTAAGATCAGCCCTGGATCATCATTATCCTCAATTCTGACGAAGACCAGACTGCTTGATTGGAGGCTGGGGGTATCCGGCGGCCCGGTTACGGTTACGGTAGATATGACTAGGTCATCTTCATCATCCAGGTCCTCCTCTGCTGTGAGAATTATGGGATAGGCCTCAAAACATTCGGGATACTCGTTACAATAACTCCGAGTACCCCAGGTATCTGCATCAAGACTGAACCGTGTTGGACGAATCGATAAATCCGAATCAGGGTCTTCCTGGACAATGTCTAGAATGGGGTCAATTTCGGGCTCGTAATTCGTAGACAGCACATAATAGACCGTACGAGATTCCCCCTCTGGAACCAGGAATTCATAGGGAGGCCTGTCTATGATAGTGACCTTTTTCGTGTATTTCAAGCCATTATAGTCTCCGCCTGATGCCTCCAGGGTTAGCGTGATGTCCTCATTTACATCATTGCGATCCCACTTTGATGTTAATCTTACGGGTTTAGCTTCCAAGTTTCCATTCTGGTCTGGAGGGGGCAATGTTAGGGTGGTTGGATCTACAAGTAAATTTGAAGTCTCGTGTCCAGTGATATTGAGCGTTACCTCTCCGGAAGGGATTCGTCCTGAGAATAATGCCATTCCTGCAAGGTGGGCGTAGAAACCTGATGTACGCCCCTCCTCCAGTGTTATGGGTGGTAGTTCAATGGGGCGATCATTATCTATAATCGTGACATAGGCAGGCATTGAAAATAATACGAAGAGGGTGTTGCCGACCTCCGATGAAAGTTCCAGTTCCAAATCAACTCTCTCATCGTCTGTATCGGTGTCGTCGGCTGCAGTAAACGTCACTGGTTGCGATACATCAAGACTCCCCCTAGGAAATGTCAGAGTTGTTGGATTCACCGTAAGGATGGATGGATCATAACCTTGAATCGTGACCGTCAGATCGCCAGGAGTCCTCAAATCAGGATTAAATGCTAAATTGTAGACTGTAGAATTCTCTTCTAAAACCCTGGTCAATTCAAAATTCACACTCTTTCCATTTTTTCGGTGTGAATTTGCAAGATCTATCACCAATTCGCCAGAATTCTTCGAAAATTTCAGGTCCCCGGTATTCGGGTTCCACTGGGAAGCAAGGGGAAGGGAACGATGGGAGAAAAGTGTATCCTGAGATAGACTTTTTCCACTCATACCGATGATTGAATCTGGATGGATTTTGATGCTCTGCGCATCAAAGATCGCAACATCATTGGGTATGATTCCCAGCCTGTATTTTTCAGGATTTTGCGGATTGAAGTATAATAATGAATCGGGCGCTGGTAGGAAAAGTCGCTGAAATTCAATTCTCGGCGTTTGCTCCTGTCCCAGTGAAACGGCAGGCAAAAGTAACACGAGAAGCCTGACGATACACATGACCTGCTTGACGAAGGTTACCAAACTGCAACCTCTGTTACGGGGAGTCTCTTGGGTTACTCCAGTGTCATATGGGATCATGAAATTCACGGGCATTGCACGCCATTCAATTAATGATCACAACATTCAAACCATCCCAGAAACACTTTCAGTGAGCAGGGTATCGGCAGGGCCTCTATGCAGGATACAGATTCATCCGTAACCGGTGATCGTTTTCATCGTGATAGTCAACCGGCTCCGTACCTTGTATACCGGCATGAATGATGGGTGTTCAATCATTCATGCGAAATATACTACCTTTTTATTTTGGAAAATTCTGTTCCGAGGGGGGCTCAGAGAAAATTGCCGGTCAGAAAGATGGGGCAGACTCTCTGCAGCATCGGGGAATCAGGGCCGGTCTGGTTGCCGACACCAGAGGGTTCCGGTGCCGGGATATTTTCCAGATCCCGCGAATATGTGTCACTACAACCTTGTCCCGCACAGGAACGTATTGAGTTGGTGGAACAAGTCTTGGGAATTACGGTATCCCGCGGGGCGGATCTGCTACTATGCGGGGCAGATCAGGACGTTGTTATCAGGCGGGGATCCTTCTGAAATAAAACAAACTCACTCAGTCCGGGAGGAACTGAAGATGACGGACAGACAGGAAGAATTGATCGAGATCTATCGTCTCCACACAGAGATGGCGGACCGTGTCAGTCAACGCCGTGAAGGAGCGAATCGGTTGTTTGTAATATTACTCACAGGCCTCATGGCGGCAGGCGTTGCACTCATTACAACAAATTCGTCCACTGAACCGAAGATAGTTGTTTTCCTGCTCCTTGGTTCTATTGGACTCTTCGTGTCCGCGTCCTGGTATGTGATCATTCGATCCTACAGACAGTTGAACACTGGAAAATTCAAGACGTTGCAGCAGCTTGAGAAATCGCTGATTTACCCGTTCTTTACACGCGAATGGGAACTCTTAAAAGAAGGCAGGGAGTATCGAACATACTGGAAACTGACGATAGCTGAAACTAGCCTGCCAATCCTGTTTTTTGTGTTATCCATACTTTTTATAGTTCTGGGATTGATCCAACTGTAGTTTCAGTCCACAGACTTATTTTTGCTGATGTGGTTTCATTCTCTGGGTATTCGTAGATAGTTGGAGGTTACTTCGATGTCAATTAATCAAGGCGTTAGATGGGGCAGATGATTCCGAAGTAATGATGCATACAAAGTGGAATCCAACAACCTGCTGAAACCACATCGCTGTAAAACCGTATCCCTGCATGTCTAGAATTTCGGGCTTCAGGGATGAATAATTTCAAAACGGTACTGCTTTTGGGAGGGCTTAGCGGTCTGGTACTCGTCATTGGCGGATCGCTTGGAGGACAGGTTGGGCTGCTTCTGGCGCTTGTCTTTGCAATTGCAATGAATTTTGGGTCTTACTGGTTTTCTGACAAGATTGTGCTCAGAATGTACCGGGCCAGAGAGGTGGATAGAGACCATAAACTCTATCGCATGACCGAAGACCTGGCACAAAATGCAGGGCTCCCCATGCCCAGAGTGTATATCATTCCCGATGATTCGCCCAATGCCTTTGCGACAGGCCGGAATCCCGAACATGCCGCAGTTGCTGCAACAGAGGGGTTGATCCGGAATCTGAATTCACAGGAGTTAGCCGGGGTCATGGCCCATGAACTAGCGCACATTCGGAATTATGACATCCTCATCAGTTCCATTGCCGCTACGCTTGCCGCCGTCATTATGATGGTGGCGCAGATGGCACAGTATGCGATGATTTTTGGCGGCGGCGGGGATCGCCGAAACAATATATTTGTCTTGTTGGCCACTCTGATTCTCTCTCCGATTGCAGCGATGCTGATCCAATCGGCAATTTCCCGCTCACGGGAATTTGAGGCGGATAAAACGGGTGCAGAAATTGCGGGTACTCCGAGAGGGCTGGCCAGTGCGCTCGTGAGGATTGAAAATCTTCACGAAAAGGTGCCCATGGATGCGAATCCTGCGACCGCGCACATGTTCATTATGATGCCAATTTCCAGAAAAGGGGGCATGTCACTGTTCAGTACGCATCCGCCGACGCAAGAGCGTGTCCGGAGACTGATCCACTAAAGAAGAACAAGAGGACGTCTCCCCGCCCTTTATCCTTTCAGGCAGGATTGAACTGAGTAGCCGATGGACTGGAAGACGGATAGAATGACCGGTTGTCTCCTCTGATCTGGATTTCGTAGACCCCGACTGAACCTATTCAATGGATTCGTGTTACCCCCTGTGTGTTCTTTACCGCTCATGCCCCAAGGCAGGATGGCGAATTTTGACAGGAAGCAATACTCTTCTGACAACTTCTTACACAAAGAAGTATCGTATGCCGGCTCATTCGATCCATTTTGTCATGCAAAGGAGAATAGTGGTTACCTGCCCGCTGATCGTATCATCTCAAAGCAGAGTGACGGGTACAGGGTATGTTGCACACAGAATCATTAAAACTAGACGAATAAAATCTGATGAAAAATCTATCCTGTCTTGTTATTGGCGTACTGATAACATTCGTGGGGACGCTGCCTGTGAGTGCACAGGAATGGGGAAGTATTCAAGGGACCGTTTCCGGGCCCGGAACTGAAACCGCTGTTACCGATGCGACAGTTACGCTGGTTGGCCTGAATTATTCGCAGCGGGTTGATGCGTCGGGGCAGTTTGTTTTTGAAGAAGTGCCCGCCGGTTCAGTGCTTTTACGGGTTGAAAGTCCAACCTGGGGACGAAATTCGGAGGCGGTTACGGTCATTGCAGGCGAAACCGTTGAAGTGGACATCGAAGTTTTGCGACATGTACGCCTTGAGGAGATAGTGATTACGGCGGGGCCGACACCTCTGACCCGTTCGGAGTTAGTCAACCCGGTGAATGTTTTGACCGAAAGCGACCTTGTTGAATCGGATGGAGTTAGCCTTGGAGAGTCCCTAAAGAGTCTTCCAGGTGTGGCATCAACCTATTTCGGCCCTGGAGCCAGTCGTCCGATTATTGGCGGTGTCGGGGGCAGTAGAGTCAAGATTCTTCAGCATGGTCTGGATGTTGGTGATGTGAGTGATCAGAGTGAAGATCATGCAGTTGGGGCAGATGCGTTTGATGCCGGACGCATTGAAGTGATCCGGGGGCCTGCAGCACTCTTATATGGAAGCGATATTACCGGCGGCGTGGTGAATATTCTTGACGGCAGAGTTCCGAATGAGCGCCCGGTGAATCGCATTGCGGGAATGGCATTGGGGCGGGGTGGACTGGGTTCCAATGAACGAGGGGGCGGGGGAAGCCTTACAGGAGCATTCGGGAATATTGTCTGGCGTGCACACGGTCTGGTGCGTGAAACAGGAGATGTATCTACCCCGTCTTTTAGCATCGAAGGGCAGCATGACGATCATGAAGAGCACGAAGAAGAGGAGCATGAAGAGCACGAAGAAGATGAAGAACACGAGGATGAGGCACTGGAGATGACTGACCATATCAAAAATTCAAATACATCGCTAGGAAGAGGCTCCTTTGGTATGTCCTGGCTTGGCAGGCGTGGTTACGTAGGAGCGGCAGTCAGCTTTCACAATTCAGACTACGGGGTTCCTGGACATGCGCACGGAGCACATGGCGATGAACATGGTGAGCATGATGAAGACGGGCACAATGAGGAAGAGCATCACGATGAGGAAGAGCATCACGATGATGAAGAGCATCACGATGACGAAGAGCATGATGATCATGAAGAGGAACACGGTCACGATGAAGAAGGAGTCGGAGAAGTGTCCATTGATATGAACTCGGTGACCTATGATATAGAAGGTGGCTACCGCTTTGGCGGTAGAGTGATTGACGGGCTGCGCTTCAGATTTGGCGTGACCGATTACAAGCACACCGAGATTGAACACCTTGAATCCGGAGGACGGGAAATCGGGATCATCTACGAGAATAATCGGTGGGAAGGGCGTTTTGAACTGGATCACTCACTGAGTCGATTAACGAAAGGGACTGCCGGAGTACAGGTCAAGAGACGTGATCTCAATCCCGCGGGAAGCCATTCAAGTTTGCCAGCAACGTTATCTACGCAGGTAGGTGTCTTTGCGATGGAGCGGATTAATCTGAGACAGTTCAAACTGGAATTCAGTGGACGAATGCAATGGCAGACACATGATCCTGACGGTCATACCGAAAGATCATTCTCCTCCCTGAGCCTGGGGGGCGGTGTGAACTATGCAGTCAATGATCAACTGTCGTTTTCTTTGAGCCTCGCACGCGCAGCAAAGGCACCGAGTATAACAGAATTATATTCAGATGGATTACATACCGCAATCCGGTCGGTCGAAATCGGGAATGAAAACCTTGAAACGGAGGTGACCAGCAATGCCACCGTCTCTGGATTTCTGAATACGGAGCCCGTGCATGTGACCGTGACGGGATATCTGAATCAGTCAGATAATTTCATCTATCATGCCCCGACAGGCAGGATGGAAGGGGAAAATCCGGTGCTTCAGACTGCACAGGCGGAAGCGAGAATTGCAGGACTCGAAGTAGATGCTGACCTAGAAGTGTTCCACAGCGGGAATAGTCATGTCATTCTAGGACTGATGGTAGATTATATCAGCGGCCGGTTGACATCGGAAGATGATCACCTGCCTCGCATTCCGCCACTGCGTCTAAGGGCTTCACTGCGGTACTCCCTGAATAATTTTGTCGCGAATCTTTCTGTGAAACGGGTTGCCAGCCAGGAAGATGTATTCTCCATGGAGGAACACACAGATGGCTATACCATGATTGATGCCAAATTACGGTATCGTATGGTCGTGAGATCTACCGCGCAGAGCATCTCTTTGCATGGCCTGAATCTTGGCAATACGCTAGCGAGATCACATACGTCATTCCTGAAAGAAACGGTTCCACTCCCGGGGCGGGATATACGCTTAACGTACGCCATTCATTTTTAGTTAAGACGGCAGGAAGCGGGTCCAGGTAGATCAATGATGTCTCTGCTGTGCGGTCGTCTCTGCTGATGAAAGTCAATCGTCAAGACTGATTGCTAAGGGAAAAGAGATTGGAGGCATGTCCTCCAATTTTGCCCCGAGTCCTGTGGATGTCCTTTATGTGTCACCTAGAGGACGGTATTAAATTTTCATACGGATACGATTTTTCGTGCCGAGCATTCGCCGGGGTATATTTAGTGCAGACGTAGGTCCACCGTCGTTGCGGGTCTCTCTTGGCCGTGATGACGGGGGCATGGTCCTGTTGCGGATCTGGTTCTTTCGGGTATTCCGGGAACTGGTTGCGGAGGGGTACCTTATCCGATAGATTGCAGCAGAATATTTTCCATAGGTGCGGGAACTTATGTCCGGCAAATTAGTATCGCCGTGTGAGGTGTGTTCCTCTTACATACTAAACGAAAACAAAAGGTTTTGATGAAAAAAATGTACTATTTCGCGGTGGGCGTGATTGTGGTGATGCTGGGAGTTCAGCATGTGAATGCGCAGGACCTGGGTGAGATTCAGGGGACGGTATATGCTGCCGATGGAATGACAATTGTAACCGATGCTGTTGTTACAATCGTCAATTCAAATTATTCACAGCAGGTTGATGGATCAGGGCAGTTTATACTTGAAGAAGTTCCAGCAGGCTCGGTGCTTCTGCATGTGGATAGCCCTGTCTGGGGAGAAAATTTGGAAACCGTTATCGTAGTCGCAGGGGAGACGGTCACAGCGGATATAGAAATTCTGCGGCACAAATTTCTCGATGAGATGGTGATTACCGCAGGTGCAATAGCCCTGAGGAAATCCGAATTGGTTAATCCCATAGAAGTCTTGGAGGGGAATGATCTCCTTGAATCGGAAGGGGTCAGTCTTGGAGAGGCTTTAAAGAATTATCCGGGCATGGCGGCAACCTATTTCGGCCCTGCGGCCAGCCGCCCAATTATCGGCGGAGTAGGGGGCAGCAGAGTCAAGGTTCTTCAGCATGGCTTAGCTGTCGGTGATGTAAGCGAGCAAAGTGAAGATCATGCGGTAGGGGCAGATATTTTTGATGCCAGACGAGTTGAAATCATTCGAGGACCAGCAACACTTCTGTACGGAAGTGATATTACGGGTGGGGTCGTGAACGTTATTGACGGGAGAGTCCCTAATGAGCGTCCCGTGAAGGGCGTGGAAGGAATGGCGTACGGAAGAGGAGGACTTGGATCCGATGAGCGCGGCGGCGGGGGCAGACTAACGGGTGCATTCGGGAATGTAGTCTGGCGTGCTCACGGCTTGTTGCGTGAGACAGGGGATATATCTACACCATCATTTAACCCTGAGGGAGAGCACGATGAGCATGAAGAGCATGATGAGCACGAAGATGAAATGTCTGCACTGATAGATCATATCGAAAACTCCAGAACCTCTCTTGGAAGGGGATCCGTTGGAATGTCCTGGATGGGGAAGCGGGGTTATATTGGAGCATCGATCAGCGTTCACAATTCAGATTATGGAATTCCTGGTGGTCACGCACATGCTCACGGAGATGAGCATGATGACGATGAACACGAAGAAGACCATCATGATGATGAACACGAAGAGGATCATCATGACGATGAGCACGAAGATGAACACGGTCACGATGAAGAAGGAATTGGGGAAGTTTCCATTGATCTGGCATCCGTGAACTACGATATAGAAGGTGCCTATCGCTTTGGTGATGGTGTGATTGAAGGACTAAGATTCAGGTTGGGTGTTTCCGATTATGAGCACACTGAGATTGAGCACCTTGAATCAGGCGAACGAGAGAATGGAATCGTGTATGAGAATAATCAGTGGGAAGGTCGAATGGAATTGGATCACGCACTTCATCGGTCAACAAAAGGGGTCGTAGGTATTCAGATTCAACGGCGGGATCTCGAGATCAGCCAGGCGGGAGGAGGTCATGCAAGTTTTTTGCCATCAACCGTGTCTACCCAAGTCGGCATCTTTGCAATGGAGCGGATTAACCTGGGGCAGTTGAGACTGGAATTTAGCGGGCGAATGCATTGGCACTCTCATGATCCTGAAGACGGTAACTCAAGATCGTTCTCATCCTTGAGCCTAGGTGGAGGTGCGAACTATGAGGTAAGCGATCAATTAGCATTTTCACTCAGTCTTGCACGTGCGGCAAAGGCGCCAAGTACAACGGAATTGTATGCAGATGGATTACACACCGGTATACGATCCGTAGATATAGGCAATGAAAACCTCAAGGTTGAGGTGACCAATAATGCAACGGTGTCTGGATTTCTCAATACAGGGTCCGTAGATGTAACATTGACAGGATATCTGAACCAGTCGGACAGCTTTATCTATTATGCATTGACCGGCAGGATGGAAGAGGGGAGTCCGGTTCTTCAGACTACTCAGGCGGAAGCAACCATTACGGGTCTGGAAATGAATGCAGACATCGCGGTGTTCCGTAACGAGAGTAGCCGTGTAAGCCTTGGATTGACAGCGGATTATGTAAACGGCAGGCTAACAGCTGAAGATGCGAATCTGCCTCGGATTCCGCCATTCCGCTTAGGTGCATCCCTGCGGTATTCGTTGAATAATTTTGTTGCCGATTTGTCCGTGAGACGAGTTTCCACTCAGGATCAGGTGTTCTCTACGGAAGAAAAGACAGACGGATATACGATGGTTGATGCGAAAGTGCGCTATCGCCTGTTCGCAGGTTCTACGGCGCAGACGATTTCTTTGCAGGGCTTGAATCTCGGCAATACGTTAGCCAGATCACATACGTCATTCCTGAAAGAAACGGTGCCACTCCCGGGCCGGGATATACGTCTGACGTATGCGATTCATTTTTAGGCGGAAAAGATGACGGGATCATAAGATTCCAAGTCCGTGAAATGCGGTTATATGTCGGGTTGCACCGCACATGGCGCATTAACCTACGTGGCTAGACACTACGAATGAGAGTAGATGGTTGGACCGCGCCAGTAAGATTACTGGCGCGGTCTGCTCCTTTATGCGTCAATCTGTTTGGTCGCCCTTGATAAGGGAAGAGCACGATTGCTTTCCTGAACGATGGATTCTCCTATAGACGGAGAACAAGGGGCGACTTGCCTGAATAATTATTCTCCGTCTGAGACAGCTGGCGCTATATCTGTGCCGGAGCGGTGTTACTGACCGTGATTCATAATGACTGCAATCCCAAAGGCTAATTCGGGAGGAGTTCAATATCTGTGCCCCGCACAATCCCTACCAGCGGGTCGTACTGGGCATCCCCGTTTTCATCAAAGGAGAATGGCCCGTAGATCGTGTCTGTATTCTCCATTTCCGCCAGTTTCTGCCGGACTGCGTCATTGGAAATATTGTCGGGAGCAACCTCTGTGATCGCCTGCACAAGCAGGTTCGTCGCAGCGTAGGTCCGCGCATGAAAATCGCTCGGGATCGCATTGTATCGCTCCTGATGCTCCCGTACATAGGTCTGGCTTGTCGGATGCGTGCTTCCCGCAATCCATACGTGAAGGGCCAGAATCCCCTCGGTGGAAGAAGGTGCCGATTCGCGGGCAAGACGGATATCCGAGGTGCTCAGCAGGGTCATGACGAACGGCAAATCCTTTACCCCTAGTTCGTGCGCCTTCAGGATGAAATTATACCGATCCGGAGCAAGACCAAAAAAGAATAGTGCATCCAGTTTTGGAGACGCGTTCGCAAGTGCATTAATCTGGGCGGACAGATCCGATACAGGATTCCCGCCCGGCCGGTTAAAAGACTGCTCCATACCGATAGACACGCCACTGAGCCTGCCAATCTCCTCAATGAGTTTCTCCTCTGCACTCCGGGAGAACTGATCCCCGGAATTGGTCAGGACACCAACATTTTTGTAACCAAGATAGTCCTGGGTCTCACGCACCCCGGCCGGCATCAGGATATCAACAGTGAGCGAGGAGCGGAAGAGCCAGTCAGATTTGGCGGCTAATCCCTGCGCGGCAGAGGCAGGGGCAATCGTGAGAATATTCGCATTATCAATGATCGGTATAATGTGATCGGTATTTGTAGAGGTATACGGGCCTACGATGAATGCGGTGCCGCTGGAGATGAGGTTCTGGAACGCCTCCTCGGCACCCTCGGTGGTGCTTTTCGTGTCCTCAATAAAAAGACGGAACGGCGGGCTGCCTTCAGCAAGGTCTTCGTTTGCGAGCGCAATCGCCATTTCCGCTGCGGTACGCATGTCCTGACCGGCACGTGCGGAAGTGCCGGTCAGTGGCGCTGCAAGTCCAATGGCAATTTCGGTAACCTGGTCATTATCCGAGTTGTCGCATGCACTCAAACTCAGAAAAAGCAGGACGGAGAGACTGATAGATAAAATTCTCATGATAGAAAGAGCGGTGTAAGCATTAAATGGTTAAAAATCAAAAGGTCATGTTCCCGGTCATCGGATTCGCTAACAAGATCTTCATTCGCCTAATTTACGATGGACCAGGCTACAAAATCGCGATCATGAACGACAGCAACCACAGGGTTGTAGATGGCATCCCCGTCCTTGTTGAAGGAGAAAGCCCCGTAAATCGTCGAAAAATCGTTGATCCCGGTGAGCGCTTCCTGCACGGAATCCGCGTCGTAGGCGGAGGTGCGGTGTAAGGCCTCAATCAGAATGGAGGTCGCCGCATATCCCCTTGCCGCCCAGTCATCCGGGGGCATTCCAAAATTCTGCGTATAACTTTTTACAAATGCCCGGCTCAGGGGCTCCGGTGAACTTGCCAGCCAGATGCTGAAGGTCACCGCACCCTCTGCAGCACCAGGCTCCAGTTCCTCAATCGTCTCTACTTCGGCGCTGGAGAGGAGATTGACAATGAAAGGAGCCGCGTTCCCTCTTCGATGGGCAGCAGGCAGAATCGTTATCTGATCCTCTGGCAGTCCCGACAGAAAAATCGCATCCACCGGTGGCTCGGATGCGAGGATATCGTCAAGTTGAGCGGCAATATCCGCTTCACTGAGGCTGGTGCCAGGTGGGCGGGAAAAGGACGCTGCCACCGCAATGGTCACCTCAGCGTAGGCCCCCAGTTCTTGTGTGATCAATGTATTGCTGGACACAGAAAAAGCATCGCCGGAATTGTGTAAGGTGGCAACGTTTGTGAACTGGAGATTTTGCTTTGCTGTCCGAATTCCGACAGGAATGGTACGATTTCCGGTCAATGAGGAACGAAAAAGGTGTGCACTCCGGGCCGAGAGTCCCGTCTTGGAGGAGGTCGGGCCCATAGAGGTAATGCCGCTCTCCTGGATGATGGGCAGGATCGCTTCCGTCGCAGTAGAACTGAGCGGTCCGATAATCACGGGCAGATCATTCAGCTCAAGAAGCTGACGATAGGCATCCTGTGCGCCACTCGCAGTGCTTCGTGTATCAACCATCGCCAGCGTTAACTTGCGTTCAAGCGGGTCCGCCTGTTCCCGAATTGCTAAATGAATTCCGTTGCTGACCGATTGGCCGGCGTTACTCAGTGTTCCCGTCTGCGGTATCGCAACCCCGATGACCAGAGCGGTATTTTTAGATAAAGTCCCGGCTGCGTCACAGCCGGTCAGGAGCGTCAGTGCGCAGAGAATGAGTCCGGAAAAAAGGAACTCAAGATGTCGGATCATCAGGTTTGTGAACTAAAAATACTTTGAAACCGCCTATTGAAACTCCCAACTGTCCTACGGCATCCGTGACCCGGTATCCGATGACTCCGGAGATGCTTCAATGATTGCAGGCTCTGTGATCCCCAGACTCCCGCGAAATTCCGTGTCCGCAAGCGTCAGCACAAGAAAAACCACGACAAAGACAACCCCGAGAACGACAGTGAGAAGATTAACCCGATTATCGTATTTCAGGGCCATAAAGACAAAAACAACCAGAATGGCCTTGGACCCCGCAATGGCTAATGCCAGAGGAATATTCAAAAGTCCCAGATCAATCTGGGCGGTGATGACCGTAACCACCGTCAGGAACAGAAGCGCACCGAACACCATGCTGAGGGTGCGGAGCGGAATGATGTGATGCCCGTGTGCCATAAAGCCCTAAATCAAATAGAGTAAAGGGAAAAGAAATATCCAGATAATGTCAACCAGGTGCCAGTACAGGCCGGTCAGTTCAACCGGAGTGTAATACTGCGGCGAAAAATGACCACGGGCCACGCGCGTGGTAAGCCACCCAAACAGCCCCATGCCCACTAGTACATGAACCCCGTGGATCCCCGTCATCACAAAATAGATGCTGAAGAATTGGGGGGCAAAGGGAATATCATACTTGGAATAGTCCTTCCCGTCAACAATTCCGTGGGGTTCAAAGCCCGCTCCAGGAAAGACTCCATGAGAAAACTTGCCCGAGTACTCAAAGTATTTGACCACCATAAAGATCGCTGCACACACAAGCGTCATAATGAGCAGAACCACGACCTTGTCATTCTCCCCCTTCTGCACAAAATGAATTGAGAGTGCAACCGTGAAGCTGGAGGCCAGAAGAACGACCGTGTTCAGTGCACCAAGTCGCCAGTCCAGCAGTTCACTGGCCTGAAGGAATACCTCCGGGTGCCAGGACCGGTAGACGGCATACGCCACAAACATTCCGGCAAACAAAAGGATCTCGGTCACCAGAAAGAGCCACATCCCCAGTTTCGCCGCATCAAACTGCTGTTCATGGCTGACGAAATAGTGCTTCAGTGTGGTATCTGCACTGCTCATCGCCTAGGACTCGGTTTTTTTACCAAAGACATCATCGGCCAGGTGGTAGTCATAGGGGCCGCGCGTCACCAGAGGTGTATCATGGAAATTATGCTCATCCGGAACCGGGCCGGTATGTGTCCACTCAAGGGTGCAGGCCCCCCAGGGGTTTGCCGTTGCTTTCGGGCCGCGAAAGAGTGAGTACAGAGCATACACCAGAATCATCACCAGCCCGACCCCCAGGATGTACGAACCGATGGTGGAGGCCAGATTTAATACGGCAAATTCCGGGTAAATCTCAAGGAATTCGGAATAGTCATGGTAGCGGCGGGGCATCCCCTTCGTACCAAGAAAAAACTGCGTGAAGAACGTCAGATTGAATCCAATGAAGACCAGGATTGCCGCAATGACACCGGCGGTCTCATTGTACATCCGGCCGGTCATCTTCGGCCACCAGTAGTGCAGGCCTCCAATGAGCCCAATCAGCGCACCTCCCATCATCACATAATGGAAGTGCGCCACGACGAAGTACGTGTCATGCAGGTGCACATCCACCGCCAGCACGCCGACCATGATCCCGGTCAAGCCGCCAATCGTAAACAGGAACAGGAACATCAGGGCATAAATCATCGGGGTTCGCAGCCACACAGATCCCTTGTACATGGTCGCAACCCAGTTGAAGACCTTGATGCCGGTCGGGATTCCGATCAGGAAGGTGAGCATCGAAAAAATAATCGAAGAAAGGGCGCTCTGCCCTGCCACGAACATATGATGCCCCCAGACAAGGAATCCCAGAAATGCAATCGCAACCGAAGACAGTGCAATGAACGTATAGCCCGATACATGCTGCCGCGAGAAGGTCCCCATCAGGTCACTGATAATTCCCATTGCAGGCAGGATCATGATATAGACAGCGGGGTGGCTGTAGAACCAAAAGAAATGCTGAAACAACACCGGATCCCCTCCCAGCGCCGGATCAAAGATGCCAATCTGTAACAGCTTTTCCAGGAACAGGAGCACCATGGTGATCCCGATGACCGGTGTGGCCAGCACCTGCACAATGCCCGTCGCATAGATCGCCCAGGTAAACAGGGGGAGCCGGTTCCAGGTCATGCCGGGGGCACGCATCTTGTGCACGGTCACAATAAAGTTCAATCCCGTAAAAATGGAGGCAAAGCCGGCAATAAAGACGGCCGAAGTGAGCCAGAGCACGGCATTGGATGCGCCACTGGAATAGGGCGTATAGAAGGTCCAGCCGGTGTCCACCCTTCCCACAAACAGCCAACCGCAGACGGCCATGATTGCTCCGGCCATGAAGAGATACCAACTTGCCAGATTCAGTCGGGGGAAAGCCACATCTTTGGCACCGATCTGCAGGGGCAGAACAAAATTCCCCAGGATGCCGGGGATCGCCGGGATAATCACCAGAAAGACCATGACCACGCCGTGAAGCGTGAAGACCTGATTGTACTGGTCCTGTCCGAGAATGGTCTCTCCAGGTTCTCCAAGCTCGGTTCGTACGAACGTTGCAAGGATCCCCCCCAGAAGAAAGAATGCTCCACAGGCAATCGCATACATGATTCCGATCCGCTTGTGGTCGGTCGTGGAGAGCCACGACCAGAGGCCTTTACGGGCGTTCAAATAATTGTGTGATTCGTCACTCATGCCTACTGCTCGTTTATGAATGCTACAAGTGCATCAATTTCCTCGGATGACATGGTCACTGCATACTGCCCCGGCATTACATTGAGATACCCTTCAACAATTTGTAATGCAGGATTTACAATAGAGGTACGGAGATAATTGTCATCCGCGACGGCACTTGTACCATCGGCGAAGTTTCGTGTGCTGCCTGCCAGTCCGAGAAAACTCGGACCCGCGGCGACGGTCCCATCCAGGGAATGGCAGCCTATACAGCCCTGCTGCGTGTAGAGGATTTCGCCCCGCTGTGCCGGTGTTAAGCTGTCATCAGGCAGATTTTCTACCAGCCAATTCTCAAAATCATCCTGTGAGTGGGTAATTACGCGTGCGTACATATTCGAATGTGAAGTGCCACAGTATTCCGTACAGGCAACCAGGAAGGTGTCCTGCCTGGTTGCCTCAAACCATACATAGGAGTAGCGCCCCTGCAAGACATCGGCTTTGATCCGAAATGCCGGGACAAAGAAACTGTGAATGACATCCTCACTGCTCATGCGAAGTTTGATCGGGCGATTTACCGGAACATGGAGATCGGTTGAGATCACGCCGTTCGGATAGGCAAAACTCCAGCTCCATTTCCGGGCCGTCACATTCACCTCATAGGAGTTTGGGGGGGCGATCCCGATTTCCAGAAACAGCCTGAATCCCCACACAAACACGACCGCGACCAGAATGGAAGGGATCACGATCCAGGAGGCCTCCACCAGTTTATTTTCGTAGACCGGTTTGGGACGGTCATCCGGGCTGCGCCGGCGAAAACGCCAGGCAAAAAACACCATCGTGGAAACGACACCCACAAAGAAGATCACGCTGGTAACGAGGATGAAATAGAACAGTGCATCCACATCCCCCGCAATCGTCGATGCCGCCTCGGGAAGCCAGATAGAGTTCTGCTGATTCATGTACGCTCCGATGTTTTAGTATCCTTCATCCACAAAAGGCCCAGGGACGCAATCAGGAGCAGAGCGGTAATGCCGCCGCCCACCTGCATTGCACGTCGTGCCACGAGTACGTACGAATTGGAGGCTGGATCAAACTGGAAGCAATAGAGGAAGGCGCGGTCCAGCAGGTTGCCGACCGTGCCATCGGATGCCTCCACAATCGCCGCACGCAAATCCCGTCCCCCTGGAGCGAGATCCGGCAGATAACGCGTGATCATTCCCGCATCACTCAGAACAATCACCGCCGCAGGATGTGCATATTCCTGCTGCTCTTCGACCCACTTAAACTGGAACCCGGTTGCCCGGGTCAATGCCTGGATCGCAGGTTTATCGCCGGTCAGAAAATGCCAGTCGGCGTTTTCCTGATCCAGCCGGCGCAGATAGCGGGCACGCTGCTCTGCTGCACGCTCGGGCGTGTCTTCCGGGCTGAAGGAAACGGTGATCATTTCGTAGCCATCTCCAGGTGTCCAGGGCACATCCTCCAGACTTCGCGTGACACCGTCTAGAAGCGCACTGCACAGCATGGGGCAGGTGTGGTACACGAACGTAAGGACCACCGGGCGGTCCTGATGAAAGTAATCCCCCAGTGCAACCCTCTGCCCCTGCGAGTCGGTGAATGCGAGATCAAGCGGGATCTGCTCTCCCAGGCGGGGAGCAAGCCCGACTCCCTCGTACGCAATACTTGCCTGTTCAGTTAACTGTGCGCACACCGTCGCTGAATACATGCAAAGCGTAAGTATGACAATACATCCTTTGTACATTTAGGGCTGCATTTCCTCGGAGATGCGAACACTGTCGGGAAACTCTTCTGCGATTCTCATGATGGCCTGTTCAATTGGAATACGGAATGCACCATTATCCAATCTTTCGTACCGATTCAGCTGCTGGATACCGGCAGCCTGTAATCGTACCAGTTCAGGATACGAGGCTTCAGCGGCATGCTGCCGGCTTACCTGCTCCGCTTCATACTTATACCAGTACGAAGCCAAAAATGTTAACGCTCCCAGCCCAAGGAGCAAAAAAAACACAAAAGAAATAATCGGGACGGCTGCGACGGACTCATGCTGCACAAGAAGCCGGTCGGAGGTTCGATCGTCAGATTCAACAGACATGGCAGAGACATTAAGCGTTTTCGAAACGTAGAGATTTGTCTAATCGCGGATCTGCTTCGCAGACCATTGCGTGTCGGCTAAGGCGCCACAGGAAGCCCGCAACAAACACGCACACAAGTCCGATCCAGCAACTGAGATCCAGCCAGTGAAACTGTGCCTGATCTGGGTGCAGCACCGGCATGGCCTGCCAGTGAAGATCAAACCACTGCATCATCAAAAGCCACACCGCCATGATGGCAAGGGGCAAGGAATAGCGCTTAACTGCACGGGGCAGCAGGATCAGAAACGGAAGTATAAAATGTCCGAACAGCAGGATTGCGCTGTGCGTCTCCCATCCGTTTTGGAGCCGATACTTAAACCAGACCGTCTCTTCCGGGATACCGCCGTACCAGTACAGCATATATTGACTGAATGCAATGTAGGCCCAGAATACGACAAACCCGAACATCAGTTTCCCAAGGTCGTGATAATGTTCGGCGGTCACGACCCCGCGCAGCATCCCGCTCCGCTGCAGTCCGGCAATGGTTAACGCCGTGAAGCAGAAGGCAGACAGGAACGCTCCCGAAAAGAAATAGACTCCAAAGATGGTGGAGAACCAGTGCGGGTACAGCGTCATAAGCAGGTCAAAACCGGCGAACGCGGTCGTAATGCCGCACAGCGGCAGCCCCCATGCACTCAAATGCCGCAGGCGTGCGCTGATATTCGGATCACCGGTGACATCCTGCAGCAGGGACAGTCTCCACAGGCGGGAAGAGACGAAGGTCCATGCCAGAAAATAGAGGGCAAGGCGCGTCAGAAAAAACGGGATATTCAGATAGGCAACCTTCCCCGCCAGAATCTCATCATAGTACTTGCTGTCCGGGTCTGCAATGCCCTCGGCCGTCCAGTGATGATAAGGGCCGTGCGTATCAAAGATGCCGATCAAAATGGGAATAAACAGGAGGATCAGCAGCGGGAAAGAGACCGCTGCCGCTTCCGGGATTCGGCGAAGGGCAACAATCCATTCCGCACGGACAAGATGTTTGATGAGTACGATGAACAGGCAGCCCAGAGCAATGGAGAGGCAGAAGGTCCAGCCGATGAGATAAGAGAAATAGAATTGCTCCAGAAAGGCCTCGCTCATGCCGACAAAAATACTCACCGCCACAATGACCAAACCGGCAAGTCCGGGAAGGATATAACTGCGGGATGTACCGATAAAGGGATACTGGTCACTCTTGGTGGATGCCAAGGGATCAATCAGTTTCATCAGGGGCGAACTGCCTCGAAGTGCGTCACGCATAGATCCTTGTTTCAGGGCGTCGTCTAAAAATTCGTCTGTTCATCCGCCGGGATGTCTTCCAGGGCTGCATTCTGGCTTCGCTGCAGTGCTCTCACATACGCAACAATTGCCCACCGGTCGGCGACCGGGATCTGCTGCGCATAGGCGGGCATCGTGCGGACTCCCTGTGTAATGACCTCATAGAGGTAGCCATCCTCAATCGTACGCAGCCGGTCAGTATGAAAGCCCACAGGGACGAACCCGTATCCGCCTGCCATCACGGTTCCCTGCCCGTCTCCGGCCGCGCCGTGACAGACGGCGCAGTAGATATCATAGCGTTCACGACCCCGATGGGTAAGTTCCACTGTGTACGCAATCGGCGGCAGTTCTACATAAGAGCCATCCGCATTCCGTCCACGATGAAAAGCTGCATCCTCCCGCAGCATTCCGCGGGCGACGGTGCCGGGGACCGGAGGCCGCATCGCACGCCCGTCCTCAAAGAAGGGGTTGGCTTCCTGGGCCTCAAATCGCTCCATGGCATCCATATTCGGGTTAATGTGGATGGGCGGATCCTCTTTCAGACTGCCGCGGCAGCCGCCGAGAAAGACCGCAATTCCAAGTACAAGGGAGACCGTTCTCATCCTATGTTGTATGCAGTTCTGAATATCCATGGTCATGAATCACCTCCACTGCCTTTGCACCGGCTTCTTTGAGGAGGGCTTCGGTTGCACTCAAATCAAAGTTTGAGTCGCTGGCGGCAACATGCAGAAAAAACCCGTCATCCGATGCCCGGGTAAATTCCCTGGAATAGAAGAGCGGATTATAAGGGCGGGGCAGTCCATTTAGGGCCAGCATTCCGCCGACCGCAAACAGCGCCGAAAACAGCACGGTAAGTTCAAACATGATCGGGATGGATGGTTCAATGGCGAAGAACGGTTTTCCGCTGATATTGAGCGGATAGTCCACCGCCGAAGTCCACCATTGCAGCCAGGTTGCAAGCCCCAATCCAGTCGCACTGCCGAGGATGGTAATATATCCAATCCTGGATTGTCCCAGCCCCATTGCACGATCCATGCCGTGAATCGGGAACGGGGAGTGGGTGTCAAAGTGGCGATAGCCGGAGGTATGCACTTTCCGCGCTGCAGCAATCAGTACGCCAGGGTTTGGAAATTCCGCCAACAGCCCGTAGATCCCGTCTTCCCGGGCTTCATAGATGCCCATGGTGGCTTTGACACCTTGAATCAGTTTTTTCAACATTGGGAGTTCCGGTTAATTGGCCTCATGTTCTGCTTCGTGCTTGTCATAATAGTGCGGATCGCTCTGCGGGAGCACCATTTTCACCTCGGCTATGGCCACCATCGGCAAATAGCGGAGGAAGATCAAAAACAGGGTCATAAAGAGCCCGAACGATCCGGCAAAGGTCAAAATATCCACGATCGTCGGGTTAAAGTAATCCCAGCTGCTTGGCAGGAAGTCCCGGTGCAGACTGGTGACGGTGATCACAAACCGTTCAAACCACATCCCGATATTGACAATAATCGAGGTGAGGAACAGGAACGGAATGCTTCGCCGGAGGCGCTTGATCCAGAAGAACTGCGGAAACAGGAGGTTACAGGACATCATCGTCCAGTAGGCCCATGCATAGGGGCCGGTTGCCCGGTTCAGGAATGCATACTGCTCATATTCAACCTGAGAGTACCAGGCAATGAAGAACTCGGTGATGTACGCAAAGCCGACCATCGTTCCCGTGAGGAGAATAATGATGGCCATCTTTTCCAGATGGTCCATCGTAATAATATTCTGGATTCCGTAGATCTTTCGTGCAAGGATCAGCAGGGTCATCACCATCGCAAATCCTGAGAAGATCGCCCCCGCGACAAAGTAGGGAGGGAAAATTGTAGTATGCCAGCCGGGGATGATGCTCACCGCAAAGTCAAACGACACCACCGAGTGTACACTGAGCACCAGTGGTGTGGCCAGTGCGGCAAGGAGCAGGTACGTCTTTTCGTAGTTACGCCAGTGGCGGTTCGCCCCTGTCCAGCCCAGCGAAAAGAATCCCAGAATCCGGCGGCGGAACGCATTACGGGCCCGGTCCCGCAGCGTCGCCAGGTCCGGGACCAAACCGATATACCAGAAGATGAGAGACACCATGAAGTACACACTGACCGCAAACACATCCCACAGAAGCGGGCTTTTGAACTGGGGCCACATCTCCATCTGATTGGGGAGCGGCAGTGTCCAGTAGATCACCCATACCCGTCCTACATGAATGGTGGGGAACAGCAGCGCACAAATGACCGCGAAGAGGGTCATGGCCTCCGCACTTCGGTTAATGGCAGTTCTCCACTGCTGCCGAAAGAGAAACAGGATGGCAGAGATCAGGGTGCCTGCATGTCCGATTCCCACCCAGAACACAAAGTTCACAATGGGCCAGCCCCATCCGACGGGGTTATTGTTACCCCAGACCCCAATCCCGTTCCATACGAGATAGGCAATCATCAGCATCAGCACGCACAGCAGTGTGGACGACACGGCAATGGCCATGTACCAGACCGAAGGCGGGCGCTTCTCGGTATGATAGGAGACTAACTGGGTGATATCATGAAACCCCAGATTCCCGGTAACCAGTGGTGGTTCGGCGGGAAGCGTTACAGTCTTGTCAGTCGATGCAGACACTTTGAGTTAGATAGTTCTATGGGTTTAGGACGACTCCGCAGGTTCCAGTTCCAGGTTCGGGTTACGCACACGGGCCAGATAGGATACTCTTGGTTTAATATTTAATTCGGCCAGCAGTTTATATCCCCGTGGATTCTGCATTGCCCGGCTCACACCGCTTTCCGGATCGTTCAGATCGCCGAAGGTGATGGCATCCGCCGGACAGGCCTGATGACAGGCAGTCGCAACCTCGTCACGATGCAATGGGCGGTCTTCCAGTCCGGCCCGTTTCTGCGTCTGGCGAATTCGCTGCACACAGAAGGAGCATTTTTCCATCACGCCCCTGAAACGGATGGATACATTCGGGTTCTGGGCCATCTGGACGGTTTCGGGGATTGTCTTGGACCAGTTATAGAAGTTGTACCGGCGCACTTTATACGGGCAGTTATTGGCGCAGTAGCGCGTACCAATACACCGGTTGTAGATCATCTGGTTGGTGCCGTCGGGCGAGTGTACGGTGGCCGCCACCGGGCAGACCGATTCACAGGGCGCATTCTCGCAGTGCTGGCACGGCATGGGCTGCATGACGATCTGCGGATCTGCATCCAGATTTTCTCCGCCTTCGGTTAAGAAATATCGATCAACGCGCAGCCAGTGCAGTTCGCGTCCATTGCCGACCTCCTTCTTCCCGACGACCTGAATATTATTCTCTGCCTGACACGCAATAATACACGCATTGCATCCGGTGCAGGAATTCAGGTCAATCACCATTCCCCACTGATTCTGCCAGTAGTCACTGTCACGGAATGCGGGGCTTTTGGCCGGATGCTGATTTTTCCAGAGTTCGGGGTAATCCGAGAAGTCCGTTTTTACATCTGAGCCGGGGGTCGGCGCTTCATCCTGCAGTGCGAATGCGGAATCTGCTCTGTACTCGTCCATCGTCGCCATACGGATCAGCGGGCGGGCATCGGTGTCCAGAATACCGTGGTCCTGCGTGGTAACGATCCTCCATTTGCGGCCTGTGGCCGTGAGTTGAACTCCGGTGGACACCGGCCGCGCCAGTAGATCTCTGAGCTTTGCCACATTCGTTCCCACACCGCCAGCCAGAGCGCCGCGGGCATAGATGTCGGTTGCATCGTCGGTATCCCAGAACGGAGTATCCCGCTCCGGCCGTGTTGTAGAGATCTGACGACCATATCCCATTGTAACCGATACGGTATCATCTGCGTGTCCGGGCAGAATCCAGATGGGGAGTTCCGCCTCCTGACCATTGACGGTCAGAGTGACCACATCTGCGTAGTACCGGCCTTTGGAGTATTCGCACACGAGTCCAAGGTCAGTGGCCGTCTTCGGGCTGATGACGGCAACATTATCCCACACAATTTTTGTGATCGGGTCTGGAAGTTCCTGACACCAGGCGTTATTGGCAAAGCTGCCGTCTAGTATCGTGGGGTCCAGCCGGATCACCAGTTCCAGGCCGGAATCGGATTCGGGGAGTGCTGCGTCAAAGGCGGGCTCGGCGGTGACCGAAGGATAGCCTGTATCCTGCAGGTAGCCATTATGGAGGATGCGGCGCCAGGCCGTCTCAAAATCGTCTTCGCTCAGCACCGATGTCCAGCTTTCGCGGACTAGGTCGTATCCTCTGGCATACTGCCCGCTTGAGAGTGCATGGAGGATTTCGATTTCGCTTCGTGCATCTTCGTAGAGCGGGGCAATCAGCGGCTGTACCGGGGTGAGTGTTCCGTCCATCGAACGGCCGTCTCCCCAGGATTCCAGATAATGTGTCAGCGGGATATGCCAGGTACTGGCCTGGGCGGTTTCATCCACATGCAGGCCGACATGTACGGTATCACTGACACGTCCCATTGCGTCCTGAAAGTTCAATTCAGGGGGCGCATCGTATACCGGATTGACGTTCAGTATCAGAAGCAGGTCAATCTGGCCCGCCTGCATTTCCTCCACCAGGGCGGGGAGGGACTGTGACTGGGGTAGTTGTGCGGGGGCACCGGTGTCCAGTAAAGTGACTGCGGTCCCGACGGCTCCAAGAGCGTAATTCATCAGTGCACAGAGTGCGTGCACTTCAACGGGTTGCGTTTCGCCGGCAATCACGACACAGCGTCCATTGGCGGTCTGCAGATCCCGGGCAATACTGGAGGCAAATGCATCGGGGTTTTCCCCGGAATAAACGCCCATTGCGGTGGCAATCCGGCTTGCCAGACGTGTAATGGCCCCGGAGCGCATCCGTCTGCGATGGTCGGCCATGGTACCGGTTGCGGTGTAGGTGCTCTCCGCAACATACAGCCGGCTCATCTGATCTCCATCTCCATCAAGTTTGCGCCCCTGAGCAAATGAGGCGGTATTCCAATTGCCGTTTTTTGCATGGGGACCCAGGAAGTCTGCGTCCAGACTGACGATGACATCGGCATTTGCAAAGTCATAGACGGGCTGCAGCGGCTGTCCATAGGCCATCTGAATCCCCAGGGACTCTGCATCATCTCCTTCACTGCGATAATCAATCCACCGCGTATTCGGGAACTGCGTCTCCATCTGTGCCTGCAGGCGTGCGCGTGTGATGGAATGATCCGGTGCTGCGAGCACGGCGACCCGCCGGGTAAGGGTCTGGAATCGCTGACACAGAGACAGAAAGTCATCCCAGCCAACCGGGGAGCCTGTACGCAGGATGGTTTGGGAGCGATCCGGGTCGTAGAGTTGAAGCAGGGAGGCCTGTTCAAAGACACCGGAAGATCCGGAAGCGTTGGGGTGATCGGGATTGCCTTCCACTTTTACGGGCCGGCCGTCATAACTTTTTGCCAGCAGCGGACGGGTGACACCTCGAAAATTCATTCCGGTTGCATAGTGCAGCGGAACGCCGGGAATCAGTTCTTCCGGACGGTCCGAAAAGGGCATGATGGTTTCGACCGGCTTGCGGCAGGCGGCAAGGCCTGCCATCGCCATGGATGCCCCCAACAGCTGCATAAACTGGCGGCGATTACTGCCGCCAGGGGCTTTGCTTGCACCGGGAATAAACTCCTCGGAGACCTGCTCGACCAGCGCCGGATCCTGGTCAAGGTGCGGGCGGCTGCGCCACAGTTTTCGCGCTGAGTCCGAAGGAGTACCGTCGACAATTGGAAGGGATATCATAACGCGTTTCCGACTAATAATGGCAGGCGCTGCAATTCGTCGGTGGACGAATGCCTTCCTGTTTGATCCGGTTCAAATTGTTTTCCAGGAATCCTTCACTGTGGATATAGCCCATTGTAGTGATCTCTTCATTGGGGCGGAGGTAGTTCTCCGGTTCCCGATGACATTCAAGGCACCATCCCATAGAGAGGGGCTCAACAAGCTGAACCACCTCCATCTGATCAATCCTGCCGTGGCAGGTTTCACAGCCGACTCCATTATTCACATGGACGGCGTGACTGAACTTCGCATAATCGGGCAGTTGGTGAACCTTCACCCAGGGGATAGATGAATTCTCCGCCCAACTAGCACGTACCGGTGCGAGATCTGTACTTTGCGGGAGGACGATTTCGTGGCAGTTCATGCAGGTTTCGGTTGCAGGCACATTGGATATATCGGCAACCTCCACAAAATTGTGGCAGTACCGGCAATCCAGTCCCAGTTGATCAACATGTACCCGGTGGCTGTACTGCACGGGCTGCTCGGGGGCATAGCCAACATCGGTGTATTCGGGGGAAAAATAATACCAGACCAGGAATACCACAATCACCCCGCTTCCCAGCATTCCGCCCAGAGACAGGTGTGGAAGGGTGTTTGATTTCCTTGGAAAAATTTGAGGCATTGAGGGCCGAAGTGTTTGAACCGCGCAAATTTACGACATAATTTTAAGAATTTAGCCCTATTTGCGCATTTTAGAAATTATTCAATAAATCTTCACAATAAAGTCATCGAATTGCCGCCAGTCGGGGCATTTTTGTCTTGGAGTCGGCGGGTCCTGTGGACAAACCGATACGTAAACATGATGGAGGCGGCCAGAAGACCGACGACCAGGCCCCACCAGAATCCTTCCGGCCCCATGTTCAGGCCGAACCCGAGTCCGAGTCCGGTCGGCATGCCAATCAGCCAGTAGGCGATGAAGCCCAGCATCATCGGAACGCTTGTATCCTTGAGTCCTCGAAGTGCTCCCAGTGCTGTGGCCTGCACTCCGTCAAAGAGTTGAAAAAGTGCGGCAATCCCTAGCAGACGAACCACTTGAATGACCGTTGCTGCATTGGCAGGATCTCTGGTATCCAGGTAGATGCGAACAATGAAATTGGGCGCAAGCCAGAATATCAGTGCAGTGCAGCACATGAAGATGAATGCCAGTCCCATCCCGGCGTGTCCGGATGCTGCGGCAGCAGCATAATTTTTTCCTCCGATATTCTGGCCCACCCGAACCGAGGTGGCAAATCCGATACCCAGTGGCACCATATAGGCAATTGCCGCACATTGAATCGCAATCTGATGGGCAGCAATCGGAACGGAGCCATAGGTGCCAATTAAGAAGGCGGTTGCACTGAACAGGGTCACCTCCAGTCCAATGGATCCTCCAATCGGGAGTCCGACCCGTAAAAGTTCACGGAAATAGCCGAAGTCGGGCGTTCGGAGTTTTCGCAGCACCCCGTAGGTGCGGTAGGGCTGCTGAAACGCCACATACAGCGCAATGCAGGAAAACATAAACCAGTGCACGATACAGGTTGCCCAGCCGGTTCCCGTGAGTCCGAGGCGGGGGAGTCCGAAATTGCCGAACATCAGACCATAGTTTGCGAGGATATTCAGCAGGATCCCCATTACAATGATGATGGTAATCGGCAGCGGGCGTGCAATTGCCTCCACAAAATTGCGCAGTGCATTGAACCACATAAAGGGGAGGAATCCCCACATTGCGGCTTGCAGGTATCCTTGGGCGTAGACCATGGTTGCCGGATCCTGCTGCATGAGGGTCCACGGCAGTTCTGCATTCCACATGATCAGCAGGACCGGCACGGACAGGACCGTGGCCAGCCAGAGTGCCTGCCGGGTGGTCCGGCCAATGGGATCATGCCTGCCTGCGCCGTAGGCCTGCGAAACCATCGGTCCTACGGCCAGCAGGATTCCAATCCCGATCAGTGCAAACAGAAAATAGGTGGCATTCCCGAGGGCCACGCCGGCGAGTTCCGGGGCTCCCAGCCGCCCCACCATCATCACATCCACAAACCCATTGCTGATCTGTCCCAGTTGAGTCGCAACGATGGGGATGGACAGGAGCGAGACCCGGCGGGACTCATTCCAGATCATATGGTTTGGGGAATGGCGCACGGGATTCAAATTTTATGGTTTTCGGATCATGTGCGCGGCAATACGGGTTTGACGGGGCAATAAAACTGCCCAAGAATCCATGAAACTACTACTCATTGGAATATTCCTGCAAGTAAGCATGCAGGCATCTGTGCCGGAGCGTGTTGAGATTTTACCGGGATCGGCCTCTTTCAAGGTCGGTGAGACCGTGAAATTTTCTGCCGAGGCATATGATGCCGGGAATGCGGTGCTTACCGGATTCGTGCCCCGTTGGCATATTGCCGAGTCATCGATTGCGAAGATTGACGAGAATGGAGTTGTCCAGGGTCTGGCCTCCGGCAGTGCGGTGGTTGTGGCGATCATGGGAGGAAAGCCGGGATATGCAGAGATTACCATAGAGAAGGGGGCGAGTACCCAACTGGTTGCCAGCGTGCCGGTATCGCCGATACGATCAGGGACGAGTGTGCCGGTGGAAGTCAGGCTTAACGGTTCAATTCCAGAAGGCCGTATTCGTTTTCGAAGCAGTAATGTTGCAGTTGCAACGGTGGACCGATCCGGTCATATTCATGCAAAGCGTCCGGGTTCAACGACAATCACGGTTCGGGCGGCCGGTGCCACGGTGCTCATGGAGGTCCATGTGGCTCCCAACCCGGCTGTCTCTTATCAGATTGCACAGAACCGGTATATCGTGAGACAGGGGGATGTGGTACGTTTTCGTATCCAGGCGACGGATGCGGATGGACAGGCGGTGGACGGAATCTATCCATTGTGGGAGGCATCTGGAGGAGGCGCATTCATGGAAAATGAAGGGGCCGAGGGGGTATTTGTTGCGGAGCAGGCAAAGGACTATACCATTACCGCGCGTATTGGTGAAGAGATTGAACGATCCATCATCATTGCGGCGGAATCCCGCATACACAAAGAGACACTGGTTCCAGTCGGCCGCGGTCCGATTGCCCATCATCATTCGGGGGACACCTGGGTATTTGAAGGGGTGGACGGCCGTGATTATGCGTATGTGGGCACCTTTATGCACGACTGGATGAAGGTATTTGATGTCACCAATCCGGAGAGTCCGGTCATGACCGATTCTATTCAGGTGGATGCCCGCCGCATTAATGATGTGAAGATTCACGAGAGTAATCAGTTGGCGGTGATTACGCGTGAGGGGGCTTCCAGCCGGAGGAACGGGATTGTGATTCTGGACCTTTCCATCCCTGCACATCCGACCATTCTGTCAGAGTACACGGCGACGGTGACCGGGGGCGTTCATAATGTATGGATTGAGGGGGATCTTGTCTATGCGTGTCACAACGGCACGAGTTCGCTCCATATCATTGACATTTCTGATCCGGTAAATCCGGAGGAGGTCGGCCGCTGGGAATTGGATCGGGCGGAGAAGACGCTGCATGACGTGATTATTCAGGATGGGTATGCCTACTTATCGTACTGGGATGACGGCGTGGTGATGCTGGATGTCGGCGCGGGGTCGCATGGCGGCACGGAGACGGCTCCGGTGATGGTCAGCCGGCTTTCCTATCCGGCGGGCAACACCCACGTCGCCTGGAGGCATGGAAAATATCTATTTGTCGGGGATGAGATTTTTCCGGATGACTGGGATGCGAGCCGGCCGATAGATGCCAGAGGTTACATTCATATTCTGGATATGTCTGACATGGGGGCACCTGTGGAGGTTGCCCGGTATGAGGTGCCGGATGCCGGGGCGCATAATGTATGGGTGGAGGACGACCGTCTGTATGTGGGGTATTATCAGGGAGGATTGCGCGTTGTGGATATCCGCGGCGAATTGAGGGGCAATCTCTATGAGCAGGGCCGGGAGATTGCCCATATCCTGACTACAGATGCGCAGTCCATGGTACCGGGATGGTCCATGACCTGGGGTGCACAGATCTTCAAGGGGCACATCTTCACCTCTGACCTGAACAGCGGGTTGTGGATTGCCCGGATGGAGACGATCCGGCCGTAGGTCGGGGTGGATCTTTGTGTCTGTTTCTGGATATTTCGGGTCATGAAGCACACCATGGCCGTTCGTCCATCTATCATTGGAAAAACGGCGCGTACAGGCGCATGTCGCGATCTGCTTTGCTGCTTTTGTCCTACTTCGGATTCTGCGGCACCGCTATAATACGAGATGCGGTTCGAAGCATCGCTTGAATGAAGGCCGGATTTTAGCCGAATTGGGGAATGTGGAGGCATCGGTGATCTGCGACCGGGGCAATCATGCCGAATATCTTCTTCCTTCCAAGCCGACCGAGGAAGGGACTCGTCTCTATTGAGCCGTCAGCCAGACACTGCAGCGCCAGACGGTACTCTTCAAGGAATTAACGACATCTAAATACGACCTTCGGATCGTGTTTACTGATTCAAGATTCATTCCCTGGATGGGAGACAGCTGGTGTTCATTTTGCCCGGAAATCCGCTCTGCGTATATTCATACAGGGGGGGGATTTTCGTTGTTACTCTCACTCAGAGGCTTCACCGTTGGTGCAGGAACGGCTTCCACGGTGAATGGACCCGCCACCCGCATCTTGCGGCCATCTTTGTGCGGCTGATCATATAAAATAGTCTGATTGGGCTCCTCGTCATATCCCAGAATTTTTGGTGAGACGGTTTTTACACTGCGATAGCGAAATCCGGCCCCAACTCCCTCATTTGGGCGTGCCAACTCGTAGTAGTCGTAAAAAGCGGTGAGCAGGCGCTGCTTGGCAACGGTAATCGCCACGCGCGACGTATCACAGGTAATCCATCTCCTGCCCCACTGTTCCGCAATATAAGCGGTCGTTCCACTGCCGCAGGTTGGATCCAGCACCAAGTCTCCTGGATCACTGGTCATCAGGATGCAGCGCTGGATTGGTTTGATCGCAGTCTGAACCACATACCGCTTTCCCTGTGCAGACATTTGAGCCGACCAGAGATTATGGATAGGTTTCCCTGGAACCTCCTCTTCATACCGTTTCCAGCAAATCCTCAATTGTCCCTCGGAGGCATCTAGACGCCCCAGTTCCGCAAGTCGATCCATTCCTTCTTTGGAAATCGACCAGTGTCTATCCGGTGGGCAGGAGAAGATACGCCCATTCCACTCATACGGCTCCGATCTTCCAGTCGTTGAGGCACCCTGTGAATCGAAATCTCGCCTTCGATATATTCTTGCGCCCTTTGGCAAGTATTGATCTGGAGCAAACTGCTCTTCTTTCGTTAGTCTTCGGCAGGTTCCATCAGGAAGTTCAACCATTGCATTCCCTTTGAACAGTTTAACGATTCCCCTCCGATTTAATGGCTCATATAATTTTCGGTACTTTACCCTTTTTGCATCCCTTGCGTACCAGAGAAGGTAGTCCGCAACCTGTGGTAAAATGTTTGTCGAACTCCCGCTCGTCGTGGCATAGGTGATGGTTGCAATCCGGTTCTCCGCTCCGAAGATCTCGTCCATGATCATGCCCACACGGTGAATATTCTCGTCACCGATCTGCACAAAACAACTCCCGCTTTCGTGCAGCAGATCATATGCCAACAGCAGACGATCCCGCAGATAGGCCAGATATGAATGGATCCCGAGTTCCCATGTGTCACGAAATGCACGAATCTGTTCCGGTTCAGCCGTCAGGTTTTTGTCCTGATCATCACCGGTAGGACTGGGTTGGCTGACAAATGGTTGAAAGTTGGAGCGATATTTGACCCCGTAAGGGGGATCAATATAAATTGTCTGAACCTTCCCGCCAAGTCCCTCCTTCTCCAGTAAACTGTTCATCACCAAGAGGCTGTCCCCCGCAATCAGTCTGTTGGTCCAATTCTGGCGATGCTGATAAAACTCAATCGCCTGGCGAATTGGCGGATTTTCTGCCGGCGTAGAAAACAGAGATAATTGCCGGGGATCCTCCGTTTGTTTGCACACGGCATCAATGACGGTATGGGGATCCATCCGCTCATGCACATGAAGAGAGACCGTAGGAATTTCGAAGGAGGTACGTTCCTCTTTTCCCGCCCACTGCAGCTGAGGATCTAAATGGGGATCATGCCGATAAGTTTTCACATCATCTCTCCCGTCAGTTTCCGGGGTAACCAGCCCCACCGGTGGATTATTAACCCGGTCTTTTCCCTGGTGGGTATACTGCTCAACCTGCCGCTGCTTGTTCTTTGATCTTCGTCCCATCCTGCTGCTGTAAATTGTGTATTGAGTAAAATTGCCCTCCAGTCAAGTTGAGTGAAAAGAGAGCCATTTTTTGTTGTTTGGTGTTGATCCCCCCTCGGTCCACCTTCACCACTGATCTGACAATTTACTGATATTTGAGGAATTTCCAATCTCTGATTCTGCCGGAAGCCTCCCATGAACAGCCTACGGATGAAGTCTGAATTCCAGAAACTTTAGCCATGAGGGGTTGCCGCTTCATTGCAAATCTTGCGTACCGTGCCTAGGGTTAACCCAAAGTCTGCGGCAACATTTTTCAGGGTTTCCCCAGACTGGACGCGCTCAATGATCTGCTGATTTCGTTCCGCCCGTTTCTGGTTATCGAATTGTTTCCTGCCCAATCCTGCTTGCCTGCAGATTTGACGTACTCGGTCCGCTGACAATCCAAGGTCTAGAGCAATATCTTTGCGGGTTTCCCCTTTTTGGACGCGGCGAAAGATTTGGCGGTTACGTTCCTGAAAGTCTTGGACGTACACATCTGCCTGCTTGCAGATTGAACCCACCTGGGCTCCAGTTAGCCCGAATTCTTTGCCGACAGCGGTCTGATTTTCGCCTGCCTGAACACGTTGGATGATCTTCTGGTTCCGCTTCTGGTACTCCTGTTTGGTTAACCGCTTCCAGGCTGCTACCCCTTCGTTCCTGCAAATGCTTTGCACCATATTTGCACTCAGGCCAAATTCTATGGCAACGGCGGCCCGAGTTTCCCCGTTGGCTACGCGTTCCGCGATCTTGCGGTTCCGCTTACGGATTTTGCATTGCCAAAGGTCTTTAAGGTCTAGTCCCGCCTGCCGGCAAATCTGGTGTACCGTATTCAGTGATAACCCGAACTCTTTGGCAACTGCTTTCGGGGGCTGTCTGGCCTGAACGCGGCGAACGATCTCACGGTTGCGTTCCGTTTTCATTTGTTTTCCTGACAGTCCGGCCTTCCGGCAAATTTGCCATACCTGCGCGGTGCTCAACCCCATATCATCGGCGACATCTTTCGGAAGTTCGCCCGCCTGGATGCGCTCAATGATCTGCCGGTTGCGATTCTCTCTGGTCATGTCCTCACCTTTTCTATGAGCGAATTTGTGGGACTGGAATGTTTGGACGGGCCGAGATTGACAGATTCAACTGTAGATTTTGCATCAATATTCGGATAAAGCCGGTGCAGACAGTAAGATAAAGCTTCAGGCATTAAAATTTGCAATGGAGTGCATTCCCCGTATTGAGTAGAACAATGAAACTGAGGTACAGGGTAAACTGTCGTTATGTTCGGTCACGGCTGCTATTCTGATAGAAATTCGCCGCCGTAAATATGTCATTTCCGCACAGGATGGGTTTTGATCTCTGGGCGGAAAAAGATCACGCTCACCGATATCGAAATCCTGACACGCTATTTTAAGCTTAGCGCTTTATCCACATGTTGGCAGGTCCCCGTCTTATGTGGTACCGTATGGGAGATGGGAAATTTTTTGAGTCACCGCGACGAGCCGGACTTGTAGGCAGGGCAGTCGCGGGAATGGTTACGCGGGTTCAATGATCAACTTCATCCACGCACAAAGCTGATCGTAACTTACATCCCCCTTCGCAATCAGAATGAATTTATCGTACAGTACAAGGTCTTCCACTGTTATTCTGTATCCACTCCGATCCAGAAGTATTTCTGTCAGGTATAATGCCGTACGCTTGTTGCCATCCATGAAAGGATGATTTAATATAATTGCATGGACAAGGGCCGCCGCCTTCTCATGGAGTTCTTCATGGTACCCATGGTAGGGTCTGCCGAGTGCCGAGAGAAGACTGTTCCGGTTGAGAACCATCGGCTTGGAGTCCAAGGCATTTGCGTTGCAGATCAGCGCATCGTCTAAAGTAACTTGATAGTGCTCCTCAATGATCGGCCAAGAGTTTAAGTGCCAGTGCTCGACGAACCTTCACCTCCTCAATGATACGAAGGGATTCCTTGCTAACTTTGCCGTATGGCGTCATGACGTACTCTTCCTCCACCGGCTCTTGTGTGCCGTTTTTTGGGATGTCAATCTCACGTGCTTGGTCTTGAGTTTTTGGATGTTCTGACATGGAATCAGGCGGTTATGGACGATTTAATACACGCTGGTACGCAAGTACAAGTAACTTGTTCCCGAAAATCTCCAAAAAAATTTATATGTTCTCAGAGGAGCATCTCGCAAAACTCTCAATCTTGAAGATTTTTATTCACCTGAGTGCACCCAGGAGCACTTTTTAACCCGGAGTATTAGTTTTGCAAGAACCTCAGAATGCAAAAAAATCCAGATTCACGCATAAATATATGTTAAGATCCTCTCAGAGCAATGTGGTATTCGAAGTCAGGATATCTTTTCCCCCACAAGGTGACCGAAAAGGGCATTCGTCTTCCTCAAGTCGTCAATCAAACCCTGCATCGCCAGACGGTGCTCTTCAAGGAACGCACTCCTGAACACGACATTCAGATCGTGCTCATTAACACAGGCTTTACCCATGAGAAGGGGGACGAGTAGTCCTCATTTTTCCGGAAATCCTGCTTTGCGTATTTCCATTTGGGGGGTGACCGTCGAAGTCAGATCGTACAGTACGAGATCTTCCACTACCAGTCTGTATTCAATCCGATTTGTGAGTGCTTCCAGGAGATGCAATGCCGTACGTTTATTGCCATCCATGAAAGGATGATTCAGGATAATGGCATGGATAAGGGCCACTGCCTTCTAATGGAGTTCTATGTGACACCTATGATAGAGGCTGTCGAGTGCAGATAGGAGACTGTTCCGGTTGAGAATCATCGGCTTGGTGCCTAAGGCATGCGCGTTATCGATTAAGGCATCGTCTAAAGTAACTTGATAATGCTCCTTAATGATCAGCCAGGAGTTCAAGTGCCAGCGCTCGACGAACCTTCACCTCCTCAAGGATACGAATGGTTTCCTTGCTGACTTTGCCGTATGGCCTTATGACATACTCCTCCTCCACCGGCTTTTGGGTGCCGTTTTGTGGAATGTTAATCTCATGCGCTTGGTCCTGAGTTTTTGGATGTTCTGACATGGAATCAGGCGGTTATGGATGACTTAACACACGCTGGCACGCAAGTACAAGTACCTTGTTCCCGAAAATTTCTCTAAAAATTTAGGTGCTCCCAATATGTACGAAGTTCAGGCTTATACATCCACATATATCAGGATCTTCTCCATGCAACGTGGTATTCGGTAAAGATGGCTGGAATGTAAGCCAATTCAACAGTCCACAAGGTGCAGATTACGTACCCAGGGTTTCAGGAAAGTCGTATGGAGATTTGCTATATTTCAGGAAATAAACTCCAATCGTCCCATGCTGCGCTCCATCCCCTTCTTCGTGGTACTTGCATTTGTGGTTGATTCAGCTGCCGCACAATATGTAAACCCGGATGTTATATCCGAAATCAATGCAATCAGTGTTGATGCGTCCATGGTTGAAAATAAACAGGGGCAGTGTCTCCCGCTTGAAGATACAGTCAAGGCAGGGGCGGAGTCAGCGCTGAGGCAGGCGGAATTCACAGTACGTGATTCTGCGCCGGGGGCCCTGCGTTTTTCTGCACTCGCCATTTATCCAGATGGTAGTTGTGTCGTATCGTTTGACATAGATGTCGTACATTGGATTTACCGTGGAAACGTTGCCATGACGGTTGGATTGTCTGATGGGGGAATGTTTAGCAGATCTACGGGCACATCCAGTAAAGAAGAGGTTCTAATGGTGCTGGAGGATGCGGTGGAGATGATTGCTGGCGAATTTCTCAAGGCAAAGCAGGAGTGACATCAGTACAGGTATGAAGATCATACAGACAGGGAAAACAATTCCGATCCTTCTAATTTCTTTACGAGACCAATGTCTCCGCATCAATGAATTCCTCAAATTCCCGAAGACTTCCTGTTTCCTTCGTCACTTCCTTAACATATCTCCCGGAATTATACCGCGGAACGGATACAATCTCCAGACAGAAATGTAGTCAGTATAGATGGATTGTCGTACGGATATTATCCAGCACTGACAATCTTCGGGGTTTGAGTTCAAATCATCCTCCGGTATACTGAGCGGCGGTAGATCAAAGTGTACTGCCGCTCAAATCTGTTCATCAAGAGGCCCTCTGACAACAGTTTTTGTCTGGGACTGGAGTCAGGTTACGGACGAGATTTCAAGACCTTTGAGAATTCACGCAGAAGAAAGGTGATCATTCCACTGAGGCCTAAAGGAACTGCAATCGTCCATGAAATTCCCGGAAAAATACCGATGCCCGCCAAACTCATCATCCCGAAGGATACAGATACTGCTGCATTGATGCGGCGGCGCTCAAGGCTAATTCTCGTCTTTCGGATCTGCTGTCCTTCTTTAGCCATGTCCAAAATCTCTTTGGCTGCATCTGGAAATACCCTCTCGTATTTTTCAAACTGTTCTGCTTGTGGAATTGGTCATGAGTACTCTTCCAAACAAGTCCTGCTGATTACCGTACGCATAAGCACGGCCAACTCTTGTGGCGAGTTTACATTGGAAGACTCGTGTTCCTCGGGTAAATCCTCTGCCCGTTCGGTCACTTTGTTCTGCGAACTGTCCCGCAGTCCGTCATTATGGATATGTTTTGATTCTTTCACGGAAGTCCTATCCATAGCAATTCTGAGATATCTCCCCACATTCGCCCACACACATGCCATACCATCTGTCCAGTCCTCTAACGAGATTCTTGGCTCAACGCCCCAAGGTGTAGATTGGAGACTCACCATTTCGTCAAGTAAACTAGGGGGATTATCCTGCAGTTCGGCCTCTTCCTCATTAATTCGTTCCCAATACTCGTCCCGTGCACTAAGATTGGCAAGCATATCTCTCAATCCCTGACAAAGTGCTTTGACATCCTCTTCGCTTAGTGAACCGTCGCCGGCTTCATGGTCTTGGATAGCATTTCTTGACATTTGGCATAAAGTGATCAACTCGGATGCCTCAACTACACACGAATTCCAAAAGTTGCATAACCATAGGTCATGTACACCGTTTGTTTGTCGCTGAATAAAATACGCACCCTTGGAAGGCCGAACATGTAATCTACCATGCATTCGTCGGAGACAGGAAAAAAGGCATTGAAATAGATCGGTAAGGCAGCGGAATCCGAACTGTACACTTTTCTCCCCCACAATTGGAAGGCCGAACGGGAAGCAATCCTTTCGAAATCAGCCTAGCCTCCTGCCCCATGCGCAGGCTCCGCCGAGAAGATGGACGGAACACGCCAGATCCTATATCACTCTCAGAACGGCAGAGTCACAAAATTCATCTGAATATACAATCAACGAAACAAACCGCCAAAAACAGGATTTTCGTACGGATACTGATATCTTCGATGCGGGGAAGGCATAAATCAAAAAGCCGTAACACCGCCTGATGTGATGGTGGAGGCGAATCCAGGACTCTCCAGTGAATGGAGGATTTGTGCCTCCAAAATAGATGCTGGATTTTGGTACACAATGGTTGTTTGAGCGTTGAAACCGCTCACAAGCCAGTCTTGGCTTCAATCGCTTTGTACTTAAATATCTAGCCATACCAACGAAGATCATGCAAGTCTTGAAAAATCCTGTTTCCATTGCTTCCCGTCGCCAGTTTCTGAAGACATCCGGTGCATTTGCGCTTGGTTTTGCCGGGCTTCAATCCCTAGTTGGGTGCCAAAGCTTTCCTGCACAGGCGAGAGAACGGTTCGGGCCTCTCGTATCAGATCCGGCAGGAATTATGGATCTGCCGGAAAAGTTTCGTTATAAGATCGTGTCCCGCAAGGGAGATCAAATGAGTGACGGGTTCCATGTGCCCGGTGCACCAGACGGGATGGCTACCTTTGCCGGCCCCCAGGGAGAGACGATTGTGATTCGCAACCATGAAGTAAATCTGGATGCAGATCCAGAGATGGGGGCGTTTGGGACGGAGAATGTTCTTGCAGACCGGATAGATCCGGTGCTCCTTTACGATGCCGGTACAGGTGGAGGCCCCGCGCTTGGGGGGACGACCACCTTTGTCTATGACACCGCAAAACAAGAGATCGTCTCCCAATATCTGAGCCTCGCCGGAACCCTGCGCAACTGTGCAGGCGGGCCGACCCCGTGGAATACCTGGATTACCTGCGAAGAGACCACACATCTGGCGGGAGATGCCCTTGCCCGGGATCATGGCTATGTCTTTCAGGTTCCTGCAAGCGTCACCCCACAGATTGCCCGCCCGGTTCCAATCCGTGCAATGGGACGATTTAATCATGAGGCAGTGGCAGTGGATCCGGCGACCAATATCATCTACCAGACCGAAGATGCACACGATAGTCTGATCTATCGTTTTATTCCGCGGGATCCGGCGAATCTGGAAATGGGCGGGCGGTTACAGGCACTCCAGATTGTCGGTAGGCCCAGCCTGGATACCCGTAACTGGGATACACAGATGGTAACCGTTGGGGCACAGATGGATGTGCGCTGGATTGATCTGGATGAGGTTGAAGCGCCACTGAATGACTTGCGCCTCCGAGGATTTGATCAGGGGGCAGCCCGGTTTGCACGCGGAGAAGGGATGTGGTACGGCAATGATGCCGTTTACTTCGCCTGCACCAACGGGGGCAGTGCCAAATGTGGTCAGATCTGGCGACTGATTCCTGCAGAGGAGAGGCTGGAGTTATTCGTAGAGCCCAATGATCCCGGTCTGATTGAGAATGCAGACAACCTGACGGTTACTCCCTGGGGAGATCTGATTGTGTGTGAGGATGGGTCGAATGAACAGTTTCTGGTCGGAATTACCCCGGAGGGGGAACTTTATAAGTTCGCTCGCAACGCTGTGAGTGACTCGGAGTTAGCAGGGGCAACCTTCTCTCCCGACGGTACCACGCTGTTTGTGAATATCCAGTGGGACGGGCTGACACTGGCCATCACCGGTCCCTGGATCTGACGCTGACCCGTTCCGATTACTCGGCTAGATACGCGTCCAGAGCTTCAAACATGTCCCGGTAGTATCTGCGGGCAACGCGCGGCGAAAGGCTTCGTGAATTATAGAAGCCGCCTCCGTCCACGGATGAGTCTGCATCCTGGACATCTAGATTGAGCAGAACCCGTGTCCCCCCCGGCGCATCCGATACCAGCGCGGAGACTTTTAAGCGTGTAGAACCTGTCAGAAAACTCAGGAATTCTCCCTCAGCACGGTAATCGGTGTTGATGATCCCTTCGTCTTTTTCCGCGTCTATGATTGCAAAGCCTTGTTCAGCAAGCATTTGTACTGCCGCGTCAAAAACAAAGTCGTAATCCATATCATAGGTGCGGGAACGGTCTTCTACCGGCAGGCTCTGGGTTGTCACACAGCCGGCAAGAAGGAGCGGAAAGTATACAAGAAAGCGTTTCATGGTTGAGACGAAATAATGAATTAAACGTTACCCCTTAGTCGCTGCGTACGGGCAAATCGTCACAATTCTGTATCATTCCAGAGAAGAATCCGTGTCAATCGTGAGCGTGATTTCGGGGTGCGTACCGGGTGCGGTGATCGCATTCAGAACCTCAAAGGTGATCAGATAAGGCGCATCGTGCCCAGACGTTTTCAGAACGAATCCCGTCTGTGCGTGGGGAGCTACCTCTACGAGATCTGCATCCTCGTGGAACGTAAAATCAGAGGTGTTTCGCAACAAAAAACGGGCATCCGAATGATTGATCATCGTAACATTCAAGACGGAAGTACCGGGCCGGAATTCTGCCCCCGCGACGGTGATGGATGCGTGAAGCAGGGGCAGGAGTTCGGATTCGCGCCCGATCAGCGTATTGCGGTGCCAGGCAGCGGTGCGGCGGGTCCGCAGACCTTCATGAATACCTTCGGCAGTCCGCTCCTCTGCAAATACCAGCGTTACCGGGCGGTGTCCGCCTTTGGCGACCTCGAAGTCCCAGTCGATCAGTCCGTGCACATCACTGGTGCCAAGGATCGCCAGATTATGGTCCAGGGCAATCTGGAGTGCTTCATCCGAGTAGGTGAATTGGTTCGCTACCTCAATGCCATGCAGCAGGCCTTTCTCAATGAGTGTCCGGTGCATCTCGTCCAGTTCTGCGATTCCGTCCGCACGCTGTGATGTCCATGCGGGATGATTCCAGAATGTGAATGCTCCCTGCTGCTTCGCCTCTTCAAAGACATCCATGACATCAATCGCAGTTTCTCCGCGATTTGCCACCAGTGCATTCGCATCGGTAAGGACTGCCTGTTGCAAAATAGATTAACTTGACATAGTTAATTTTGCTCAAAAACTTCCATTTTTGCATCTGACTCTGTTCGGGATCCTTCCATCCCAAGCGAACCGTTCATCGTGGTAGGGGCACGGGGTTCCGTGGATGCCCTGCACGGATCCGACCGTGTGTATTAACGCAGCCGGCTCCCTTGCTTGGGTCGCACCATCGTGCATAAC